>CACOIM010000013.1 GCA_902627325.1 uncultured Prochlorococcus sp. | reverse complement strand
TTAATTTCATTTGGCAATATTAAAAACCGACTGTATAAATTATGGGGTATCAAAAAGATGTCTCCCTTAATGGCCATATAGAACTGAAGGATTTGAGGTCTGGGATTTTTAAAATATTTTTTCTTTTGGTTCAGCTGTTAAAAAACTCCTCACACACATAGTTTTAGACAATGAAAATCATTAAAAGTCTCAGGTCGCTGCCAAGCGATTCTCTGAGGGTTATCCGCCGCACTCCTCCACTTGTCTTCGCAATGGCTGTCTTATCTCTTGGAGGGTTCATAGGCGCCTCAACGGTCCTTGTGAGAGGGTTTAGAATGGTTGAGAATACGATAACTGTTACGGGTGCAAGTACTGAAAGTTTTGAAAGTGATATCGCAAAATGGTCTGTACAGGTTAGGGCCTCAGGGAAGACACAGATTGATTCATTCAACAAACATAAACAGTCCATGAAAGTCACTATGGACTTTCTTAAAGCGAATGGAATTGTGGATGGAATCAAGCAGGAAGTTTACCTTGGACCTGCGAGTATAAATGAACGTACAACCAAGAATCCAAAGACAAATGAAATAATACGAACTGAATGGATCACCTATCAGAATATTGAGATTCAGAGTAATGATGTTTATAGGATTCAGAAGACCCATAGCAAGATAACGGAGCTTCTAGGTAAAGGAGTAAGAGTTAGTCCAAGTTCTCCCCAATTTACTTATTCAAAACTTGCAGATAAAAGAGTTGATATGCTTGCAAAAGCTGCGAAGGATGCTCGAATCAGAGCCGAAGCTATCGCTTTTCAGGCAGGATCTGAAGTGGGTGGTCTTAAGAAAGTCAATACCGGTGTTTTCCAGATAACAGTTCCTAATTCCACGAGAGTAAGTAGCTGGGGTTCTTATGACACGACTACAATTAAGAAAGATATAACTGCCGTTATGGGTGTAACTTTCGCGGTTAAATAATGACTTAGGGATTCTTCTTTTTGCCTTTAAGAATCATCAGTAAAGGCAGACCAATGAGCATCAGACTCCCATCAATTAATAAAAAAGTATTCATATTCATTTATCCATTCCTTCGGGGGTATCCCAATTAAGGGGTATCCCTTTTTTAACTGGCTCTTTTTTCATATCATCCATCTCTTTTCTGATTTTATTGTAGTATGCCAACTCTTCTGGATCATCAGAACCAAGACCATAATTCATGGTCGCTGCAAGATAAATTCTGTGCATCCTGTATGACGATAGTGACATTACTAAAGACAATCTCTGTTAAATATATTTGAATTTTAGTTAAAGTGCTGACCTTTGAGATCCTAGTTATTGCAATTGGTTTGGGATAAAGCATAAATTTGACTGCTTTATTAGTGGTCAAATAGTGGTCAAATAGTATCCAAATACTGGTTAAACCACAATAACTATTTTTCTCAATTTTTAAATATCATTCATCCTTAGGAAGAGAAGATATTATTGGGCAAAAAACACCTTCAGCATAAATTGCAGTACTATCTTCTTTAGTTTCCATCCATCCTTTCTTATAAATAGAACCTGATACTGCGATATCACCTTTTCTATCAAACGTTTTGTCTTCACAATCCAATAAATATGTAAAGTAATCTTTTTGCACACCAGCAGGTGATCCAGGGACATCTATCGGATCAGTTCCCTCCTGTCCATAACAATAGCCACCAGACGACCAACTTCCTGTACCGTATCCATCGTTATAATACGAGCTACCACTGCCTCCCCAACTACAATCTAGATATCCTGGAGTCCCAGGAATTGTAAACCCAGAGGTCCCTTCATATTCATTTGTCGATAGACCAGTAAACGAAATATATCTACCATATTTATTTCTAATTTTTGCTTGTTTTACCGACTTGATTTGGATACCATATTCACTTGAGAAATTATTACCCTTTTTAACAAAATATAAAATTCCTTGGTTAGAGGTTACTTGCGAAGGCCTTTGCCACCAACAAGATTTTCCAATCAAATCATCTTTTGTCTCATGGCCAACAAATATCTTTCCATCTTTACTCCATCGAGGTAGTTTTGAGTATGAATTAGTGGAACAAGAACAGTAAAATTTAAGATCATTTTGTATTTGTCTGAATGTCAGATCAGACTCTTTAAAACCCTCTGACTGATCCATTACCATACAAAACTTATAAAGTGTGCCTAGGTCGTTATAATTTCTTATTGGATTATTTGGAGTAGTTACGTAAATATTACTAACCTTTTTAGCTATATGATTTGGATTTAATGCGAATTCTTCAGCTAAATTTGAGCAACCTAAATCAATAGATTCTTTTGACGGTAAGTTATCTAATTTCTGGTTTTTTAGTTTTTTAAAATAATTGAGGCACTGCGATTTCTCTTTTTTGTAAGAAGAAGTTCTTTGAATATCGGGCTTTGAACTATTTATGTTTTTATCCTCAAGACATTTATAGTAATTGCTCGCATTTTTACATTCTTCAAGAGCCTTTTCGTTTTTAGAACTACAACTAAATAAAGTAATTAGTATTGGGAAAATTATAAAAAAATAAAAATTCTTAGAAAAAAGATTAAATGAAATTCTCATTTTTTATTCAATAGAACTTATTTTTACTTTCCAATAATTCTAGGGATTAAATTTCATTAAGCAACAAATATAAATTGTAATAGTATAATTTCAAAGAATTTACTAGATGAAGTGGTCATATAGTGGTCAAATGTTGCTTAAATTGTCACGACAAATCACGCAGAATCAGGCAGAAAATTTGCTATAGCTTGAAAACCTAGTGCTGTATTAAGGCTGTTAAGTGCTTTGGGAGCAATAGGTCGCAGATTCAAATACTGTCGCCCCGACTCAATAAATCCAAGTCAGAGAGAAGAGTCCCAGCCTCGCTTTTTTTATTGGGAAAATCTGTCTGCAGTCAAAGCGGACAAATAGCGGACAAAAAAACTCTTTAAAGTTAGTATTTAGATATCTCAACAAAAAAATAATAAATGTGTAGTTTGTTTCTTACTAAAAAAAAAATCACTAGATTATTTTTATTTTCCTTAGTCAGTAGTTCATTTATAACCCCAGTATTGGCTAATGATGTTTATTGGTACGGGTATAGTTGGGGTGGAATGTTTGGAGCATGTTCAGCATATAAATTTAATCAAATGTCTAAAAATGATGCAAAATTGAATGTCAAGGAATTTTTAGGAATCGGTAAGGAATATATTAATGATCCAGAACTTTACACACAATTAAAGAATCTTCAAACACAAAGCCCCTTCATAGATGATTGCAAGAGTTTAATATCCTACTGAAGCAATACAAATAAAAACGGACAAATGTTGCTTAAATTTTCAGTACAAATCCCGTAACTTTAAAATCTTTTTTATTTTGAATTTTTTAAACAACTTTCCCAAAGTCATTTATTACCTTTAAATAAATTTTGTATCACATAGATATCTGTTGCATCTGGATATTTCTGCTGGAATACTTTTATTGCATGATCGGGAGAAATAGCAAAAAGATTTATTTTGATTTTGTATCCATCTACTAAACCAGAGATTAGATAACTTTTCACAAAAGATATGCGGAGCGATTCATTTATCTTACCTTTTCCAAATATTTTTCATTAATATTATTCCTCCGACAAAGGGCAATATAAGTCTCCAACTTATGGGGTAATAATTAAAAGCAATAATAAAAAACAAAATGATTAATCCAGTAACTATTCCTTTTTCAAAATCATTTTCTAATTTCATATCATTTTCTCCTATTTTTGAATGCGAAAAATAGCTAATTCCTCCTTATTTTATATCGACTGTCAATAAGTTCATATGAGGAATATAAAGATGATGATTTTAAAAATTATCCTTTAGCTAGGAACTAAAAAGAAATTATTTTTTTACTTTTACAACGCATAAATAAGTTTTATTTTTAATGTAAAAATTTTTTTATAAAAGCAATTTAATAATAAATATAATTACTTTTTTTCTAAGATTTACAATAATTTTCAAAAGCCGATAATGCATCCTTATTTCCTAGCCTTCCCCCAATCTTCCAGTCAGAGCATGCACCTTTTTGATCGCGAAATATATCTTTGATAAATCCTCTATTAGAGTAGGAGGTTTTAAGATATTCATTATTCTCAATTAAACTCGAATAATCATCCATTGCCTCAGAATAATTTCTTAAATTCACATGAAACCATGCTCTGAAGTATATTGCTTCTTTATTAAAGTTTGAATCCATTTTAATTAAAGAATTTATATCTTTTAACGCACCCTTATAATTGTTAATTTTTCCTTTTGAATATGCTCTAGCAAGTAGTGCCATTTTATTTGTTTTATCAATTCTTAATTCCTTTGAATGTTTTTTAATGAGTGCTCTGTAGTTTACATTTAGTTCATTAACATTTGATACCTTAACTTTATTAAATTGTCTGTGTGCTTTTGCCTCGTCAGAAATTATATAAGTTGTTATTGCTAATGAGCAGGCAATCATTAAGGGATAAATTCGCATACCTCAAAAATTTTAAAGTTCTTTTTTATTTAATTTAGAGTATTTACAGAATATGGCTATATTAAGTAGCTCTTAATTTATTAAAGAAATAATTAGTGTCATTATCTTCTCAGCTATAAATCTTTTATCCATGAAAAAAGAGGTGTTTACCCCTCTAATTTAGATCAGCTGTCAACAACTAAATACTAATCCATTCGGCTTAATAAATAATTCCAATCAACAGTACTGCCATCTTTTTTTGCGGCTTGATCTTCTTCTCTTAATTCTTTAAAACCCTTGAAGTGATTAGTTTTTGAGCTATGCCCTCGTCGGGACTTGAACCCGAGACCTCACCCTTACCAAGGGTGTGCTCTACCGCTGAGCTACAAGGGCATTAATAAAGTGGGCCGGGTTGGATTTGAACCAACGTAGGCAGAGCCAGCGGATTTACAGTCCGCCCCCTTTAACCACTCGGGCACCGCCCCCCACATTAAAAATTTATCAGTTAATGGTCACTTTGTGTAGAAATATTTTTGTTTTTTTTCATGATCAAGATACGATTTGAATAGAAGAGAATTTATTTAATGAATATTTTATTGATAAATGGCCCAAATCTTAATCTCCTAGGAGCTCGAGAACCTGAAATTTATGGAAATCAAACATTGGATCAATTAGAAAAAGAATTAATGCAGATAGCGAAAAAAAATGGGATTAAATTAGAGTGTTACCAAAGTAATCATGAAGGTAAAATCGTAGATAAAATCCAAGCTTCTTTTGGAAATGTTAATGGCATTTTAATAAATGCAGGAGCCTTAACTCACACTTCAGTCGCGCTAAGAGATGCCTTAGTTGGTACAAATATTCCTTTCATAGAACTTCATATTTCAAATATTTTTAATAGAGAAGGCTTTCGAAAGGAATCATTTCTGACTGATAAAGCAATTGGTATTATTAGTGGTTTTGGGGTAAATAGTTATTTTCTATCTTTAGAAGCAATAATAAATTATTTAAAAAAATAATTTTATTTATGATGAGCGACATTAAGAGGCCTACATTTCACATAAAACATTTGACAAAGTTGTCATCAGAAAAATGGATTAAATTAGCTTTGTCAAATCCAATAGAAATTTTAATAGATCATGCACATTGCGAGAGAAAAGCGGCGGGAGTTGCTATTCAGTTAATGTTTAGATATCCTTCAGAGCCAAATTTAGCTGAAGTTTTAAGTCCCATAGCAAGAGAAGAATTAGAGCATTTCGAAAAAATATTATATTTTCTAAAATCTAAAGGGATAGAATTGAAAGCCTTACAGCCTCCTCCATATGGATCTGAACTTGCAAAGTGTGTTAGAAAAGATGAACCATTAAGAATGCTTGATAGTTTTTTAGTTGCTGGAATTATTGAGGCTAGAAGTCATGAACGTTTAAGTATCCTTGCTTTGAATGCAATAGATAATTCTTCACGAGATCTTTATAATTCTCTTTTGGAAAGTGAGGCAAGGCATTTTGGAATATATTGGAAATTAGCACAAAGTAAATTTGATAAAAATAAATCAATTAAAAGACTGAAAGAATTAGTAAAGAAAGAGGAGGAAATTCTCTCTAGTACATTTATGAAGCCTCGCGTTCATAGTTAATCTAATATGGGAAAAATACTTACATTCATTAAGAAGTTATTTTTTTCTAAAAAAGACAAAGGCTCCCTGACAATTATTGCTGTAGGGCCAGGAGATCCCTCTCTCTTAACTATTGAAGCTGTTAAGGCTATTAAACAATCTAAAGTGGTATTTTATCCAATCTCTGGAAAAGATAGAGATAGTTATTCTGCTAAAATAGTTAATAAATTTATAAAAAAAAAGAAGCAAATACCTTTAATATTTCCCATGGGTATTGAAGAATATGATTCTGAGTATATTTGGAAGAGTGGCGCAAAAAAAATTGTTGATTATATAAATAAAAATCTTAAAGTTGCATTGCTCTGTCTTGGTGATACTTCTATTTACGCAAGTTCTTTTTACTTAAAAAAAGAAATAAAAAAAAATTATCCGCAAATTAGAATAACAACCCTCCCAGGGATCTCCTCATTATCTTTAGCGGCGGCATTAGGAGATTTTCAACTCATTAAAAAAGGAGAAACTCTGAATATAATTGAATGTCCTGATGATAAGAATCAATTTCTCAATTTAATTGATACGAGGAGTAAAAAAGTTTTAGTAATTATGAAAGTAGGCAAAAGATGGAAATGGGTTAAATATGCTTTACAGGAAAAAAATTTATTGCATAAGGCTAAATTAGCGGTAAATCTCGGTATGGAAAATCAGTATATTGGAGATGCCTCAGAATATCTCTCAGAAGAATTGCCATATTTTTCCTTAATTTTGCTAAGAACTGATCTTGAATAACAATTTCATTATTTTTTAATTTAAATTGATTGACCTCGAAACAAGGAGTTAAAAAATATATAAAAATGTATAGTAATATAAGAAACTTATTCTTCAGGGTATTTTGAACCTCCCCTCAATAGCTATTATCGGCAGACCTAATGTTGGGAAATCTACTCTAGTAAATCGGTTTTGCCAAACTAATAATGCAATTGTATATGACAAACCTGGCGTTACTAGAGATAGAACTTATCAAAATGCTGAATGGTGTGGAAAGGAATTTCTTGTCGTTGATACCGGTGGATTGGTTTTTGAAGATGATTCAGAGTTTCTTCCAGAAATACGTACTCAAACTTTTTTAGCCTTAGAAGAGGCCTCCTTAGCAATATTTATTGTTGATGGAATGCAAGGTGTTACTGATGGTGATCTTTCTATCGCTAAGTGGTTAAGGAGTTCAAAATGTAAAGTAATAATTGCTGTTAACAAATGCGAATCAACAATACTCGGCGCTTCTCTTGCCTCTGATTTTTGGAAACTTGGCTTGGGTGAACCATTCCCAGTTTCAGCAATTCATGGCACAGGCACAGGCGATTTATTGGATTTAGTAATTGCAGAACTTCCTGAAAAAGATAAAACAGATCAAGAAGAACAATATTGTATGTCAATTATTGGTAGACCAAATGTTGGTAAATCAAGTTTGCTTAATTCAATATGCGGTAATCAGAGGGCAATTGTTAGTGATATTAGTGGGACAACTACTGATTCCATAGATACTTATATAAAAAAAGAAGATAAATTTTGGAAAATAATTGATACCGCTGGAATAAGAAGAAAAAAAAACGTAAAGTATGGAACAGAATTTTTTGGTATTAATAGGTCTTTTAAATCAATTGATAGAAGTGATATATGCCTTTTGGTTCTAGATGCGGAAGATGGTGTTACAGAGCAAGATCAGAAGTTAGCTGGCCGTATTGAAGAACAAGGTAGATCTTGTTTAATTGTAATTAATAAATGGGATTTAATTGAAAAGGATAGCTCAACAATATATTCAACTGAAAAAAAATTTAGATCAAAATTATACTTTTTGAATTGGTCTAAGATGATTTTCACATCAGCATTAACAGGTAAGAGAGTTAATGATATATTTGAGAATGCGAAATCTGCAATTGATCAGCACCGTAGAAGAGTAACTACATCCGTTGTAAATGAAGTTATAAAAGAGGCTATAACTTGGAGAAGTCCACCTGCGAAAAGAAGTGGAAAGCAAGGAAGAATTTATTATGGCACTCAAGTAAAAAATCAACCTCCAACTTTTTCATTATTTGTAAATGATCCTAAATTATTTGGAAGCACATATAGAAGATACATAGAAAAACAATTTAGAATGAACTTAGGTTTTGAAGGTACTCCATTAATTTTTTTATGGAGAGGAAAACAAAGGAGATCCTTAGATAGAGATATATCTAAAAATAATATTGAATTAATACAAGATTATTAATGAATATACTTACTAAGTTTCCGCTTGGGCAGTACGTAGATGGAAACAAAAGCTGGTTAAGAATTATAGATAGTAGATTAAAATTTATTATTTTATTAATATTTTTAATTACTCCAATATGGGCTGGCCCTTTATGGAGGATAAGTTTGGTTATAAGTTTAATATTAATTACATTTATAAGCTTTCTTCCAATAAGGGTTTGGTGGCGATCCGTTTCATTTTTGATTTTGTTATCTATATTTATTGGATTATTATCTATCTTTGCAACTTCTAATTTATCTCCATTGGAAATATCTTTAAGGGATCCAGATGAGTTAGGTATTTTATTATCAAATAACAGTAGTTGGAATATTGTACAAATATCTTCATTTAAAGTAGGTTTTTTAAATTTTGGTCCTTTTAATATTTCTCAAAAAGCTTTTGAATTAGGAATAAAAACATCAACATTAATTTTTACTGTGGTGCATAGTGTTAATTTAGTTTTACTTACAACACTAAAGGAAGAAATTGTTTGGGCAATTAGTTGGTTTATGTATCCATTAAGAAAATTTAATGTTCCAGTTGATAGATTGTTATTTCAGTTGTTACTCTCAATGAGATTTATTCCTTTAGTTCAGGAAGAATTTCAAAATATACTTAAATCAGTTTCAGTAAGATCTATAAATTATCGCAATCTTGGTTTTAAAAAAACATTTAATGTTTTACTCAGCTTAATAGAGAGACTTTTCTTGAATATTTTATTAAGAATTGAGCATGGTTCTGAGTCGCTATTATCTAAGGAATTTTTGCAGATTAATATTAAAAGATTTAATCCTTTGGAGAAGCAAACAATATCATCTTTATTAATGAATTTAATATCTATATTTTTTATATGCCTAGCAATTTTTCTTAGAAAACAGTATGGTAATTTATGAATAATATTTGATTTAAATTGAGCTCAGAGCGTTATCTAAATCATCCAACATTTGGAATGTTGTATCAAGTATCTCCTGCTAATGAGGGCAAAGATATTTATGCAACTTTATATGCACAAAAAATGTTTTTTTTAGTCTCAATTAAACCTAGGGAAATATTATTTGAAGTAATTCCCTATTTAGATGCAAGAAACCAGGCTGAGATAAATTTGCAGAAAGCCAAAAGAGAATCATCTAATGATTTAGCAAAATGGGAGAATTTATTTAAGCAAACTTTTTTATAAAAAAAACTTCAATTGAATTATCTTGAAATCAAAAAAATATTACCTAAAGGTGTCAATTTACTTGCAGTAAGTAAGGGATTTAAGTCTAGTGATATTGAATATATGCAATCATTGGGACAAATTGATTTTGGTGAAAGCAAAGTTCAAGAGGCCATGCAAAAGCCAGTTTTTCAAATTGATAATAATCTTATTTGGCATTTTATTGGAAGAATACAAACTAATAAGATCCGTAAAATAGTTAAGCATTTTGACTTTATTCATTCAGTCGATTCTTATAAGAAATTATTGAAAATTTCTGAAGTAGCAATTGAATTACAAAAAATACCAAATGTTTTTATACAAGTAAAGTTAGCGAAAGATCCTGAAAAAGCTGGCTTCTCTTATGCAGAATTAATGGCAAATTGGGATCAGATAAAACAAATAAAAGGAATCAAAATAAATGGATTAATGACTATAAATCCAAAAGGACTAAATGCAGAGTCAAATCTAGAGCTTTTTAATAAATGTAGATTAATTGCGGATAATTTAGAGCTCCCAGATTGCTCAATGGGTATGTCAAATGACTGGGAGGAAGCTATTAAAGCAGGTTCAACATGGATAAGATTAGGTTCACTAATTTTTGGGCAAAGATATAGTTAGTGATTAATAATAATAAGTAAAAATATTAATAATAAGCTTGCAGTTATTAACAACTAACGTTATCTAGGTATAGGTGGTTTTCATAATTTTATGAATTAATTGCTGAGTTTTATCAATTTACATTAAGGGGATTTGAAAAGGTGTCACTTATTTCTCGATTAAAAGCTGTTGTTGCAGGAGATGATTACTTGGATGATGATTTTGATGAACTTGATTATGAATCGGAACATGAATTCAATTCAATGAATAATCACAAAAGCAATTTAAAAAATTTAAATTCGTCTACAAGTTCTAACCCATTTGACTTTATGAATAATAAATCATCAAAAGTAATTGGGATGCCAGGTATTTCAAATATATCCTCAGAAGTTAATCTTCTTGAGCCAAAAAGTTTTGATGAAATGCCCCAAGTTATTCAAGCGTTAAGAGAGAGAAAAACAATAATTTTAAATTTGACAATGATGGATCCTGATCAAGCTCAAAGAGCAGTTGATTTTGTCGCAGGCGGCACTTATGCAATGGATGGTCATCAAGAAAGAGTAGGTGAAAGTATATTTTTATTTACTCCCAGCTGTGTAAATGTTACAAGCTCTTTCCCAGCGGAAGCATCCCCATCAAACATTACAAATGAGGATATAGCACCTTTTGGGCTGAACTCTAATTCAGCTCCTCAGCCAGCATGGGGAGATTCAAAGCTATCTGCCTATTCTTAAATCGTGAATCTTAAAATAGGTGTAATAGGTTTTGGAAATATTGCAAAAGCTATCATTACGCCTTTATTAGAACAAAATATACTAAAACCTGAAGAAATAATTTGCTTGGTAAATTCAAAGAAAAGTTTTGAAAATATTAAAAAAAATTATAAATATAAAATAAATATTTATCATTTAAACTCCTCTAAATCTAATTTAGTTTGGGATTGCCCAATAAAGCTATTAGCGGTTAAGCCCCAACAATTAAAAAATATAAAAGAGATTAATTTTAAAGAAAATAATAAAAATATTTTGATCTCTATACTAGCGGGTGTCTCTTTGAAAACTTTAGAAACTATTTTCCCAAAACATAATTGCATTAGGGTTGTAACAAATATACCTATAACAATTGGGCATGGTCTAACAGGAATCGCATGGAATCATGGCATTGATGATAAAGATAAGATTTTCATAAGAAATATCTTCAAAAATTCAGGTAAAGTTTTTGAATTGTCCGAGGATTATCTTGATATATTTTTAGCTTTAACTTCTTCTGCACCAGCAATAATAGCTCTAATTATAGATGCTTTAGGAGAAGGTGGATTAAGTGGTGGATTAACAAAAAAACTTTCAGAGGAGTTGGTTATTGATATGATATTTGGAACAGTATTAATGATGCGAGATTTAGATATTAGTCCTTCTGAATTAAAGAATAGAGTAACTTCTCCAGCTGGTACAACAATTGCTGCATTAAGAATTCTTGAAAAAAAAGGATTTAGATCAGCTTTGATAGAATCAATAATTGGTGCGATGAACAAAAGCAAAGAATTTAAATAAAAATTTATTGTTTTTTAATTTTGGAATAAACTCTTTCAAGACTGTCTATATTTTTTTCAATTGTATATCTTTCAATAACTCTTTCTCTGGCTTTAATCCCTAAAATTTTTGTAAAATAAGGGTGTGTTTGTAATATTGGAATCATAGTTTTTAATTGAGTTGTTACATCATCAGTTGAAATTACTATTCCTGCTCCATTATCCAAAACCTCACCATCTGCTCCTGCATCTGTTGCAACGCAAGCAGTACCCGAAGACATTGCTTCTAATAGAGATAAAGATAATCCCTCCACTAAACTAGGCAAAAAAAATACCTCAGCAATTTGCATAATTGCTACTCTTACTTCAAGATTAGATTCTTCTCCCCACCAAATTAAATCTTCTTTATCAAAGTCTGAGAAATTATGCTCTAGGGATGGTTTCATAGGCCCGTCTCCAACTATCAGAAGCATACAATTTTTGCTTTTTGTTTGACGCCATGCTTTCAAAAGTGCTTCTATATTTTTTTCATTAGCAATTCTTCCCATATAAAGAAAAATTCTTTTACCCCCAGTTTTTTCTCTTATTAAGGTATGGATTTTGTTATTTTCATCTGATGGTTTCCAAATGTTTTGATCAACTCCATTTGGAATAATTATTTGTTTCTCAGCGCTTACACCAAGTTTTGTTAAAACTTCTTTTTGATCTTGAGAGAAAACTATTACTTTATTATATTTAGCGAGACTAGGAGCATATAATTGATAGGTTAATTGTTGAGCACTTGCAGTAAGATTTCTTATCTTTGAATCAAATGCTGGATGAAATGTTGCAACTAAGGGGACATTCATTTGTTGGCAAATCTCCGGTAATCTAAAATCTAATGGAGATAATGTTAAGCTGGCATGAACTATATCTGGTTTAAGTTTTTCAAGAGAATTTTTAAATTCTTTCTCTGCTCCAGGTGAAGGTATTGTATAAACTTGCGATTTGATTAAATAAGGAAGACTTACTTCTGGATCATTAGCTAGAAAAAGTGAATCGGATTTATTATTTAAATGATTATCAAAATGTATAAAACTTACGTTATGGCCTCTTTTTTTTAAATGTTCTGTAACTAAATTCCCATAACTAACGTTTCCGCAGAATGGAGATTTTTTTCCTAGCCAAGCTATTCGTACCACAAGAATATTTTTATTTATTTATTTAATATACATTTAGAAGGAAAACCTATAAATTTTTTAAAGAAATATTTATCTATAAAATTCTCCCAATATTTTTAAAGATGATATTTCTTTCCCTAACTGAGCCGGAACCCAAATACAAAATATTTTTAGTATTTTTTTCCATACTTCTTTTGGACCTAATAATTCACCATTTGATTTGATAGGTAAATCTGGGAAAAGTAGTCTTTGCATTAAAGCTATTTCAGATGCGTTGAGATTTATTAAACTTCTTGTATCTTCAACAATCGAGAAGCCCTCACTAGGAACAAAAAAACAAGTCCAATCCCAATTGCCAATTGGAGGCTGTATTGGTTTACCAGTTAAGCAGCAGTAATACAAAGGTAAACTTAATCCACCGATTGCTAAAAGATGCATAAGTGATTGAATGCATATTGCTAGTATTTTAAGATCACTCTCGGAAGTGGGATTGTATTCAGCTAAGCGATCTAAATGAGCAAGAACTGTAGAAAGATAATTATTTTGTTTATCCTCATTTGCAACTAACATAAAAGTTAATTCTGTAATGGCCTGAGCAGCAGCTAGGCTTTCAATACTTCTTCCTAAACCGCTATAACTTTTTATAATTTTCAATTGACGTACAGTTTTAAGATTCTTTTTACCAAATATTTGAATTTCTAAAAGCGTTAAAGGAGATGCTGAGGCTAAACTACTTTTAGGCTTCCTAGCTCCAGGCACTGCAAATCGGCTTAAGCCTTGCTCCTCAGATAAAAATGTAATTAAACGATCATTTTCCCCTAGCGGTGAAGCTTTTATACATAGACCTTTTAATCTTTTTTCATTTGACATTTATTTAATTTTTTAATTCTTGGAAAATATCATGATAGTAAGATGTCCCTATGCAATCGGCCCCTGCATCTAAAGTCTCTTTTACATCTGCGATTGTTTTTATTCCTCCAACTATTTTAATAAAATTATTCTTACCCAATAAATTCAAAATTTCTTTGATCTCATTAACTCTTAAATATTGACCAAAACCATCTCCAAATTGAAAATTCTCTATTCCAAGTTCAAGAGAAAGATTTATTGCCTTATTAAAAACTTCTTTACTTAATTTTCTCTTATTAAAAATTAGTGTGATTGGCAAATCAAATTTTGAAATATTCTCAATATCTTTTGCGAATTCTTCTTCATTATTATTTGATAAAGTAAAAAATTTTGGTGTATATTCTATTCCATGAGATCCAGCATCCTTGGCATATAAGATTAATTCTTGTGCAAAGTTATTTGGTAAATCTCCAAATGGATATGAAATTAATGTATTAATTTTTATTTTGGATAATGGAAAAATATCTTTTACATAAGACAAGAAATTTAATGAAGTTGATATATTTTTAATATTATATTTCTTAATCAAATCTATATTAATTTGAAAAGATTCCTTTGATAAATATGGATTTAAAAGAATTGAGTGAATTTTTTCATTAAATTCATAATCTTTATTCGAGCTCATTAAATTATTTTGATTGAATTAAGCCATACCCTCCATGATTTCTTTTATATATAACTTGTAGTTCATTATTATTTTTATTACGAAAAAAGTAAAAATCATGATCAATAAAATCAAGCTGTTTTCTGGCTTCAGATAATGATATTGGTTGCATGTCAAAATATTTATTTTTAATAGAGGGCTCTGGCAAGCTTCCTTTTAGTCCTTCCTTGAGAAAATCAGTGTTATCATTAGGTATATTTAAGGTATCATTTAGATCCGAATCTTTATATTGCATTTTTATTTTATGGCTACTATTAATTGTTCTCTCTTTATATTTTCTTAGTTTTCTACAAAGTTTATTTGAAACTAAATCTATACTAGAATATAAATTATCTGACTTTTCTTCTGCTCTTATAATAATCCCATTTGCAAAAATAGTTACTTCTGCACTTTGAAAAGATACTCTTGGATTTTTTTCAATAGAAAGATGAATATCTGCTTCTTTAACGATATCTTTATAATGATGGGTAGCTTTAGTAATCTTTGACTCAGTGTATTCTTTTAGTGCGCCAGTAAGTTCAATGTTTTTTCCATGAATTAAGATTTTCATAATAAAATTTTAAATTTTGCTATCTCTCCTTTTTAATTTACATAAATATGCTTCATAGGACATCTATACTGCAACAACCTAATAAAATTTTATATTTTGAAAAGGTTCTCAAAGTACAAGAAACATATCAACAATACTTAATGCGTGGTATTTCTAAAAACCAATTTGTATGGATTGGGGAACATAATCTTTGTTATACCATTGGAAGAGGTAGCGATAAGAAAAATCTTTTACCTTCATTAGATAAAAATGCTGATATATTCACAATTAACAGGGGCGGAGAAGTAACATGCCATATGCCAGGCCAATTGGTAGTTTATTTGGTACTAGATCTTAATAACTACAAAAAGGATCTAAACTGGTATTTAAGAACAATAGAAGAAATTATTATAAAAATCCTCCGTCAATTTGATATAGATAGTTCGAGAAAAAAAGGTTTTACTGGGGTTTGGTGTGGGAATAAAAAAATAGCCTCAATAGGAATTGGATGCAAAAGGTGGATCACTATCCATGGATTTTCTATAAATATTAACTGTAATTTAAATCATTTTGAAAATATTGTTCCATGTGGAATTAAAGATTGTGTAATGACAAAAATCTGTGATTTTAATCCACACATAAGAATTATTGATGTTAAGGATATTGTTAAAAATATTATTAAGGAGGAATTTAATTTTAATTTTGTATCAGAATAAAGTTGAATAAATAATCTAATTTGCCTTAAATAAATATGCATAAATTAGCTCATTTCACTTCTCCAAAGTTATCTTCTAAGGAAGCAAAAATATTTAGAGAAAGGGATTTTATTAAAAAGTTAAATCATCTTGATCAGATATGGAGTTGTTTAAGCAGTAGATATGGAGATACATTAGCTGTTAAAGATTTAAGAGGTAAAAATAAAGAACAATTTAATTATTTAGAATTAGAACAATTGATAACAAAAGCTTCTAAAGCTTTCTTTAATATTGGATTAAGGAAAGGAGAGGTCGTAACAATTATTTCAGAAAATTCGCCAAGATGGTTAATCGCTGATCAAGCAATTATGAGATTATCAGCTATCGATGCTGTTAGAGGAGTGAATTCTCCATCAGTGGAATTAGATTATATTATTAAGCACTCAAAATCTGTAGGATTAATTATTCAAGATAATTCAATTTGGGAAAAATTAAAGAATAAAGAAGAACTATTAAAAGATTTAAAATTTATTATTAACTTTGAGGATTTTTCAGATAAAGGAGTTTTATCTTGGGAGGAATTCATTCGCTCGGGAAATAAAATCAGCTCAGCTAGTTACAAAGCAGAAGTTGATAAATGTGCTATAAATGATGTTGCTACAATCCTTTATACCTCTGGAACCACTGGAAAACCAAAAGGGGTGCCTCTAACTCATTCAAATTTATTGCATCAAGTAATAAATTTAGCTTGTATTGCAGATCCAAAACCAGGATCTTATGTTTTAAGTGTTTTGCCCATTTGGCATTCTTACGAAAGAAGTGCTGAATACTTCTTCTTATCGTGCGGCTGTTCTCAATTTTATACTTTGCCAAAATATTTGAAAGATGATATTAAAAAAGTAAAACCAGTCATAATGGCAACTGTTCCAAGGCTTTGGGAAGCAATATATGATGGTTTTTTTATTGCTCTAAAAAAGATGCCCAATGCAAAACAAAAATTAATTAAGCGTTTAATACAAAATAGCTCTCAATTTAAAAGAAATTTACGCAGGTTTAGAAATCTTCAAGTATTTGATTCAGGCATGATTGAGAAAATTAAATCCTTATTTTTTATTGTTTCTTGCTTCCCTGTTCATAAATTATCTCAACTGTTTATTTGGCCAAATCTCAAAAAACAATTATGTGGAAATAATTTGAAATTTCCAATTAATGGAGGGGGTGCATTGCCTGATCATGTTGATTTATTTTTTGAGTCAATAGGTATAGATGTTTTAGTCGGTTATGGATTAACTGAAACAAGTCCTGTTTTAACTTGTAGGAGAACTTACTGTAACGTCAGGGGGAGCTCTGGACAACCATTGCCATCAACAGAAATCAAAATAGTTGGTGAAAATAATTCAATTTTAAGATTTAAAGAAATTGGCAAAATTTTTGCTAGAGGACCACAAGTTATGGGAGGTTATCTAAATGATACCTCTTCTTCTATGAAGGTTTTATCAATTGATGGATGGTTTGATACCGGCGATCTTGGATTCTTAATACCAAATGGTTCCTTAATAATAACTGGAAGATCTAAAGATACTATTGTTCTTTCAAGTGGTGAAAATATTGAGCCAAATCCGTTAGAGGCTAAAATTTTAAGTTCTAAATTTATTTCTCAAGTGCAACTTGTTGGTCAGGATAAGAAGAATTTAGCCGCTCTTGTAGTTCCTAATTTTGATTTAATTGAATCTGAATTTTCTGAAAATGATCTAAAAAAAATTAATGAAAATAAGGAAATTAAGAAATTTTATAAGTCGAAAATAAATAAATTACTCAAAAATAGAATAGGAGCAAGATTAGAGGAACAGATAATAGATTGTTTTTTTGTTAATCCATTTACTATTGAAAATTTTTTACTCACGCAAACTTTAAAACAGAAAAGAAAAGAAATTGAAAAATTATATGAAATTCAAATAGAAGATATGTATAAAAAACAAGTTAAACGAGAAAATTTGATCTGATAACTATATATTAAAAATATATATTTATTTTTTATGACTACAAAAGAATCTATCTCAATTAAAAGATCAATTGCTATAAAAGCCATAGTAACACCAACGTGGAAACAAGATGCAGAGAATGAAATTAGTAAAGCAATTTCCTCAACGGATCAACAATTATCGCAACTTGAACAAGAAGGTCAACAAGTGGTTAGTAATATTAGATCACAAGCAGCTAATCCATTAGATCCTAGAGTTCAAGATCAAGTTGGGCAAATACAACAACAAATTGCAGCAAAAAGGAATGAATTCGAAGAGCAAAAAAGAAATTTATTGCAGCAACAAAATCAAGTAAGAGATTTAAAAATGGATGATATTGTTGACCAAGGACAAATAGATAGCTTTTGTAATGTTACTGTAGGTGATAACTTGATTAAGAAAATGCAGGTTTCTATTACTGTTAAGGATGGAATAATTCAATCAATAGATAATCTTTAGTTTATTAATAAATAAGAATAAGATATAAATATAGTTATTATCTATATCTAAATTCTAAAATATTTTTTTAATGCTTTCAACCAAAATTACCTATGAGCTAGCTGATTGGATTAGAGAATGGATTAAAAGTAGAGATGAATCACCATCGATTGAAAATTGTTTTAAATTTGTGGAATGGAAAAGTAAAATTAAATTAACTGCAAGTGATAAATTACAAGTGGAAGCAATATTAATTTATGAAATCTCACAATAAAAATTTTTTAATTTATTAAAGTCTATTATCTAAATAAAACTATGTTTTTTATTTAAAAAATTTAATTATTTATAGTTCCCATATTTACAGGTTTTCGTATAATAAGATTAAGAGTTTTTAAGGTTATTTAATTTGAAGAATAGTAGAAACTTCAGTAGATAATTTTAAGAACTATTGCTATAAAAATTATTTATGTCTCACGAAATATTTATGCCAGCTCTTAGCTCTACAATGACTGAGGGGAAAATTGTTGAGTGGTTAAAAAATCCAGGAGATAAAGTTGAGAGAGGTGAATCAGTATTGGTAGTTGAATCTGATAAGGCTGATATGGATGTCGAGTCTTTTCAAGATGGATATTTAGCAGCAGTTTTAATGCCTGCAGGTAGCACTGCCCCGGTTGGAGAGACTATTGGAATAATAGTAGAAAGTGAGAATGAAATAGAAAGTGTTCAAGCTCAAAATAATAATATTAGTACCGCCAAAGATAAACCAAAAAAAATTGAGGTTAATGATGAGGTAGAGATACAAATTACAAAAAAAGCTGTAAGTGTTAGCTCTCCTATTGAGAAAGAAAAAACAAAAGAGAAAAAAATAGAGGTAAATGCATCTACTAGCAATAGTTCCTCAAGAGTAGTTGCATCTCCAAAGGCAAAAAAAATTGCTTCTCAGATGGGAATTGACTTATCAAAAGTAAATGGTTCTGGACCTCATGGAAGAATCCAAGTTGATGATGTTATGAAAGCAAAAGGTCAACCAGTTTCTGTTCCATGGGTTGGGGAAGGAAATACCTCCGCATCAATTATTAATGTCAATTCAAATAAGAGCGTCCAATCAAATAATCCTGGTAATAGCTTTGGTAATCCTGGAGAAACTATTCAATTCAATACTTTGCAAAAAGCTGTTAATAAAAATATGGAATCTAGCTTGAGTGTTCCTTGTTTTAGAGTTGGTTATTCAATAGATACAGACAAATTAGATTCTTTTTATAAAACAGTTAAACAAAATGGTGTAACTATGACTGCAATATTAGTAAAGGCAGTTGCTAATGCACTTAAGAATCATCCTCAGGTAAACTCCAGTTATTCTGAAGATGGAATTTCATATCCTGAAGAAATAAATGTTGCAGTGGCTGTTGCGATGGAAGATGGTGGTTTAATTACTCCAGTTTTAAAGGATCCTAATAAAACAGATTTATTTGAATTATCTAGAGAGTGGAAAGATTTGGTAAAGAGATCGCGCGCGAAACAATTAGAGCCTGAAGAATACTCAACAGGAACATTTACGCTTTCAAATCTAGGTATGTTTGGGGTTGATAGATTTGATGCAATACTGCCTCCAGGGACTGGAGCAATCTTGGCAATTGCTGCTTCAAAACCAACTGTTGTTGCTGGAGAGAATGGATCTATCTCAATTAAAAAAGTTATGCAGGTTAATCTTACTGCTGACCATAGAGTTATTTACGGAGCCGATGGCGCAGCTTTCCTAAAAGATTTAGCTAATCTTATTGAGAATCATCCAGAAACTTTGGTAACTTAATTCGTATTTTTGGACCCAATTTTAAAACAAGATGAATTAGATTTGCAGCTAAATTCATATGATTACAATCTAGATCCCTCTTTAATTGCAAATAAACCAAAAAGAATAAGGCATGAATCAAGAATGATGGTTGTAAGACAAGTTGGTTCTGATGTTAGTTCTTATGAAGATAAATTTACTGAAAATATAATTGATGAACTCAATAATGGAGATTTAATTATTGTTAATGATACGAAAGTAATGAAGGCAAGATTAAATGTTCAATTAAGTAATGGTTCTCTGATTGAGCTATTGATTTTAGAACTAGTAAACGATTCTGTATGGCTTTGTTTGGGAAAACCAGCTAAAAAACTAAAGTTAAATGATTATGTGAAAATATTATCAAAAAGAATTAATAAAAATATTGAATTGAAAATAGTAGGAATTGATGAAGAAACAGGGGGTAGATTAATACAATTTCCAGATAATATAAATAATCTCATAAATATGGATGCATTACTTAATGATGTTGGGGATATACCATTACCACCTTATATCAAAAATATAGATGAGAAATTAGGGCATGAGAATTCTTATCAGACTGAATATGCGAAGAATCCTGGAGCTATTGCCGCTCCTACTGCAGGATTGCATCTCAGTAATCATGTGTTATCAAAGTTAAAAAAGAAAGGTATTAAAATAATGCCCATAACTTTACATGTTGGTTATGGAACTTTTAAACCCATTGATCAAAATAATTTAACCAATTTAAAACTGCATAAAGAATTTGTCAGTATTGGTAAAAATGTAATCGAGGAGATAAAATCTACAAAACAACAAGGTAAACGAATTATTGCGATAGGAACAACCAGCGTTAGGGCTCTAGAAAGTTGCTATATCGAATCTAAAAAAGATATTTTCCCAATTCATAAAAATGTGGATTTAGTAATTAAACCTGGCTTTAAATTTAAAGTTGTAGATGGTTTATTAACTAATTTTCACTTGCCAAAGAGTTCTCTATTACTCTTAGTGAGTGCAATGATTGGAAGGAAGAGATTACTCAGTTTGTATGAAAAAGCCATAAAAGAAAAATTTAGATTTTTCTCTTATGGCGATGCTATGTATATTAGTCCGGAAGCTTTTTTAGAAGGTTCTAAAACTAAGCATTAGCTGGTTCTTGAATTATTCCAGTTGGAACTTCCGTAAACATTACAGATGATAGATATCTCTCTGCTAAATCAGGTAGAACAACAACAATAGTTTTACCTGCATATTCATCTTGCTCTGCTAGTCTAATTGCTGCAACTGCAGCTGCTCCACAAGATATTCCTACGAGTAGACCCTCTTCTTTCGCAAGTCTCAAGGCCATCTCTATAGACTCATCATTTGTCACTTGTTCAACTTTATCAACAATTGATAAATCAAGATTTTTTGGAATGAATCCTGCACCTATGCCCTGTATTTTATGAGGTCCAGATTTCACCTCTTCACCATTAAGAGTCTGAGTAATGACCGGACTATGAGTTGGTTCAACTGCTACTGATGTTATATTTTTACCTTTCTCATTTTTAATATATCTGGAAACTCCTGTAATAGTTCCACCAGTTCCTACTCCCGCAACTAGTACATCAATTTCTCCATCACAATCTTCCCAGATCTCTGGACCAGTGGTTTTGAAATGAATTTCTGGATTAGCTGGATTATCAAATTGTCCTGGCATAAAATATTTTGAGGGATCACTTTCTGCAATTTCCTTTGCTTTTGCAATAGCTCCAGGCATGCCCTTTGCAGCTTCTGTTAAGATAATTTCTGCACCAAGAACAGCCATCACCCTCCTCCTTTCAAGGGACATAGATTCAGGCATAGTGAGAATTAATTTGTATCCTCTTGCTGAAGCTGTAAATGCAAGTGCGATGCCTGTGTTTCCTGAAGTTGGTTCAACAATAACTTTATCTTTTGTTAATTTCCCACTTTTTTCTGCATCCCAAATCATATTTGCTCCAATACGACACTTAACGCTGTAAGCAGGATTTCTACCCTCTATCTTTGCAAGTACTGTAGCTTTTGCATTTTTGGTAACAGATTTCAATCTTACTAATGGAGTATTTCCAATAGCAAAACTATTGTCTTCATAAATTTTTGCCATTATTTATGTGTAATATTTAATTTAATTTTAACTATTTTTTTAAAAAATAGTATATAAATTTATTAACACTAAGAACTATAAAATTTAAGTATTTAAGGCCTTTAAAAAGACATTCCATATATGATTATGATCCTCAAGACCAACTGAAACTCTAATTAAATTAGATGGTACACCACAACTATTAGCCCATTCTAATTCGTTATAGTGCGCCAACAATACATATGGACATATAAGACTAAATTGTGTACCTAAACTTGGTCCTTTTGAAAGCTCTAATGCATTATAAAATTTCTTTGTTTTTTGAATATTGCCTTTTAATTCAAATGATAATAAGCATCCATAACCGCCATTCCTTTTAAGAATAGAATTAAAATTTGGACAATTTTCAGGATGAAAGACAGTTTTTATTGCATGATGATTCTCTAATTTTTTTTTCAATTTTAAACAATTACTATTTTGATTAATAACTCTAAACTCAATATCTCTACTGCATTTTTCTAAATATACTAAATCATTATCAGATAATTTTGGAATATCTATTTCATTAAGTGCTTTTTTAAATTTATCAATCCACTTACTTCTAGGATTTAAAATAAGAGACCCAGCGAGAATATCTCCACTCCCTGAGAAAATCTTAGTTAGAGATGTAAATACAATATCAGAATAATCAAGAGAGTTGATATTCAAATTAGAGCCTATTGTATCATCAGTAATTAAAGGTATATTATATCTTTGTGCTATTTTTGAGATTTCAATAACGTTAGTGCATTTAAGTAAAGGATTACTAGGTAATTCTATGATTATTGCTGCAGGATCTATTCTTTTTATCTCGAATTCAATTTTTTGAAGATCATCTTCGATAATTAAATTTGCCCCATAAAAAATATTCTTTGGCAATTTAAGAACATCAACATATGGAAATCCAATTTGTAAGGTTGGTTTTTTGGGAAAAATTTTATAAATAATCTCTAAAGCACTATATAAAGCTGACATGCCTGAAGAAGTAATATGAATTAACTCTGAATTTGATTGAACATATTTAGAAATTCTGTTTATGATTTTTCTTTCTGAATCTTTAGCTAAGCCATTTTCAGCTCTAGGCTCTAACTTTAAATTTATTGCGGCTTCTCTGGATGATGCACCTAGACCAGTATGCTGCCAAAAAACTTTTGCGTAATTATTTGCTTCATCTTTCGTGATTAAAAAAAATAAGCTTTGAGATTCCTTTATGAAAGAATTACACTGATCAGTGAATTTATCACAATAAATTTTAGCTTTTAAAACTAAATTTCTACTTGAATAGGGCCATGCATTATGGTCTTGTAAATTATTCTGTTTAAGTAATTCATTAGATAATTTTTTTAATAATGGATTTATACCAAATCTAGGATAAATTGATTTTAAAGTATTTATGCATTCTGGTTTTTTCTCCTCATAGTCAATAACATCATTCCATGCTGGGAGAGCTACTGAAACAGCATGTTTGCTGTCTGGTATGGGTAAACCGAGCTCTGATTTTTCCCATATGGGATTACTTATTAAATCTCTCACATCGATATGGATTCAAAAGAATTAAGGATATCAGA
>CACOIM010000012.1 GCA_902627325.1 uncultured Prochlorococcus sp. | reverse complement strand
TATTTTTAGGGGTATTTTTTGTTTTATTGCTAAATAAACAAGTATTTCAATACGTGCATCTGCTAAATGATTATGAGTATGAAAAATACCACCAGCTAATTTTATTAATTTTCCGTAATACCCCAGCAATATAATTTTTTTTACTTTTTGAGTAGCCGCTTGAACTAATAAGGGACCAATCCAGTTGCCTACTTTTATGATAGGAAAAGGTAGATCATATTTCTTAGCTAGATCTAAGCCATTCTCTCCAATTACGAATGTAATTAAATCCATACCATGTTCTGCGATGGCTTTATTTAATTCATCTATTGCATGCTTTAATTGCTCGGGAGATGCACTAATATGTGTCTCGGCTGTAGTTCCAATTATAGATAAGCCTTCTACAATTCCAAAAGCTTTATTACTTGTTCTTTCCGCTAAAAATTTTCCTTTAGGAAAAATAATTTCTAAACATAATTTAAAACCTTCAGGGATAATTTCAGATAAATTGACTTCAATAATTTTTTTTGCAAAATCTGAAATACAAATCTTTTCTGAATTGGAATCAATCCCGACCCCATATCCTGGAACAAGATCAATTTTTGGTTTTATGCAATTCTCTAAATTTTTAATTTTAACAAATGAAGCGACAACCCATATCTCCAAATTATTTGTTAAATCAAGATCTAAGCCTGATTTTGCAAAAGTTATCGCAAGTGCCGCACCATTTTCTTTGATAAAAGCGACAGAATGTACTTTAATTTTTTTAAAATCATTACTATCAGGTATTTTTATAAATTCATAATTTTCAAAGGGTAAATCAAGCAACTTTTTAACTGCTGCCTTAGCTGAAGCCACAACCCACAAAGGTAAAGAAAATCCTTTTTTCAAATCAAGTAATTGAAAAATACACAATGAGAACTACTCTTAGAATGACCTATTTATTAAAAAGTGGCCATACCAAAAAAATTATCACTCATGATTCCAGGACCAACACCAGTCCCTGAAAGAGTTTTAGAGGCATTAGGCAGACATCCTATTGGACATAGAAGCAAAGATTTTCAAAACATTGTTCAATCAACGACTGAAAATTTGCAGTGGCTGCATCAAACTAAAAATGAAATTTTAACAATTACTGGAAGTGGCACAGCAGCTATGGAAGCTGGGATAATAAATACTCTGAGTAAAGGAGATAAAGTTATATGTGGGGAGAATGGAAAATTTGGACAAAGATGGGTCAAAGTTGCGGAGGAATTTGGTTTAGATGTTATTCAAATTAATGCTGAATGGGGAAAGCCATTAGACCCTGAAAGGTTCAAAAATATTTTAGAGAATGATTGTAATAAAGAAATTAAAGCCGTTATTTTGACCCACTCTGAGACCTCGACAGGAGTTATTAATGACCTAAAAACTATTAGCAAATATATCAAGAACCATAAAAAAGCTCTATCAATAATTGATTGTGTAACAAGTATAGGTGCATTTAATGTTCCTACTGATGAATGGGAGCTTGATATCGTAGCTTCAGGATCTCAAAAAGGATATATGATTCCTCCTGGATTAAGCTTTATTTCGATGAGTAAAAAAGCTTGGGAAGCAAATGAAGTATCAAACTTACCAAAATTTTATTTAGATTTAAAATCTTATAAAAAAAGCTTATTAAATAACAGTAATCCCTTTACTCCATCAGTTAATTTAATGTTTGCTTTAGATGAAGCATTAAAAATGATGAAAGAAGAAGGCTTAGAAAATATTTTTCAAAAGCATGATAGGCATAAACGAGCAATTTCAGAGGCCGCTAAAAAACTAAATCTAAAATTATTTGCGAGCGAAAACTCACTCAGCCCTTCAATAACGGCAATTGAAGCTCAAGGTTTTGATGCTGAATCTTTTAGAAAATCTATACAAGTTAAATATGGGATACAATTAGCTGGGGGACAAGATCATCTGAAAGGTAAAATTTTCAGAGTAGGTCACCTAGGCTATATTAATGATTTAGATATTATTTCTGTTATTACAGCTATTGGTTTAACTCTTTACGAAAAAAATATTGTTAATCACATTAACATTGGTAATGCTTTAATTGAAGCAAAAAAATATTTAGAAAGTTAATTTAAGTTCCGGGTTCTTCAACATTGCCGCCAAGCTCTACAATTTTTTTTCTCAGAATTTCAGATTTTTCACAATCACCTCTTGTTTGCGCTACGGCTAAAGCGAATTCGAGCTTTTCTAATTGATGTCCACCTTCAATAAAAGAAAATCTTTTTTTAATTTGACTGTTTTTACCTTTGTAAGCAATTTTGGACGACATAACAGATTTCTATTTCCTAACATTATGCCAAGTCAACAGCACTTTTTGCAGCGATTCAATTATTAAGATTTTGATATTATCGACAAAATCTTTTCAAAAGCTGAAATAAAACCTACTTAAAAATATCGCGATGAAGTTGATTATTAATTCTTAAAAAGCTATAGACAATACTTAAATAAAAGATATTTTTTAATAAAGTATTGATGTGATTGCATGTTTACCATAAAGGATTTAAAAATATTTCTTTTAATACTTGGATCTCTAATAAATTTTTCATTACTAACACCAAAAGTGACAGCGGGATCATTTGGAGCAGAAATTTTTTGCACAATGAGAGATGGAGGTAATGACCACGAAAGTAGCTGGGAAGCTGCATATAGCTATATAAAAAGGCAAAAAGGCGGTTTTTTTAAAACATCTCCGAATCAAGCTGCAGCTCAAATAATCGAAACTGTAGTAAGAGAAAAAGATAAATTTAGCAATTGCGTAGAGTACTTAGATAAACTTTATCCTGATAGAGAACTACAACGAAAACTAAAAAAAAATGAAAAAGAAAGAGAAGCTTTGTACAAAAAAAATAGAAAAACAGAAATTAAAGATTTAATAGAAGAAGATAATAAAAGCATTTACAAACAATCATTTGATAGATATGACTATTAATTTGAATAAAAGTATATTTGTATACAAAATTATACTTAGAAAAGGTAATTACTATTAAAAATTAATATTTAAAATATTGACTTTTAACAAAAGTAAGTGATTATTTATTTAAAATAAATAAACTGAATGCATATTAATGATGCAGTATATTTAGAGGATTTATGCCCTAAATTAAAATTCAGACAATGGAGAAAATCTATCCATAAATTTACAAAAAAGAGTTGCATTTATTGTGGAAGCACATCTGAATCCATAGATCATATTCTTCCAAGGAGTAAAGGAGGTTTAAGTACAACTGAAAATTGCGTTCCGGCTTGCCTAGCTTGCAATGGAGACAAGTCTAATAACGAAGCCTTTTATTGGTATAGAGGACAAAAGTTTTATGATCCCAGAAGAGCAATGGCATTAAGAGCATGGATGGATGGAGACATAAGGCTTGCTGTAAGATTATTACAATGGGCAAATCCTAAACCAGGAAATTTAGCTCAAAATTTTGACGATAAAAGCATCGAATATAATGCAGCTTAATTACCAAATATTGCAAACTTGTTCATTGTTGAATTTATTACAAATATCTCCATCAATTTCAGGTGAATCAGAAAAAACAATAAAAGTAAAAAATGACATTGTTATAAGTAAAAATTTCCATTTTATTTGATATTTTCTATATTGAGAACTATAGCTTTTTAGTCTATCTTGTCGATATGACTGGTTAAGGTAGATTACTTCATTAGATTTTGCCAAAGGCTTCGTCAAAGTCTTCATCACTTAATAATACACTTGTACTAGTTATAGTCCCATATGGAAAACTTTGCAATAAATTCATTTACAAAGAAGAAATTCATAATATTTGGAGGAGGTTTTAGCGGGCGATTTATTGCAGATGAGATCCGAAAATTAGGATGCGAAGTATTAACCAGCTCTAGGCAAATCCAAAAAAGTTCAACAAGTTTTGTCTTTGATAGTCTTTCCCCCGTGCTACCTCCTGAACAAATTTTTGATGGAACTACTCATGTTTTAAGTTGTATCCCTCCAAACAAGAGAGGAGAAGATCCTGTCCTTTTAAGGCTCCACAATAAACTTAAAGGTCTTAATTTAGAATGGGTAGGATATTTATCAACTACTGGGGTATACGGAAATACATTTGGCGAATGGGTTACTGAAAAAGACCCTGCCAATCCTTTACAAGATAGAAGCAAAAGAAGATTGCTATGCGAAAAAAGCTGGCTTGATTCAAGTTTACCAATACAAATTTTTAGGCTACCTGGGATATATGGACCCGGCAGATCAACATTTGAATCAATATTTAAGAAAAACATAAAAATTATTCATAAACCAGATCAAGTGTTTTCGCGGATTCATGTCGCAGACATAGCCAATGCAATCTTGTATCTGTTATTGAAGATTAATGATAAAAACTTTAAGCAAATAATAAATATTGCAGATGATTATCCTACTTCTCAAATTGAGGTAATAAAGCATAGCTATAAATTATTAGGATTAAAAATGCCAGAACCTATGCATTTTGATGAAGCAAAAACACTTCTCTCACCAATTGCCTTATCGTTTTGGGAAGAGAATAGAAGAGTTTCTAATAAATTACTTTGCAAAGATTTAGGTTACAAACTTATACACAAAAATTATAAATCCGGTCTTCAAAGCTGCCTTGAAATAATCAAACAAAAATGAATTTAAATCATATAATCCTATAAAGTGAGTAATTAAAAAAATTTCATTTAAAAAGTAAATTATGAAAGATAAACCAAAGATAGTTATTACAGTAGGAGATGAAGCTGGAGTTGGGCCTGAAATTATCTTAAAAGCATTAGCATCAAAAGACATACCAAAACACATTAATATACTTATAGTTGGTAATAAAAAAAATCTTATATCAAAATATTTATTCCTTAAATCACTAGGAATAGAAAACATTGCAAATCCAAATCAATTAAAAATAGAAGACTTAACAATCTCAACTGCAAGCGTAAAAGAGCCATCAAATTATACTGGCAATGCAAGCTTTTTATATTTAAAACATGCCATTGAAATTGTTAAAAAAACATCAAATGCTGCCTTAGTAACAAGCCCTATTTGTAAGAAATTATGGAATTCAGCTGGTCATAATTATTCTGGACAAACTGAATTACTTTCTGAAATCTGCAACTCTCCAAATGTCGGAATGTTGTTTACTGCTAAATCTCCATTTACAGGATGGCGATTTAATACTCTCCTTGCAACTACTCATATTCCATTAAGGGAGGTACCGCATAAATTGGATAAAAATTTAATAAATTCAAAATTAGATTTACTTTTTAAGTTTTGCTGTCAATTCAAAAAAAGTCCCACTTTACATATCGCTGGGTTAAACCCTCATGCAGGAGAAGAAGGAATTTTAGGAACTGAAGAAATTGATTTTCTTAATCAATCCATACAATATTGGAAAATTAAAAATCCAATGGTTAACTTAAGCCAGTTAATATCGCCAGATAGTTGTTGGATATCTTCTGCAAAAGCATGGAGAAAAAATGAAAGTAATGCACCTGACGGTATACTTGCTCTCTATCATGATCAAGGTTTAATTCCTGTAAAAATTATCACATTAAACTACTCGGTAAATACAACTATAGGATTACCGATAATAAGAACATCTCCAGATCATGGAACTGGTTTTGACATTTCAAGAAAAGGCATCGCGCAATGTCAAAGCATGATAGAAGCAATAAAAACTGCTTATGATTTATTAGTAAGTTAAGATTTCTTCACTCGCATTAAAACCTGTCCAAATTCAACTGGGGTCCCATTATCAACCAATACTTCAACAACTACTCCGTTAAATTCAGATTCAATTTCATTCATAAGTTTCATAGCCTCTAGGATACAAATCGTTTGACCAACAGATATTGAGCTTCCTATTTCAACAAAAGGATCCTCCCCCGGGGCGGAAGCCCTGTAAAAGGTTCCTACCATAGGAGAAGTTATATCAAGAAGGTCAGAGCGTCCTGGAGGAGCTACTGAGGGAACAGGATCAGGTGGAGGCGAAGAGAGATTATCATTTTTAGCTAATAAATCATCATGTCCCTGAGATTCTTGAGTACCTGAAACAAAGTTTTGAATATTTTGTTGTCTATTAGCTAGATTTCTCTTAATTTCAAGTTTAAAATCTTCTCCTTCGAGATAAAACTCTTGAATATCACTTTTAGATATCTTTTCTATTAGATGATTTAAATCATCATGATCTAATTTAAGTGTCATTAGTTGTCCCGTCCTAAATAGCTATCGTTTCTGGTATCAACTCTAATCATTTCTCCAACAGAAATAAACAAAGGAACCATGACTTGTGCTCCTGTTTCAAGAATAGCTGGTTTGGTGCCACCACTTGCTGTATCACCTTTTACCCCAGGATCAGTTTGTGTAACTTTTAAGGATACTGAGATAGGTAATTCAACCTCTAAAACTTTATCATTCCATGAAACAACGTTTACTTCCATTCCTTCTTTTAAGTATTTATAACTTTGACCAATCTGATCGGAAGTTAGTCTTGTTTCTTCGAAACTTGTCATATTCATAAAAACATAATCTCCTGACTCCACATATGTGTGTTGGAGGTTAGACTTTTCTAGGATAGCCTGTTGAACAGATTCACCCGCTCGAAATGTCTTTTCAATTACATTTCCGTTTTGAACTGATTTTAATTTTGTCCGCACAAAAGCAGATCCCTTGCCAGGCTTTACATGTAGAAATTCTACTACCCGCCAAACTTGCCCATCTATTTCAATGGAAGTACCTGTGCGAAACTCGTTGCTGGAAATCATTCCTGTACTACATACCCAGAGATCATAAACCTGTTTGAGTCCTATGCAGAAATTTTTATCAAATTTGAACAAAAATTATTTTTTTGTATTAATTATCATTGTTCAAGTATTTTTTACGAATCCCATTGTAGTTTTTGCTGATTTACCCAATGGGAATGCAGTGAAAGATCCTAATGCTATTTTAAGGAACTCACTCCCAATCAAGCAAATCGAACTTCAAGACATTCAACATCGACTCGAAGATACCAGCGATTTAGTGAGAGGAGGTAGATGGCCTGCCTTAACGAAAACTGTTACAAAATGTCAATCTCTTTTTAAAAAATATAATCGTTCTATTTTAGATAAAATTGATAATATCAATAAAACATTTGCTGAGAAGACCTTAAGTGATCTCAAGATTGATTTAGATAATCTTGCAGAAATAGCAAAAGTAAAAGACAAGTATTCATTCATAAAGGTTCGTAAGGAAGCTCTTGAAAAGATTGGAGAATTAGAAGAATTTTTCTTGCCAAGTGAATTTCCATATAAAATTCCTAGCGAGTTTGATAATCTTCCAAGATTATTGGGCAGAGCAAATGTCATGATTAAAACTACAAAAGGGAACATGGAAGCAATAATAGACGGCTACAATGCGCCACTCACAGGAGGTGCATTTATAGACCTTGTTAGCAAAAACTTTTACAATGATTTGCCAATCAATAGAGCTGAAGAGTTTTTTGTTTTACAAACAGGAGATCCTAAAGGAAATGACATTGGATATGTCGATCCAGAGACAAATGAGCCAAGACTTGTTCCATTAGAGATAAGAGTTCCAGACGAGCCAGAAACTTTCTACAATGAGACATTTGAAGATTTAGGTTTTTATACTGAAACACCTACATTACCGTTCGCTACTTTGGGAACATTAGGATGGTCCCATTCAAGTGAAGCAGTCAATGATGGATCTTCACAATTTTTCTTTTTCCTTTATGAAGCGGAACTTAATCCTGCAGGAAGAAATTTAATTGATGGTCGCAATGCTGCTTTTGGATATGTTGTCGACGGTGCAGATATCCTGGAAGAGCTAAACATGGATGATAAAATTATCTCTATAGAAATAATTGAAGGAGAAGAAAATCTAAAAGCGCATGCATAACGAAATATTAAAAGACATTGGAGAAAAAGAACTAATAAGGAGAATCACAAAATTTATGCCAACCAACCAAGCATCGGATGATTGTGCATTTATAGAGAGCAAAGGTGAAAATTTATTAATAAATACTGATCTTATGATTGAGAATACTCATTTTAATGACGAAATAATTTCGCCTAAGGATATTGGATGGAAAGCAGTTACTACAAACTACTCAGATTTGATTTCTAGCGGATGCACCGAATTTATTGGCATAAATATTGGATTAGTTCTCTCTCCAAAGACTGAATGGCGTTGGGTTCAAAAGCTTTATGAAGGGTTTAGTGAAGCACTAAATAATTTTGGAGGATCAATTTTAGGGGGAGATTGCTCAAGAGGAGAAACCAAGATGATCTCCATAACTGCTTTAGGATTACAAAACAAACTTAAGCTAAGAAGAAATGCATGTAAACCTGGAGAAGTATTGCTTACGACAGGTATACATGGATTAAGCAAACTAGGTTTGCTAATTAAGTCAAATCAAATAACCATAAAAGATTCGAACATTAGTAAAAAATTAATTGATCAATCTATAAATGCCTTTTGCAGACCGACACCTAGACATAAGACTTTAAAAAAAATTTTACAATCTAGTGAAAATTTTATAAAAAGAGAAATTGGATGTACTGATAGTAGTGACGGTTTTTACCAAGCGATTTTTGATTTATCGCAAGAAAGTAAATGTAAAGCAATTATAGATTATAAAAAAATCCCAAAAAATGAACTATGGCCAAAAGGCGAAAAATGGGATAAATTTTATTTTTTTGGGGGAGAGGATTATGAATTATTAATTTCACTTCCAAGAGATTGGGCTAACGAATTAATACGAATGGACAATGAAATTACAGAAATAGGATACTTCACAAAAGGAAGTCCGAAAGTCGAAATAAAAAATTATCCAAATAAAAGAAATTTGGATAATGATTCATACTCTCATTTTTAAATTACTGCCATTTATCTGCAACTATTTCTGCCAAGTCAACAACTCTCTGGCTATAGCCCCATTCATTATCATACCAAGCTAAAACTTTCACGAGATTATCTCCAATAGTCATAGTAAGATCACTGTCAACAATTGAGGATTCATTAGTTCCTGCATAATCGCTAGACACTAACGGTAGATCCCCATACTTGATAATGCCTTTCATTCCACCTAAAGATGCTTGCTTGAGCACATTATTAACCTCTTCAGTTGTTACTGCTTTTGAAGATTCGAAAACAAAATCGACAGCAGAAACATTTGGAGTTGGAACTCGCATAGCTATTCCCGTCAATTTACCTTTCATCTCTGGATAAACTAAAGCTACAGCTTTTGCTGCTCCGGTAGAAGTAGGAACAATATTGGTAGCTGCAGCTCTTGCTCTTCTAAGATCTCTATGACTGTTATCTAAAATTCTCTGATCGCCAGTGTAACTATGAATAGTTGTCATTAAACCTTTATTAATACCAAAATTTTGGTCAAGAACTTTCACGACTGGTGCTAAGCAATTTGTAGTGCAGCTTGCATTACTTAAAATATCAAAATCGGTATGGTTGTAAGTATCTGCATTAACTCCAACAACATAGGTACCAACTCCTTCTCCTTTACCGGGAGCAGTTAATATCACTTTTTTTGCTCCAACTTCAAGATGCTTACTTGCTGCAACATCTGTATTAAAAACACCAGTAGATTCAATAACTAAATCAACGCCCCAATCTTTCCAAGGCAAATTCAATATGTTTCTATCTGAGAAGCATTTGATCGTTTTGTTGTTGATAATAAATGTATCGTCTGTATACTTGATATCTACATCTTCTAATGCACCTAGTACAGAGTCATATTTGAGAAGATGCGCATTTGTTTTTGGATCAGAGGTGACATTAATACCAACAACTTCAATATTGGTATATGCGCCTCTACTAAGCCAACAACGCATAAAGTTTCTACCGATTCTGCCGAACCCATTAATCGCAACTCGCAAAGTCATAAATAATTTCTAATTGGAACCTAAGCTGCTGATCATACTGAATAATTTGCAATATCGTAAGTATTTTTTGATTTGTTAAGCAAAAAACATATAATTGTATTAATTCAAATCTTCAATTAATCCATATTTGTAAAAATTAAAGGTCAAAAAGTTTTTTGGAAGTTATCTTAAATCTGAAGTTTAAAGAATTATTCAAAAATAAATTGTTAAATCAAAATCATTATCACTTTATTGGTTTGGGTGGTATAGGTATGTCAGGGATTGCCTTATTCCTCTTAAAAAGAGGATTATCTGTTTCAGGCTCTGATATTACTAAAAATGATCGATTACAAGAAATAAAAAAGAATGGTGGGATTATATTTGAATCACAACAACCGGAGAATATAGGGTTAATCCAAAAAAAATTTAATCTCAAAAAAATTATTATTGTAGTTAGTTCTGCGATAAATTTTAAAAATAAGGAACTAAAGTTTTGTATCGATCAAAAACTAGTAATCAAACATAGATCAGAGATCTTATCTTTGATAATGAAGTCTTTTAAATCAATAGCAGTGGCAGGATCTCACGGGAAGACTTCGACAAGTACTTTATTAACAACTTTATTAGATTTATGTACCAAAGATACTTCATCAATCATAGGTGGGATTCTGCCAAAATATGAGTCAAACACAATAATAAAAGATAGTAATTATCTCATAGCTGAAATTGATGAATCAGATGGCACAATATCTACATATAAACCATATTTAGGAATTATTAATAACATTGATTTTGATCACTGTGACTATTATTCAAACATAAAAGAACTAATTTCATCATTTAATAAATTTGGATCGAATTCAAATATATTATTAACAAATTATGATTGCAAAATCACTAAAGATAACATCACATCAGATTATAAATGGTCTATCAAAAAAACTAGTAATGTTGATTTTGCAATGATTTCTAAAAAATTTGATCCAGAGTACACAATTGCTGATTATTATGAAAAAGGGAAAGAAATTACAAGACTAACAATTCCTATACCAGGAGTTCATAATCTTTCAAATATAGCTGCAGCAATTTCTGCTTGTAGAATTATTAATATAGATATTAATTGCATTTTAAAAAATATCCAATTCTTACAATTACCAAATAAAAGATTTGAATTTAAAGGAGAGATATTAGGGAGAAAAATAATTGATGATTATGGTCATCACCCTAACGAAATAAGGGCAACCATTAACTTAGCAAGACTATTTATAAAAAAAAGAAATAATAATATAAATAGACTAGTGATAATATTTCAACCTCACAGATATAGTAGAATTAATAAGTTTTTGCATCAATTTATAAAAGAACTTTCAAGAGGAGATTTTATTGTAATAACGAATATTTTCAGTGCAGGAGAAGATAAGCTAAATAATATAAATTCAGAATTTATTGTAAATGAAATATATAAAATAAATAAAAATGTTATATTCATAAATAATAATTTAGAGATAGCTAAACAATTTCTTAATATAACTAATAAAGGAGATTTAATAATAAATATGGGGGCAGGTGATTGTCATAATTTATGGTCATTATTAAACTCTAAATAACATTTTTATGAAAGATATAATAATTAAAAACAATATAAATCTTCTAAATTATACAACGATAAAAGTTGGAGGTTGCACAGAATTTTTTGCTGAACCAGAAAGTATATCTGAATTAATAGAATATTTAAAATGGGTTAAATTAAATAATTTAAAATGTAGGATTATTGGAGCTGGATCAAATCTCCTAATCAAAGACACTTTACATAATGGATTAACCATATGTACTAAAAAACTAAAAAAAATAAAAATCAATAAGCTTTCAGGTTTAGTAGAAGCGGAAAGTGGTGTCATGCTACCAGTAATAGCAAATCTACTCGCTCATAATGGATGTGAGGGTGGGGAATGGCTTATAGGAATTCCAGGTACAATTGGCGGGGCAGTTTTTATGAATGCAGGCTGTGGGGAACTTTGGATTTCAAAATATTTATTATCTGTTCAAGTCATAGATACTCAAAATCTCAAAGTTTATTCATTCAACAAAGAAAATCTTATTTTTAACTATAGATTCAGTTCATTTCAAACAAATAAATTTGCAATATTATCAGCCAATTTCATGTTTAGACCAAATAGCAATATTAAAAAAATTGCAGACAAAACAAAAGAAAATCTAAAGAAAAGAACCAAGACTCAACCTTATCATCTTCCAAGTTTTGGCAGTGTATTTAAAAATCCAACAAATAATTTTGCTGGAAAACTTATTGAAGAAGTAGGTTTAAAAGGTTTTTCAATTGGGAATGCACAAGTATCTAAGTTGCATTCGAATTTTATAGTAAATAATGGAGATGCTACATCTGAAGAAATATATCAATTAATAACTGTAATTCAACAAAAAGTACTACAAAAAAAAGGAATATTTCTTCATCCTGAAGTAAGAATGATTGGATATTGACTATCCTTAATTAAATAATATATTTTAAAATGGCTGGTTTCGGACTTCCAAATTTTGGACAAATAACAGAAGCTTTCAAAAAAGCAAAACAAATTCAACAAGATGCTCAAAAACTGCAAGAAGAACTTGAATTAATGGAAATTGCTGGAGAAAGTGAAGATGAGACAATCAAAGTTTGGATTAGCGGTAATCAAGTTCCTTTAAGAGTAGAGGTGAGTGAAAATTTTCAAAATTCTGACAAAGAGACTATAGAAAGAAATATTTTAGATGCGATTCAAAAAGCTCATGAAAGCTCAACTAAAACTATGAAAGAAAAGATGAATGATTTAACAGGTGGGTTAAACTTTAATTTACCTGGCTTTGATGACAAAGAATCTTAGAATTTTCTATCAAATATTTATAGAATGAATATCTTTCAAAATTCTTATTTAAATTACATCCTGGTTCATCAATATGCAAACAATCTCTAAACTTACATCTAACTCTATTTTGATTAATTTGAATTTCAAACTCAGGAAACAGAAGAGCGATATCTTCTGGTCTCATATAATTATTTAAAATATTAAAACCTGGAGTATCAACTATATAACTTTCTTTAGAAAGCTGAAATAACTCAACGTTCCTTGTCGTATTTTTACCTCTCTTAATTTTATTTGAAACAGCTGATGTCGCTCTATTAATATTTGGAATTATCTTATTCAGTAGCGTAGTTTTACCAACTCCAGAGGGTCCCATAAATATAGAGCATTTATTTGCTTTTAACTCATTAACAAGACCATTTAATTCATCATTTGATGTTAAAGAAAGTATTTTTGGCTCATAACCCCAATTTCTAAATTTTTCAAATAAAGAATTACACTTTTCAGGTGGAATTAAGTCAGATTTTGTAAGAATCAACGAAACTTTAACTCTTAAAAACTCAGCATTAATTAAAAAATCACTTAGCTGCGAATAATTCAACTCAGGATGTTTAAAGGAATGAACAATATAAATATCTGAAATATTCGCGACTGCAGGCCTATGTAGAATATTTTCTCTATCTAATAAATCATCTATCACTGCTGTTTTATCTTTATGGTTGATGCTCCTTATTGTTACTATATCTCCAACGAAAATATATTTTTGTTGGTGTTTTAAACTTTTTCTACTTTTACATAAAAACCTCTTAGATTTATCTAATTCACCATTATCTAATATGTCTACAAAAAAGAAATCATTAAACTTTTTTGTTACTATCCCCTTATATTCACTAATTAAGTTCATACATCACTTTAAATCTAATCCAATCTTTATCAGATTTAACTATATCTAATTTATATCCCATATTTTCTAAAGTTTGTTTTACCATAACTTCTGGCTCCCCCTTATCAAGATCTACAAGAAGAATATCTTTTTTTGAAAGTTTCTCTAAAGCTAATTTACATTTAACTACATTTAGAGGACAAGGAATTGATTTAAGATCAATAAAACTAAAATTAGAAGTCAAGAATCTTTGCCAAAGAACTTATTAAATAGGCCACTATTTGTAGTTTGATTTTGATTCGAGTAATGTGAAGCTAATTTTTCTAAAAGACTTCTTTCCTCTTCATTTATTCTGGTTGGCAACTTAACTTTTATAAGAACTTCTTGATTACCTCTAGCAACAGGATTACCTAATCTTGGAACCCCTTTATTTTCTAGAGTGAGAGTGCTATTAGGCTGGGTTCCTCCAGGTATTTTTAATTCAACTTTCCCATCAACAGTATCGATCGCCAAAGTGTCACCTAAAATTGCTTGCAGATAACTTATTGTAATTTCAGAGTAAATATTAATCCCGTCTCTTCTAAGCTTAGAATCTGATTTAACCTTTATAAAAACGTAAAGATCACCCGCTGGACCACCTTTAAGCCCTGCATTACCTTCACCAGACACTCTCAATTTTGTGCCAGTATCGACTCCAGGCGGAATATTTATACGCAATTTTTTGCGAACTTGTTTAACACCATTCCCGCCGCAACTTGCACATGGATCAGAAATTATTTGACCTACGCCTGCACATGAAGGGCATTCTGCTACCTGCGTAAAATTACCAAAAGGAGTTCTAGTGGCTCTTCTAACTTGACCACTGCCTCCACACGTTGAACAATTAGAAGGGCCAGTCCCAGGCTTCGCACCAACACCTTTGCATGTGATACAGGTTTCTAAATGCGGTATTTTAATTTCTCTTTGCTCACCAAAAATTGCTTGCTTAAATTCAATATTTAAATCATATCTAAGATCATCACCTTGTTGAGGTCCCCTTCTTTGTCCTCTAGAGCTTTGAGAACCTTGTCCACCAAAGCCATTAAAGAAAGTTTCAAACAAATCAGCAAAGCCGCCCATATCGCCCATGTCAGGCATGCCAGCCGCACCTCCTAAACCTGCCTCGCCAAATTGATCATACCTTGCTCTTGTGTCAGGATCTGCCAAAACTTCATAAGCACGACCGATCTCTTTAAATTTTTCTTCTGCACCTGGATCTTTGTTAATGTCAGGATGATATTGTCTCGCTAATTTTCTATAAGCTCTTTTAAGAGTATCAGCGTCAGCACTTTTAGAAACACCAAGTAATTGATAAAAATCAGCCATTAGAACATTTTTAACGAAAGAAAGGGTACTTATTTCTCATCAATCAAATCTTTATTTGAAGTGAGCACCTCTTCAACTTTATCTTTTTCTATTTCTTCCTGTGAAACATTGCTTGGCCCAGGCCCCATTGAAACTTTAACTAAAGCATGTCTTAGGACCTTCCCATCCAGGTGATATCCTCTTTGCAATTCTTCAATTATGATATCTTCTTTTTCCTCCTCACTTGGCTCTCTAAGAACTGCTTCATGCAAATTAGGATCAAAATGCTGGCCTAATACTCTCATGGGTGCAACTCCCTGTTGTTTTAACACCTCAACAAGTTGTTTATACAAACCTTGGTAACTTCTATGAAGGGTTTGAGCTTCATCACTTTCCGGCTTTAACTGTTGTCTAGCTCTCTCAAAATTATCTACAATCGGAAGTATTGCACTTAGAGAATTACATATTAACTGCACCTTGAGATCATCTTGATCACGAGATTGTCTTTTTCTAAAATTATCAAAATCTGCTGCGATTCTTACATATTGATTTTTTAAAGTTTGATGCTCTTTTTCTAGCTGTTCAAGTCTTGAAACAGTATTTAAAGTATCTTCGGTATTATTTGAATTTTCATTAACTTCTTTTGCTATAGTTTCTGAGTTAACTTCTGAGTTTTCGCTAGAGTTAACATTTTTTTTATTATTAGGATCAGAACTATTTTCCTCTAGATTATTTTCTAAAGATTCTTTAGGGTTCTCTATATTATCTGATTGTTTTTCTATCATTATATTTGATAAATAATTAATTATTCTGTACTAAAACAAACAACAAAACAAGTTGCGGAAGCCCGCACCAAAATATTTATTCAGGTTTAAAAGTTAAAGCCAACCCATTATTACAATATCTTTTCCCGGTAGGGCGAGGTCCATCATTAAATACATGACCTTGATGTCCGCCACATCTTGAGCAATGATATTCAGTCCTTGGAACAATTAATTTAAAATCAATTTTAGTTTCAATTGCATCTTCAAGAGCATCCCAAAAGCTCGGCCAACCTGTGCCGCTATCAAATTTTGTATCAGAAGAAAATAGTGCAAGACTGCATCCTGCACAATAAAATGTACCTTTTCTCTTCTCATTATTCAAAGGGCTACTAAAAGGACGTTCGGTTCCCTCTTCCCGTAAAATATTAAAACTTTCTGATGATAATCTTTTCCTCCACTCATCTTTGGTTAAAGACCAATCGTTGTGTATATCGTTAGATGCAGCATGAACCATAAGAGGATTTAGTATGGATTTTAAAAATGGTATGAGAGGACTTAAAATAAAGAATCTCCTGCTAAGAAACTGATTCATTTTAAATATGGTTAGAGATATATCTAATTCTATAAATAAATTTCACAAAATCAGTATTGCACCGATGATGGATTGCACAGATTCACATTTTCGGATGATTATGAGAAAAATAAGTTCTAAAGCACTCTTATATACAGAAATGATTGTTGCACAAAGCTTAATATATACAGACAACAGGGGGAAATTTTTAGATTTCAATAAAGAAGAGCATCCTTTATCAATACAATTTGGCGGAGACAGTCCAGAGCAATTAAAAGAGGCAGCAAAAATGGCTCAGGACTGGGGATATGATGAAATAAACTTTAATGTCGGGTGTCCCAGTCCCAGAGTTTGCTCTGGAAACTTTGGAGCATCACTCATGAACTATCCATCTAAAGTCGCAAGATGTATTGAAGCGTTAAATAATAATTGCAATTTACCTGTCACAATCAAACATCGAATCGGAGTAGATGATAATGACAGTTTTTCAAATTTAAATAATTTTGTTAAACAGATATCAAATGCAGGCACGCAAAGATTCACGATTCATGCAAGAAAAGCTTTTCTAAAAGGTTTAAATCCTAAAGAAAACAGAACTATTCCTCCTCTAAGATACGATATGGTTAAAAGATTAAAAGAAGAAAATCCTTCACTTTTAATAGAAATAAACGGTGGTTTTACAAATATAAATCAGTGCATTGATGGGTTGAAATTCTTTGATGGCATAATGGTTGGAAGAAGTGCTTATAAATATCCTTTAAGATGGAGAGAAATTGATAATAAGATTTACGGTGATAAATTTTTACCTTTGCAAGCATCAGATATTATTTTTTCTTTGATTCCTTACATAGAAAATCACATTAAAAAAAGTCATAGATCATGGGATATTTGTAAGCATTTGATAAACATTATAGAAAGCTTTCCAAATGCAAAAAAATTGAGAAATAAAATCACCCAATTATCAATTAATGATAATCTAAGTATTGAAATGCTAATAACTCTAACTAATGAACTTAAGGCAATGGGCTATTAACTACTTTCTTGATTTTCATCTAATTCATTAGAGCCACCCCTTCTTCTCCTGCTCCTACCATTTTCATATTCAGTATTTTCTGTATTATTACCATAACTCCTATCTTCCCATCCTTTGGCTCCTGATGATCTATTTACGTAATTAGCATTTTGATCTGAGCTTAAATTACTTGTTGAACTATAACCACCATTGTAAGAATTGGTATTATATCCATTTGAAATATTGTTATCTCTATATCCATTATTTTGTCCAGAGCTGTAACCACCACCATTGTATTGACGAGAGTTACCGTTATTGTAACTTCTTCTTGGAGAGTTACCTCTTGGCTCAGCCTTATTAATACGTAACGGCCTCCCCATCATTTCAGTGCCTTGCAAAGATTCGATAGCATTAGACTCAAGAGTTTCATCAGCCATCTCTATGAATGCAAAACCTCTTTTTCTCCCTGTATCCCTTTCAAGAGGAAGAGAACAGTTAGTTACTTCTCCAAAAGGGGTGAACAACTGAAGTACATCTTCACGCTCTGCACGGAATGGTAAATTACCAACAAAAATACTCACTTTAAACTCAATTAAAATTAACCAATATTTAAATCACATAAAATGCGATTAATATATTTAATTATACTACTTAAATATATAACTAATTGTAAGAATATAAATTGATTAGTTTAATAATCTATTCTTCCAACTATGTAATTCCCCTTGAACCCTCTTGAAACTTGTACCTCCAATACTATTACGAGAATTAACGACATTTTTAGGCAAGATTTTTTCATATATATCATTATCAAAAGCTATATGAAATCTCCTAAACTCATCTAAAGGGAGTTCTTTAAATAATATTTTTTTTGACAGACAAAAAGTTACAATACTTCCAACAATTTGATAAGCCTCTCGAAAAGCTACTCCCTTGTTGACTAAATAATCAGCGATATCTGTTGCATTTGAAAAATCTTCTTCAACAGAACTCATCAGATTATCAACATTAAAATCAAGCCCTTCATTAAATAATATCGTAATGGCCTTCAAGCAGTCAGAAACTGTTTTCACTGTATCGAAAATAGGTTCTTTATCCTCTTGAAGATCCTTATTATATGCTAAAGGCAAACCTTTAACTGTTGTCAATAATGCCTGCAAATGACCAAAAACTCTTCCTGTTTTGCCCCTGATAAGTTCTGGAACATCTGGATTCTTTTTCTGAGGCATTAAGCTACTTCCAGTCGCACATCTATCAGTTAGTTGGGCAAATGCAAATTCATCCGTAACCCAAAATATGATCTCTTCTGACAAACGACTTAAATGAGTCATTATCAAAGATGATGACGAAAGAAATTCTACCGCAAAATCTCTATCACTTACTGCATCGATACTATTCATATATATAGTTTTAAAACCTAATTCTTTAGCCGTCATATCTCGATCAATATTTATTTTTGTACCCGCCAATGCAGCTGCACCCAGAGGTGAAATATTCACTCTATTTAGAACCTCTTGCAACCTATCTCTATCCCGTTGAAACATTTCCAAGTAAGCAAGGATATGATGAGACAATGAAAGAGGTTGAGCTCTTTGCAAATGCGTATATCCTGGTATTAATACATCTTTGTTTTTTTGCGCAACATTTAATAATGATTTTTGAAAAGAAAGAAGAAGATCATCTATTTCGTTGATTTTCTTCCTAAGCCAAAGCCTTATGTCAGTTGCTACTTGATCATTTCTACTTCTGCCTGTGTGTAATTTCTTACCCAAAACTCCAATTTTGCGAATCAATAGATTTTCTATAGCATAATGAATATCCTCAGATGGAAAGGATGGTTCAAAAATACCTTTTTGATAATCAATTTTTATCTCATTTAAACCTTCTATAATTTCCTGAGACTCTTCTTTAGTAATTACATTTTGCTGGCCAAGCATCTTAGCATGAGCAAGTGAACAATCAATATCTTCAATAATTAAAGTCTTATCAAATTGAATAGAAGCATTAAATTCCTGAATAAATGGATTAAGACTATTTTCAAATCTTGCACTCCAGGCTTTTGTCATATAGAAATTTACTTAGTTACATCTACTAAAGCATTTTTTTTTATAACTGCCATTATTTAATTATTCTAATTTAAAAATTACAATTGATGCATCATCATCAAGAATTTTTTTCTTCCCAGAAAATTTATCTAATGTTTTAAAAATTTCATTTAAGATCTTTTGAGCACTTGATGATTTTGTACATAACTTAGTAAAGATATTTATTAGTTTTTTTTCGCCAAACCTTGCACCAGAAGAATTAGATGTCTCAGTAATTCCATCTGTGTAATATAAAACTGTATCAGAAGATTCTAACTGAATCTCTCCACATTGATATTCTGCATCTTTTTGAAGACCAATAATATCACCTTCGGCATCTAACTTTATTATTTTTTTTTTAGAACTACGCCACAATAGAGGAGGATTATGAGCTGCATTCGCAAATCTTAATTTTTTCGTTCTTGGATCGTAGTCTGAATAAAACAAAGTGACAAATCTATGAGATTGATCCAAATCATAAATTGCAAGTTGATTTAAATCATGTAGTATTCTATCTGGCGGCAAACCTGTTAAAACTTCTGCCCTAAGCATACCTCTAAGCATAGTCATTAATAAACCAGCAGGAATTCCTTTGCCCATTACATCACCAATAACTAAAGCCCATCTCCCACGTTGACGCCTTTGTTCTCCAACATTTGGCTTTATAGACATAAAATCAAAATAATCTCCTCCAAGCTGCAAAGCTGGTCTACAATGAGCGGCTAAATCTATACCAAAAATTTTTGGGCAGAAATCAGGCAATAATCTAGATTGTATTTCTGCACCACTTGCTATCTCTCTATCAACATTTTCATGCTTTTTATTTATATTTAACAATGAATAATTCTCAATCCCTACAGCTAACAAATTTACTAAAACATTAATTTTGTCATCGTCTAATTCATATGTTTGCTTATCTGATTTTTTATAAAAAACGTAAAAGAATCCTCTACATTTTCCTCTAGAAATTATTTTATGAGTTTTAAAAATATATAGATCAAATTTTTCTTCTAAAAACTTCTCAAAAATATTAATACTTTTTAATTTAAAATTATTAATGAAATCATTTTCTTTAAAAAATTCTTGCGAATCTGAGATAGCTTGATTTCTTAACTTTTTATCAGAAAAACAAATATTGTCTAGCCAAATTCGGCCTTTATCATCTAATGGAATTAGCAATGAAAACTCTTGCTTAATATAATAATTTGAAATCAAAGAAACATATTCTAAAAATCTTTTTAAACTAGTAAATAAATTTAAATAATAAGATAAAGATAAAATTAATTCAAAGTTTTTATTTTGATTTGTATTTGTCAAGTTTTTACTTTTTTTCAAAAAAATACATATATATAAATAAGTTTTAACATAAAAAAAATTTTTTAAAAAAAATTATTCAAATATTCATTTATCTGCTAACAAAGCCTCAATAAATTCAAAGCTATTAAATGGCCTAAGATCTCTCATCCCTTCACCAGCCCCGATAAATCTAATCGGCAAATCAACCTCCAAAGATACTGCTAAAGAGACACCTCCACGTGAGGATCCATCTAATTTAGTAATAATAGCTCCGGAAAGATTTGCTGACTTAGCAAATCCTTTTGCTTGTTTTAATCCATTTTGACCTTGACTGGCATCAAGAACTAATAATGATTCAACATTTGCATTAGGAACTTTTTTATCAATTATTTTTCTGATTTTTGACAATTCTTCCATTAAATTATTTTTATTCTGTAAACGACCTGCAGTATCTACTAGTAATAATTCAGTTCCCCTCTTAAGCGCAGAATTTATTGAATCAAACACAACTGATGCTGGATCAGCATTTTTAGTTTGATTGGAAATGACGTCTACATGACTCCTCTCTCCCCAAACCATTAATTGCTCAACAGCAGCAGCTCTAAAGGTGTCTGCTGCTGCAATTAAAGTTTTGTACTTACTACTTGTAGAGAGATGAGCTAACTTGCCAATAGTAGTTGTTTTTCCAACTCCATTAACGCCAACAATTAACCATATATTCAATTTATCTTTTTCAGGGACAAGAATCTTTTTATTAGATTTTTTAATTGGCACTTCTAGAATTGATATTAATTCTTCTTTTAAAAACTTTATCCCCTGTTCACCACCGACAACTTCTTCATTAAGTTTCTTCCTTAAAGAACTCATTACTTTATCTGTAGAGTTGATACCTGCATCAGCCCGTAATAATAAAGTTTCAAGATCATCTAAAGTTTCAGGCGTTAAAGGATCGTCTCCTAATTTATCTAATAATTCCGTTACAAATCCTTTTCTCGTTTCTTCTAAACCTTTCCTTAATCGACTTAACCAATCAATCTCATCTAATGAAATTTGTTCTACTTTTTTCCCTTGAGCAGCTAAAACCATAGCTGACCATGTAAATTCTTCATCAAATTTTCCTAATTTTGGTTTTATATCATCAATAAAATCTTGATCTTTAATTATTTCTAACCGCTCTACCTTTTGTTGTTCTTGTTTTTGCTGCTCTATTTTCTGCTGCTCTATTTTCTGCTGTTCTATTTTCTGTTGTTCTTGTTTTTGCTGCTCTATTTTCTGCTGCTCTATTTTTTGCTGTTCTATTTTCTGTTGTTCTTGTTTTTGTTTTAGTTGTGCATAAGCTTTTTTCGCCCAATCATTAGAATTTTCTAAGTTATTGTTAGTCATAAAGTATTAATATTTAAATCATAATAAAAATATATTAACTCATGTCTAAGTGATATTTAATTTTCTTTATTTTGCAATCTCCTTAAAATACCATTTATCATCTTTCGTCCTTGAATATCACTATATTTATTAGCTAGATTAACTGCCTCATTACAAGCAACTGATATTGGAATATTTAAATATTTAATATCAACAAAAGCTAATCGAAGAATATCTCTATCTATCCTTGGCAATCTTTTAAATCTCCAGCCTTCCATAACATTATTAATACTATTATCAATATTAAAAATATTTTCTAAAACTTTTGAAATTCTATTTTTAATATCATTTCTTACCTCCACTTGATCACTGATTGCAATTAATTTTGGAAAATCTAAAATATCTGATAAAGTATTCATCACTATTTCAATATCAGAAATAGTTTCTTTTATTTCATTTCTTGATTTCTCAAAAAGTTCACTACGAGTTGAAGATAATTCACTATCCAGAATTTTAGTACAAGTCTTATCTAACTTATCTTCACATTCAGCTAATTCTTCTCTGCAATGATTAATCATTAATTCTATACCAGATTCAAAAATACTTTCAAAATTAATATCGTCAATATCAAAATTGTCTCGCTCTTTATTATCCTTTATTAGGCCTAGTGATATTAATGATAACTCTCTTGATAGAGATCTATGATCCATAAAATTTTAATTAGAAGTATTAGTTGCTGCCCTCAACTGAGAAAATAATTTAGAAAAAGTTGGATTACTAGAATTATTCTTTTCATCAGGATTAACAATGCCTGCTGAAATAATTGTTCTAAATGCATCCTCCACAGAGATATCCAAATCTTTGACAGATGTTTCAGGGACTAATGTATACCAACCAGTTGTAGGATTTGGTGCAGTAGGAATAAAAACACTTAATAATTTTTGTTCCAATTCTGGTTGTAGAGAAGGTCCAACTACTCCTGTAACAAAACCTACACTAAATAAACCCTCACGAGGGTACTCAACTAAAACAACTCTTCTAAATCTTGTTGAATTATCTCTCAAAAAAGTTTCTAATAATTGTTTTAATGTCTTGTATACTGATCCTGCTACTGGTATTTTTGAGAGAGTGCCTTCACCAAACTCTAATAACCATCTTCCTACAAAATTTCTTGCCATTAAGCCTATAAGCAATATTGCTAAGAGAGGAACAGTTAAACCCAAGCTTAAATTAATTAAATCTTGCAAAAGAGGATTTAAAGTAATAAACGGATTAAGTTGTTTTGGTATAGATGTAACTAAAGTTAAAACAAATTTACTGACAACAGATGATAGCCAAATAGTAGTTGCTAATGGAATAACAACCAATAATCCAGCGATAAGATCATTTTTAAGATCCTGTTGAAGCCTAGAAGCTAGGTTCGAATCTTGTTTAGGAGTAGATTGAACCAAAATAAAATTCGTATAATATGATTATACTTTACTAGTTAATTAACAAGTTAACTAATTATTTAAACTATTTTTCTGATAATTAACTCTAAAATTTATGAAAATTATTCAAAAAGGAGAGATTCTAAAAATTTATTCACAATTACTTAGATAATGAATACTGAAGAAATAAGTAAAAAACTTAAAAAAAAAGCAATAGAAGAAGGCTTTGCAATAGCAGGAATCGCTAATATACCAGGTAGTTCTAGAATAAATTTAAGAACTAAAGCTTTAGATAGATGGCTAGACAATAATTTCCATAGCGAAATGAAATGGATGGAAGCGGATAAAAGAAAAAATATTAATTTAATTCTTGATGGAGCAAAAAGCGTTTTAGCTGTTGGATATAATTATTTAAGTGAAAAAAGTATTAAAAGAAATAAATTCAAAATTGCAAAATTTGGACAAGGTAAAGACTACCATAAATTAATTAATAAGAAATTAAAAAATATTGGCAAATGGATTAATTCTGAATTACCCGAATGCAAATGGAAAATTTGTGTAGATAGTTCTCCTTTACTTGAAAAAGCATGGGCAGAAGAATCAGGTTTAGGATGGATTGGCAAAAATAGTAATTTAATAAATCAGGAGTATGGTTCTTGGATTTCTTTAGGTTTTATGATTTTTAACACAAAATTTGAAGCAGATAAACCTGCAAAGCCTCTTTGTGGTCAATGTGAAAAATGTCTTGACAAATGCCCTACAAAAGCTATTACAGAACCATTTGTGATTAATTCTCAACTATGCATTGCCTACCACACTATAGAAAATAGAGATTTAAATCTACCTTCTATTATTGAAAAAAATCTTAATGGATGGATAGCAGGTTGTGATATTTGTCAAGATATTTGTCCGTGGAATAAATTTGCGCCAACAAATAAAAACATCGATACGCATCCAAAACAATGGATGGAAAAAATCAATTTAGACTCACTTAAATGGAAGGATCATGAATGGTCTGAAAATTTAAAAGGAACTACACTTAGAAGAATTAAACCATGGATGTGGAGAAGAAATATAAAAGCATCTATTCAAAAGAGATGATCGATTATGTTTAAAAATTTTTTTATATCTAAAATATTATTTTTGCAACTGATTACCTTTTGTATTTTTCAAACGGAAAAATCAAACGCTTTTATTCCTTACTACAACTTACCTTCCAAAAGATTTTTAAACCTAAATGGTTCAGAAATAGGTAAAAAAGCATATCAACTTTTATACTTTGGACAATTAAAGGAAGGCTTAGCCT
>CACOIM010000011.1 GCA_902627325.1 uncultured Prochlorococcus sp. | reverse complement strand
ATTGAAAAAATCAAAATCTAGCTAAATTAAAAATTTAATAAATTTATTTTTTTATAATCTAAATATTCAATATTAAGATACAAAATTTGATAAATATATATATATAAAATAGAAATAGTAAATTTAAAAATGGACACAAATTAAATATGAAATATTACTTAATTATTAAAACTCAGATCAAAAAGGGCAAGACTTTTTTTGAACGAATAAGTACATTAATTGCGTATAAACTTCCAAGAATATTCATTATAGTAATTGGTATAAATTTCTTTAAAGAAAGATCTCCATAAATTAAAGTTTCTCTTAAACTATTTATCACTTGATATAAGGGATTGAAATCAGCAATCCAAGAATAAGAACCAAGTGTATCCTTAACATATAAAAAAGGCGATAATAAAAAAACTAATTGAAGAATAATTGGTATTAATTGATAAAAATCCTTATATCTTAAACCGATAATTGCTATTAATAACGGGAACCAATACATAAATAATATTAAATTAATTAAAGGGAAAAGCCCTAAAGTAAACAAGTTAAAAAATAAATTTTTCTGGAAAAAACTTAAACCAATAAAAACCAGTAATAAAGATTGACTAAATGTTTGTATTTGAAATGCCCATTCTTCAAGTGTGTAGAATATGTGTTTTGTATTTGTATTAAGTAATTGAGGTGCATTCACTTCAAAAAGTTTTGGGGCGGAGCCAATACTACTTGATAGAGCCGTCCATGAAACGAATCCGACTCCTAAATAAACAACATATTCATTGAAGTCAGCCACCTTAAAAACAGTTCCATAGACCCCTGCTAAGGTTGCTATTGATAACAAATTTGACAACCCTAACCAAAATCCACCCAAAGTAGTTCTGGCAAATCTAGCTTTTGTTCTAGCAGTAGCTGTATACCACCAAACACTCTTTGATATCCATGCATATTTTATTGACTGTATTAATTCAGCTATCATGATAATAATTTAATGCATCATCTAGTAAACCATCAAATACTATTGTTCCTCTCTCAAACACAAGCCCTCTTTTGCAGAATCTTTTTAATAACTCTTCCGAATGGCTCGCAAATATGAGGGTGCCTGCATCCTTCAAAAAACTATTCATTTTAACTTCAGCTTTTGAATAAAAATCACTATCACCTGTACCAAAACCTTCATCAAGAGCAAGGCACTCATGTTTAAAGGATGTAAGTATCGTAAAAAGTAATCTTGCCTCCATTCCTTGACTATAAGTTTTTAATGGTAAGTAAATATAATCTCCAATACCAGAAAAATTTTTAATATCCTCAAGATATTCATCGAATCCATCCTCATAACCATTTATCATCAAATAATGTGCCTTTGCAGCCACTACTCCACTTAGTTCATTGCTTGTAAGAAAACTTTTATTTATCATAGGGAACACTCTAATATTTTTTTTTAAAAGACCAGAAGTTGGGTAATAAATTCCAGAAATTAATTTTAAAAAAGTTGTTTTCCCAGATCCATTATGTCCTATCAGTGCAATCCTCTCCCCTCTTTGAATCTTACAATTGACATTTTTCAAAGCATTAATTCTAGTTACTTCTGCAGATTCTCTCTGAAGCAAACCCCCAGTAACTGAATTAACAAGGATTTTTTTGAATTGTCTCGTTTCATTTGTGAATATAGGTATGGACAAACAAATGTCCTCAAGATATATAGTCATGCTTTTTCTTTATGACAACTATATCATCATGTTGTAAAGGATTTAAAATTTTGAACATGCAAAAAAGATCCTATTTAGAAAGATATTTTATTTATTCTTTGTATTAATAATTTCAAATAGATGGCTTTGGAATTCTTATAATAATCAATAGAAATTTAATCTAAATAAAAAAATCAGCATCCTTTAAAAAAGGAGCATTTTTATCTTTTAACGATACTATAGGCCTTAACTCAGATCCCCAGTCTATATTAATATCAGGATCATTCCATATAATTGACCTCTCAGATTGTTTATCATAGAAATTTGTAGTCTTGTAAAGAAATTCTGCACTATCTGATAATGTAAGAAATCCATGAGCAAATCCTCTTGGAATCCATAACTGTTTCTTATTATCAGCAGATAGTTTTGCCCCAAACCACTTACCAAAATTCTTAGAATTTACTCTAATATCAACTGCGACATCAAATACTTCGCCTGTTACAACCCTAACTAATTTACCTTGAGCAAATGGATCTAGCTGATAATGTAACCCTCTTAGAACACCTTTAGAAGATCTTGAATGATTATCTTGTACAAATTCTATTTTGGAATTTATACTTTCTTGAAAAAATTTTTTGTTAAAACTTTCAAAAAAAAAGCCTCTTTCATCATTAAAAACCATTGGTTCAAAAATCTTAACTTCGTCAAGGGTGGAGTTTATAACTTTCATAAGAATTCATTCAAAGGATCATTGGTAACTTGAACTAAATATTCACCATAACTTGATTTAATAAAAGGTTCAGCTGCCTTTAATAATTGATGTTCGTTAATCCAACCATTTCTATAAGCTATTTCTTCAGGGCAACAAATTTTTAATCCCTGCCGATGTTCTACAGTTTTTACAAATTCTTGAGCTTCAAGTAAAGTTTCATGAGTTCCTGTATCAAGCCAAGCATAGCCTCTACTAAGCCTCTCTACAGATAATTTTCCTTGTTTTAAATAAATTCTATTCAAATCAGTAATTTCCAACTCACCACGAGCTGAAGGTTTAATTTCCTTGACATATTCACAGGCTTTATTATCAAAAAAATAAAGTCCGGTAATACAGTAATTAGATTTTGGTTTATCTGGCTTTTCTTCTAAATCGATTACCTTTCCCTCCTTATTAAAGGTCACAACTCCATATCTATGAGGATCTTTAACTCTATATGCAAAGATTGTTGCACCCTCCTTATTATTTACGTTTGCAAGCTTTGTCTTAAGGGAGGGTCCGTAGAATATATTATCTCCAAGTATAAGTACAGAGGAAGATCCATTCAAAAAATTTTCACCAAGGATATATGCTTTTGCTAATCCATCTGGTTTATCCTGAATAACATATTCAAAATGTACTCCCCACTTTTCTCCATTCCCAAGGAGAGTCTTAAAATTTGGTAAATCTCTTGGAGTTGAAATAATAAGAATTTCTCTTATCCCACTCAACATCAAAATTGAGATTGGATAATAAATCATAGGCTTATCAAATACAGGCAATAATTGCTTAGATACAACCATAGTTAATGGACTTAATCTAGAACCTGTTCCACCTGCAAGAATTATTCCTTTTCTATCCATTCTCATAAGCTATTGTGTAAAATTTCTTTTAAATCATTAATAAAATATGATTCCCAATCATTTAATTCATATCCTAAGACTTTTTCTAATTTTGAGTTATCTAGAAGAGAATTTAGTGGTCGTTTAGCTTTCGTTTTAAACTCATTTGTTGATACAGGTTGCACACTTTTAACTAAAAAAGAATTTTTATTATCCATCTCATTAATAAAGTTAATAATAAATTTAGCAATTATAAACCATGAAGCTTCTCCTCTAGGATTTAGGTTGTAGATACCAAAATCCCATATTGAATTTGTCTGATAAGATTTTATTAAATGATTCATTACTTCACCAATTAATCTTGGGGAAGTGGGGACACCTTTTTGATCATTTATTACTTTTAAAGTCTCCTTATTTTTTGCAAAATAAATTATTTTTTTTGCAAAATTACTACCATATTTACCTATTAACCAAGAGACTCTAAATATATAATACTTACAACCACTTTCTTGAATAGCTTTTTCTCCCTCTAACTTTGTTTTGCCATAAATATTAATTGGGCAAGGTAAATCATCTTCTAAATATGGATCCTTCTTTGTTCCATCAAAAACATAATCAGTTGAAAAATGTATCAACAAAATATCTAATTTTTTGGATATCTGGGCAAGAATACTTACGGCTTTAAAGTTTATTTTAGAAGCTAAAATCTCATTATCCTCTGCCTCTTCAACATTTGTGTATGCTGATGCGTTAATTATTATTGTTGGATGAATTTGCTCAATGTAAAGACTAATTTTCTCATGATTTTCTAGATCTAATTTACTACGATCAGAATCTATAATTTCTCCATATTTTTTTAATGAGATATTTAGTTCAGAACCAAGTTGTCCTTTTGATCCAATAAGTAAAATTCTCATTTTTAATTTAATCCTCTCTTAAGTCAGAGCTCCAAGAGGTATTTTCAAGATACCACTTTACCGTTTTTGTTATACCAGATTCAAATGTCTCTTTGGGCTGCCATCCTAAATCATTTTTTATTTTTTTTGAATCAATAGCATATCTTTTATCATGACCAGGCCTATCTGGGACAAACTCTACTAAATCAAAGTATGTTGAAAAGCCAAAATCTTTTGCATGATAATATTTCTCTATTTCTTTAAATATATGACTTACTAAATCTAGATTTGTTATTTCATTATTACCACCTATGTTATAAGTCTCTCCAGGATTACCATATTCAAGTACTTTGATTATTGCCTGGCAATGGTCTCTCACATAAAGCCAATCTCTTATATTTTTACCATCTCCATATATAGGTACTGTGCTCCTCTGTAAAACATTTTTTATTACCATAGGGATAAGTTTTTCAGGGAATTGATATGGTCCATAATTATTAGAGCAATTTGTAATAATTGATGGAACTCTATAAGTCTTAAAGTAAGACCTTACTAGGTGATCAGACGAAGCTTTAGATGCGCTATAAGGACTATTTGGGCAGTATTGATTTTTTTCTGTAAAAGGTTTTTCTTCCATACCCAAAGAACCATAAACTTCATCTGTAGAAATATGAATAAATCTAAAATCATTATTAATGTAACTAGATTCATTTTTTTTTCTTACTACCTCAAGTAAGTTAAAAGTACCCAATATATTTGTATTAATAAATTCTGATGGACCTTGTATTGACCTATCAACATGAGATTCTGCAGCAAAATGGATAATCGCTCTTGGCTTATATTTATCGAATAATTGACTAATTTTTAAAAAATCACAGATATCAGCTTTCTCAAAAAAATAATTTTGATTATTTGACACTGCATCTAAATTTAATAAATTGCCTGCATAAGTCAATTTATCAACATTAATAACACTTTCATCTTTTATATTTAACCACTCTAAAATAAAATTTGAGCCTATAAAACCTGCACCGCCTGTAACTAATATAGTCATTTATACAACCACATAACCTTTCAAGATAGTATATTAGTATCTATTGATAAATCTTTGGAATTAATTAATATATTTTTTAACTAAAAAAAATAATTTTAAGTAATGATCTTGATTAATTTTATGGTTTTAAAATATCAAATTAAAAAATACAAAATTCAAAATCTTAATGATTATTTTGAAAAAAAATATTTTAAACTCTTTTAAAAAAGACTGCTATGTTAAGAGCTAAATTTCCTAAGAAAGTTTGTCTATATATGCCAAGAAATTTTAATAGAAAAATTCTTTGAAATAAAGAGCCATTTCTATATTTTATAAAATCTTCAACAAGCTTTTTATTATTTTTCTTAAGAATAGATTTATTTCTATTGAGGGCATTAAGATTGATGTCATTCCAACTTTTGAATTTACCATTAATCAAAGATAGGATTCTATGGAACTTATTATGCAAGGTATTATTGGACCCTAATAAATTATTTCTATGTTGTCGATATTTAACATAAGAATTTTTATCATAATAAACAATGCCTTCTGCTCCTGTTATTAATTGATAACACCACCAATCATGAGAAATTATTTTAAAATCTTCAAAAATTGAAGAGACAATTAAATCTTTTGCAGATCTATTGAAAAGCATTGTATTACCTCCTGCTAAGCTTTGGATTATCGCATTTTTAAAATTAGGTTTCTTTTTGAAAAGTAGGGAATTTCCTAACTCAAATTCGCATTTTTCATCAAAGTAAGTAGTTCTACCACAATATAGAGTTGGTAACTTTTTATCATATTTTAATATATTATTTAAAGCATTCTCAATTTTATTTTGTGTCCAAATATCATCTTGATCTGAGAAACAAAAATAATCAAATTCTAAATTTATATCTCTTAAAGAAAAAATAAAGTTGTTAGCGTAACCAATATTCTTTTCTAGTTTACGATAGTAAATTTCATTATTTTTCATATTTTCTAAATCAAAGTTTTCTAATAAAGAAAAATTTCTATTACTATTGTCGTCAGATATAAAAATTGTAATAGAAAATATATCTTGTTTTTGATTTAAAATTGATTGCAGTTGTTCTTTAATATATTTTTCGCCATTAAAGTATCCAAGAACACATGCAACAGTAATTAATTTTTTAAATTTATTTTTCGATTTTTCATTCTTTTTATAAACATATTTCCAATTATTCAACTCCATTAAAAAATTGCTAATTATTTTTCATAATATCATGATGATATAAGAACTATAAATGATCATCATTTAACTTGAATAATAAAATAACAAATACTTCTAAGAAAAATTAAGTAAGTTGATTTGAAGTTTTTTATAAAAATAAATATATAAAAATCTATATAATTTTTTTAATATTTTAAATTAATCAAATTTTTCCAGTTGCCATTAAATTAATTAAAACTAAGATAGAGGTGTTAAAACAACTAATAAATTTTATTAATTTTATACTCTAAAAATAAATATATATACATATAAAACACATGCATTCTTCAATTGAAAAAATTTCCCTAAGAAATTGATTATTAAAAAAGGATATATCTTAAGAGTTAATAAATTTTAAATTAAATAAAAGAAGTATATATTTATTATATAAATGCTAAAATTAAAATCGATAATTTTTAATCTGTTTCTCTTCCCAAATGAGAGTTGTTCCAATCATTTTATCTGGAGGAAGCGGCACAAGATTATGGCCAATATCTAGAAGTTCTTATCCAAAGCAGTATAAGGCTATTAATGGCAATAGTAAATTCTCACTCTTACAAGAAACCATAAAAAGAATAGAAACTTTAGAAAATATTTGTAGCCCAATAATTGTTTGTAATGAGGAACATAGATTTTTAGTTGCAGAACAATGCAAAGAGATCAATATAAAACCAAAAGATATTATCTTGGAACCAGTCGGAAAAAACACAGCTCCTGCAATTTTGGTTGCAGCAATGAGAGCTTTTGAGGATGAAAAAAATGCAAATTTATTAGTACTTTCATCAGATCATATAATATCTAATCAAAATCAATTTTTAAAAGCTATTGAAAGTGGCAGAACTCATAGCGAAAATGGGAAAATTGTTTTATTTGGAGTTATCCCAGATAGACCTGAAACAGGATATGGATATATAAAGATAGATAATAATCCAAATCTTGAAATCAAACAAATTTGTGAATTTATAGAAAAGCCAGATTTAGATAAAGCAAAATTATTTATTGAAGAAGGAAATTATCTATGGAATAGTGGTATATTTTTATTCACAATATCGACTATTAAAAATGAATTTAAGAAATATGCAAATAAATTATTAAACCAGGTACAAAAATCATATAAAAATAAAATTAAGGATTTTGACTTCCTAAGAGTTGATAAAAATGAATTTGAGAAGTGTGAAAGTATTTCTATAGATAATGCCATTATTGAGAATACTAAAGAGGCAATTGTTATTCCTCTTGCAAAGGGTTGGAGCGATATTGGCAATTGGTTTACTTTGTGGCAAAGTTCAGAGAAAGACAATGATAAAAATTTCGTAGGAGGTAGAGTATATTCAGAAAACAATAAAAACTGTTACCTAAGGAGCGAGAGTAGATTTGTTCTCGCTTTGGGCCTAGAGGATACTGTAGTTGTTGAAACAGATGACGTAGTATTGGTTGGAAATATTAAAAATGCACAGGAGATTAAAAGAATAGTTAATAAATTAAAAAATGATAATTTACCTGAGATTGATTCACATAGCTTAGTTTATAGACCATGGGGGAATTATAAATCAATGCTAAGTGGTGATAGATGGCAAGTTAAATTAATAAGAGTTAAGCCAGGAGCATCATTATCTCTGCAAATGCATCATCATAGAGCAGAGCATTGGGTTGTAGTTAAAGGAACTGCAGATGTTGAAATTGATGGAGTAAGAACTTTACTAAGTGAAAATGAGAGTATTCATATACCTCTAGGCACTAAGCATAGATTACGAAATCCAGGGAAATTAATGTTAGAGTTAATTGAAATTCAAAGTGGTGCTTATCTTAAGGAGGATGACATCGTTAGGTTTAATGACATATATGGACGTAATTTTTAAATTAATTTATGCATTTAAAGCTTACACGAATAAAAGAGAAAATAATTATTAGTTAAAAAAAAGTAGATATTCTAAATAACCCTTAATAGGCATAATTATTCTACTAATTATTTCAGTTTATAAGTTTTTGTTTCTGTCAAAAAACTATGTGATTTACTTGAGAAATATTCCAAAATCATATTGATTTTTTCTCTCTTAATGTTGAAAATAATTATCTATTCTTGAGGTTTTTAATTTTTAAAAATAAGTTTTAAAATAATCTTATGGTAACTTTTAATTTTAAAATTTAAATAGATTTCTTATAAAATTTATATATTGACTAGCAAAAAAATTAGCTTCATAAGATAATTTATATATAAAAAATAAATTTTTACATATATGAAAAATATAAAACTTCAATATGAAAATATCATAAAAGAATACATTAAAAGTTTTAAGGCTAAAAGTTGTTTTGAATGCGAATATAATAGTTATATTATAAGATTTACTTAATAAATTTATTTAACTTAAAAACTTTTTATAAATTTAAAAATTGTATTGCTAACCTCAAAAAAAATATAAGTTTATTCTTTATAAAATTCCTTAAAAAAATAACGAAAAGAATATAGCCAAATAAATTCAAAAGAATAAAAACTATTTAAAGGGAAAAGGAGATTTTTCTTCATCTATCTATTTATCTATTATTATTTTAGATTCATAATCCTCACTTTTATGATCTTGCAAATAAGTAGCCAATTATAAGCTTTAATTAAAAATGAAAGGTTACAATTCTTTTGAAGATTTAAAAATTGGTGAGAAAAAAGTAAAAAATATAAAGATATAAAATTAAAACTCGAGAAGCTTGTCGAAGATTAATATGTTTATTGTAAGATTTTTCTTCATATTAAAGAAAGAAATAACAGAATATTCAGATTTTTCCCAATTTTGAATAATATCCTTTTTAGGTTTACAATGTATATTTTGAGATCAGGATTTAACGGTATTAGATAATCGCATGACTATACTCTTTTATCATTTCTTTAGAAATATAAATGATTAACTAGAAACAAAATAACCTATAAAAATTCAAGCCTTTGAACACAACATCTTCATTGGATAGGACATTATTTAAAATTTTAAATAAATCAAACCCTTCTCCAAACAGCAAGTAACTTTCCTTGAATTGAAACCGCATCAGCATTTAAAACTATAGGGTCATAATTAGAATTAGCAGCTTCTAGCCTGATTTGGCCCTTATCTTTAAAAAAATATTTAAGTGTTGTTCCAGATCCTGCAACCATGGCACTAACGATTGTTCCATTTCTAAGATAATCAGAATCTTTTACTGGTTCCATAAGGACCATATCTCCATCGGCGATGAAAGCATCAATCATAGAATCACCATTCACAGTCAAGGCAAATATACCTTTCTTACTTAAAACATCATTAACATCCAATTCATCCTTTAAATCAGAATACGTCTCTATCAATCCTCCTGCAGCTATAGATCCCATTATGGGTATACCACATTTAGATGTATCTGATAAAAGTTGTAAAGTTCTAGCTTTACCTCCCTGCCAAGAAATATAGCCTTTTTCTTGCAGATGTTTTAATCGACTCTGAATAGGTGCAGGTGATCTTAATCCCATAGCCTCCATCATTTGCCTAATGGAAGGACTATGCTGAAATTCTTTCAAATAATTTTTAATCCATTCATAAAGCTCATTCTGAGCATTAGTAAGATTTTCTTCGGAAGATTTAAACACCAAAAAAATAATGACTAATACATTTGTACCTTTAATACAAGCGTTAAGCAAGTCTTATTGAATTAAACAGGACAATAAAGCTTGTTGAGCATGCATTCGATTTTCTGCTTGTTCAAAAATTCTACTATTTTTACTTTCAAAGACATCTTCAGTAATTTCCTTAGATCTATATGCTGGAAGGCAATGAAGTACGATTGCATTTTTGTCAGCTTTTTTTAGTAAATTACTATCAACGGTAAATCCTCTAAATTTTTTATCCTTCTCTTCTTTTAGACTTTCTTCGCCCATAGAGGACCAAACATCTGTGTATATTACGTTTGAGCCTTTAACAGCGAGATTAGGATCATTTAAAATACTCAAGGAAGTTTCATGATTGTTAATTTGCTGCGCTTTTTTTATTACTAGAGGGTCTGGTTCGTGGCCTTTTGGGCATGCAATCCTTACTTCTACGCCAAGCAATGCTCCACACAAAATAAGTGAATTGGCCACATTATTACCATCACCAATAAATGTCAAAACAACATTTCGGAGATCGTGAAATTCCTCTTGGATAGTTAAAAAGTCAGCTAGAGCTTGACATGGATGTTCTAAATCTGTGAGGGCATTAATAACTGGCTTAGATGACCATTTTGCATACTCTTCTAAATCTGAATGATTAAAAGTTCTTATAGCAAGAACATCACAGTATCTACTAAGAACTCTTGCTGTATCTTTAATTGGCTCACCTCTTCCTATTTGCGAAGTGGTTGGATTTAAGTCAATTGTAGATCCACCAATTCTAGACATAGCAACTTGAAAACTTACCCTTGTTCTTGTGGAAGCCTTATCAAAAATTAAACCAAGAACCTTATCCTTAAATTCAATTTTAAGTTCTTTATTTTTTATTTTTTTTGCAACTTTAAGAATATGAATAAGTTCTTCAGTTGTTATATCTAAGATTGATAAAAAATTTTCATTAGCAAGCTTATTTTGTTTAAACATTTATATCTACAGAAACTTCTTGATTTATGATATCGGCATTTTACTCTCTGAAAGTAAGTTTTTCAAATCATCTCCTTCAATCACCTCTTCTTCAAGAATTTTTTGAGAAATAGATTCTAATAAAGGCAAATTATTTCTTAAAATCTGGAGTGCTTGTTCATGAGCTGTATCAACTAGATCTCTAACCTCTTTATCGATAGCTTGTGCTGTAGCATCACTTACAGCTCTTCTAGGATTATTACCATTGCCTAGGAATTGACCACCACCTTGCTTGTCATAAGCTAACGGTCCCAGTATTTCGCTCATACCAAAAGTTCCAACCATTTGTTCAGCAATATCTGTTGCCCTTTGTAAATCATTTGATGCTCCAGTAGTAATCTTACCGAAAACAATCTCTTCCGCAGATCTACCACCCAGCAAGGTAGCAATTTGACCTTGCAATTCTTCTTTAGAATTAAGGAATCTTTCTTCTGTAGGAAGTTGTAGAGTGTAACCTAATGCGCTCATACCTCTAGGAACTATTGATATTTTTGCTACTTTTGAGCCCCCTGGCATTAAATGTCCAACTATTGCATGTCCAACTTCATGGTATGCAACTACTTTCTTTTCATCATCTTGTAAAACCCTACTTTTCTTTTCTAGTCCTGCGACAACTCTTTCTATAGCTTCACTAAGATCTTGTTGCTCAACACTTTTTCTATTACCTCTAGCTGCTAATAAAGCTGCTTCATTAACCATATTGGCTAAATCAGCCCCTGCAAAACCTGAGGTAGCTTGTGCGATTGAATCTAAATCTATTGACTCAGACAATTTAACTTTTTTAGTGTAAATTTCTAAAATAGTTTTCCTACCAGATAAATCAGGTCTATCAACTAATACCTGTCTATCAAATCTTCCAGGTCTTAATAAAGCAGCATCTAACACTTCAGGCTGGTTTGTTGCGGCAAGTACAATAACTGGTTTATCAGAAGCAGTAAATCCATCCATTTCAGTAAGTAGTTGATTTAAAGTCTGTTCTCTCTCATCGTTACCTCCAACAACTCCCATCGAACCGGAGCGACTTTTACCAATAGCATCTAATTCATCAATAAAAATTATGCATGGTGCTTTTTTCTTAGCTTGTTCAAATAAATCTCTAACTCTTGCAGCTCCTGCACCTACAAAAAGTTCTACGAATTCTGATCCAGAGATGATAAAAAATGGCACTTCAGCTTCTCCAGCAACAGCTTTTGAGAGTAAAGTTTTACCAGTACCTGGAGGTCCAACCAGTAATACCCCTTTTGGAATTCTGGCTCCAATATCGGTATATCTTTCAGGTTTTTTTAAAAAATCTACAATTTCAGTAAGTTCGTCTTTTGCTTCATCCACTCCAGCAACATCATCAAATGTAATTTTGGATTCATCATCAGGAACATAGACTTTCGCTTTACTCTTGGTAAAACTTAATGCACCTTGAGCTCCTCCTCCTCCCATACTTCTTCTTGCAAAAAATTGCAATACTAAGATAAAAATTAATGGTGGAACGACCCAACTTAAAATAGTGGAGAAAATATTTGGTTTTTTAGGTGGTGCTGCAGCAAATTCAACACCTTTATTTTCTAATCTTTGAGGTAGATCCATATCAAAAATAGGTGTAGTTGCTAACACTGAAGGTGCTCCTTCTTCCGCTCCATTTAATTCATATCTAATTTGCTCTTGGGTTATGTATGCTCTTTTCACCTCCCCGTCATTAACTTGGTCTATAAACAGTGAATATGGAACTCTTGGAATTTGCATATTTTGATTTGGGAATAAGCTACTAAATAAAAGTAAAGCTCCAACACCTATCAAGATAATATTAATAATTCCAAATCTTTTATTAGGTTGATTATCGTCTTGTCTTATTGGCATAAATAATTTCAAATAATTTCATTATAAACTAAATAATATAAGATCGTATTTGCAATTATTTTTTTTGGTGAGAACCGTAAATTCTAAATATTTATATGAAATCATGCAGAAGATAATTTATTTATAAGACTTTTTATGTAAATATCACTATTAATTTGTTTTATTTCGCCAAAATTCAAGTTAATTATATTAGTCATAGAAGTAAATTCAAAATCAGAGAAGGTAGTCATACAATTATCACCTCCCAAAATTTTTGGAGATATAAAAGTAATAAATTCCTGAATACATCCTTCTTTAACCGCTGCAGTGGCAAGTTTTGGACCGCATTCCCATAAAATACTATTACAACCTTTTTGGGCTAAAATTTTCGAAAGAAATTTTGGATTATCTGAAGGTACTTTCTCTACTGATACCCCCTTTGGAATATCCTTTAAATATTTTTCATCTGCAGAAGAAGAATCATACACTACGAGAGTATCAGAATAGCTAGTTTCCCAAAGTTTGCATTCCTTTGGAAAATTTAAAGTTTTAGTAAAAACCACTCTTAAAGGTTCAGGTTTCTTAATACCGCGAGTAGTTAGAAGAGGATTATCTTTTCTTAGTGTATTACCACCTATAACAATTGCATCAAAGTCTGCTCTTAATTTATGAACTAAAGAGCGAGAATTTACATTGGTAATCCATTTACTTTCACCATTTTTAAGCCCTAATCTGCCATCAATACTCATTGCCCATTTAAAGACACCAAAAGAAGTCCCAGTAATATTTCGATGGATGAAAGATTTATTTAATTCCAATGACTCTTCCTCACACAAGCCTAGATGAACCTGAATTCCTGCATCCTTTAATAATTTAATCCCTTTCCCAGAAACTCTTACATCAGGATCTTTAATAGAGACAAAAACCCTCTTCAATCCAGAAGAAATTATCGCATCCACGCAGGGAGGCGTTTTACCTCTATGGCAGCAAGGTTCGAGATTTACATACAATGTTCCTCCAGCAGGGTCATCCTTTAGATTACTAAAAGCCATTGCTTCTGCATGTTTAGTACCTGTCTTCTCATGGAAGCCTTCTGAAATCAATTTTCCTGATTTATTAGTTATGACAGCTCCAACCATTGGATTTGGGCTTGTAAAGCCTTTACCAAGAGAAGCCAATTGAATTGCTCTTCTCATCCATTTCTTATGAATATATTGTTCAATAGACATTTTAAGTTTGGGTTTTAAGAGTTCTCCACTCTTTTACCAAAAACGGAGGCACTGGAAGTTCTGAAAAAACACCTTGAAGAGATAGTCTCAAAGGCCTGTTTTGAGAAAGATCATTAATTAATTTATCTAAGTCAAATTCAGCTGCAGCTTGTCGGCTATCTTCAGCGAGTTCACTATTTAATAAAGTTATGTCGTCTAACTCCCAACTCTTTCTGCCTGATTCTACATTCAGAGAGAGAGGATGATCTATTCTAAGGTTACCAGGATAACCAATTATTCTCAAAACTAATTTTTCTTGATTATTAGATGATTTATATGCAACTAATTGCCAAGTCTCGTAATCTAAATCTCTAAGAAATTCTGTACTTGCTTGAATTAAGGAACTATTGATTTGAGTTTCTGCAACCTCTGCATACGATTTAGCAGGAATTAGTATTAATGAAATTGTTAATAAACAAGAAATTACTTTTAATAAGTAATCATTTATTAATCTTGAAATTTTCTTCATTTTCAGAATCCATAAGTGCGTCAAGGGTTACAGCCGTTCTAACAAGAGATTGATATTTCTTGAGGATTTTACGATTTCGCTCAATTATTTTTGAAAAATCTTTTGAATCAGTACTAGAAAAAGTGTTCTTTAAATTCTCTGAATCATCTTCAATTAACTCAAAATAATCTTGTTTATTGACAAGAGCTAATAATAATTCGTGTAATCGCTTTCTCCTCTTAGACAATTAGTCTCTTTATTATTGACTCGATTAATAATAGGATAATTTGATAACTAATACAAACTCAAATAATTTTTTAAAGATATAAATTACATGGAAGACAATAAAAGGACAATTCATATCATAGGTTTAAATTCTTTTAAATTCGAAGACTTATCAAAAGACGTTAAAGATTTATTTATGGAAATAAAAAATATTGCCGCACCGGAGACTTTTCTAAATGACATAAAAGGATGGATATCAGATGAAAAAAATGAAGATAAAAAATTTTTCAAAAGCAAAAGTAATATTCAATTAATAAATTGGCTTAAATCTGTTGATAATGATGTAATACTCTTTTCAAGAGGTGACCCACTTTGGTATGGCATTGGGAGGATTCTTCTTCAACATTTTTCACCTAAAGAATTATTATTTTATCCTTCGAACACCTGTGTTCAATTAGCTTTTAGTAGACTAAAAAAACCATGGCAAAATTCTGTCACTGTTAGCATTCACGGAAGGAATTCAACTGAATTAATAAAATCATTAAAATCAAAACAAAAAAGTATTGCGGTATTAACTGATCCCCAAATTAATAGCTTAGATTTAATTAGAAAAAATCTAAAAGAGTTTAATTTAGATAATTATTATGAATTCTGGCTACTCGAAGAAGTTGGTTTTAAGAATGAGAAGATTAGTCTAATTTTGAATCATGAAAATCTACCAAAAGAAGTATCAAAGCTAAATTTAGTAGTTCTTATTAAAAAAGAATCAAAAGATCCACAATCTTGTTTACCTCTTTTTGGTATAGACGATAGTAATTTTTTGACATTTGAAGATAGGCCAAGTTTGTTAACGAAAAGAGACACGAGGATTCAATTGCTTGCTGATTTAGAATTACCAGAGTCAGGTACTTTAATTGATATTGGTTCAGGTATTGGTTCAATTGGACTTGAAGCTTTAAGGATAAGACCAAAACTAAATTTAATATGCTTGGATAAAAGATTGGGAAGTAAAGTATTAGTTGAAGAGAATTCAAAAAGGTTAGGCGTTTCACCTTTAAAAATTCTTGAAGGAGATGCTAAGAATTACTTACACAGTGATTTAATTAAATATTTATCAGATGCAAATAGAATATTAATAGGAGGTTGCAATTTAGAGACAAAAACTTTAATCATTAGTGAGTTAACAAAATTTCTAAAAGAGGGAGATATTATTGTAGTTCCCATAGTCACATATGAAGTCTTACAACAAATTGATTCAACGTTTAAAAAATTTAATTATGAAATGAGCCTGAGGATGATTCAAACATTTAAAGGCCTTAGTATTTCTGATGGGACAAGATTCGAACCAAATAATCCAGTATTTATAATCAAAGCAAAAAAAACATAAATTTATTTATCTGGTTTTGCAACATGCGGCAAGCCCCACCCTAATTTGTTTCTCAATACCTGAAAAAATTCATGATCATCCAATCTTATAAATCTAACTGGATGATTACTTTTTCTAATTAAGACTCTATCTTCTGGCCATACGTAACAACCAGCATTACCATCTACTACCATGATTAGTCTTTCAGGCGTGGCTGGGAAAACAGTAACTGGCTCAGAATCATTAAAGACCAAAGCTCTAGATGCTAATGAATGGGGTGCAATTGGAGTTAGTTGAACAACTGGACAATCAGGCGTTATGACAGGCCCTCCAGCGCTTAAGGAATATGCTGTTGACCCTGTTGGAGTTGAAAGGATCACACCATCAGCTGAAATATCTACAGGGGCATGCTTTCCAATTGAGATTTCAAAATGACACATACTTGTTAACGGTTCCCTATGCAAGGCCATTTCGTTAAGACATAAAGACTCCCATCTTCTCTGATCGTTTCGCATAACACTAACAATTAAACTATTTCTTTCTTCAATATCCCAATTACCTTGAATTAATTTATCCAATGCATCTTCAAGATTAGACAAATAAGCTTCTGCCAAAAAACCTAAGTGTCCAGTATTAATAGTAAGTATTGGAATCTTTGCAGGAGCAGTTTGCCTGGCTGCAGATAACACAGTGCCATCTCCGCCAAGAACAATAGCAAATTCAATAGAGGAGTTAAAACCATCAGGCACACAATTTGTGTAACCAAGTGGCCTAACATGTTGATCTGGATTCGCAAAACCGACCATTCCTCCAGAGCTGCTCACTCTAACAACTTTATAATTAGAACTTTCCAACTTGTGTTGAATTGAGATAGCTGTCTGGACAGCTAAATCTTTTCCATCATTGACGATTAGTCCAGCCTTTCGTACCAATCGATAAATTTATAACTATATATACCTTAAACCAAATTGATCAATTAATGCTAATTATTTTACTTATAAAATTCACTAAAATTGTTTTAAAAACCTTAAATCATTTGTATAAAACCTTCTAATATCATCTATTTGATGCCTTACCATACAAAATCTCTCAACTCCTAAACCTGCGGCAAAACCAGTCCATCTCTCTGAATCTATTCCAATTTTATCAAGAACCAATGGATCAACCATTCCACATCCCATAACCTCCAACCATTTACCTTTCCATTGAACATCTACTTCGGCTGATGGTTCGGTGAAAGGGAAATAACTAGCTCTAAATCTAATAGGTAAGTCGCCAAAAAAAGTTTTCAAAAAAGTAAGTACAGTTCCCCTTAAATGACTAAAATTAATACCTTCATCAATACATAAAACTTCTACTTGATTAAAAACTGGAGAATGTGTTGCATCAACTGCATCTCTTCTATAAACACGTCCAGGAGATATAATCCTGGCTGGAGGTGGATTATCTTTTAAATATCTTATTTGAACAGGAGATGTATGAGTCCTCAGAAGTAAATTATCATTTAAATAAAAAGTATCTTGCATATCTCTTGCAGGATGATTTTTAGGAATATTTAAAGATTCAAAATTATAAAAATCAGTTTCTATTTCAGGACCATATGCTACTGAGTAACCTAATCCACAAAAAATATCAATTATTTCATCTTGAGTTGAAAGTAAAGGATGATGATTGCCCTTTGGAGTTCCATTAGAGGGAATAGTTACATCTAATTTCTCATTTGAGATCTTCAACTCTAAAGCGTTATTTAGTAACTGATTTTTTCTCTCACTTATAGCTTCGAGTAAGTTTGTTTTTAGAATATTTGCTTTTTGACCAATCTTTGGTCTATCTTTTGCTTGTAATTTACCCATATTTTTAAGGATATTTGATAATTTTCCTTTTTTCCCAAGAAAAGAAACTCTCAAGATTTCTAAATCACCTTCTTCTTTAGTATTTTTTATGTCTTGATATGCTGAATCAGAAAGACTTTTCAGCTGATTGTCAATTTGATCTAGTAATTCAATTTCACTCACTGATATAGTAAAAATAGGTATGAGTTCATATTACTTAACCATAGTGCATATTAAAAATTATTTTCTAAATGGATTCATTAAATATTTTAATTAGTAATGATGATGGCATTTTTGCTGATGGAATAAGATCACTTGCTAAAAATGCTTTAGAGAGAGGACACAATGTTACTGTAGTCTGCCCAGATCAAGAGAGATCTGCCACCGGTCATGGATTAACCTTATCTTCACCTATAAGGATTGAAAACGCAGATGCATTATTTCAAGAGGGAATTAAAGCATGGGGCTGCTCAGGGACTCCAGCAGATTGTGTAAAGTTAGCTTTATCAGAACTTTTGGATAACAAGCCTGATTTAGTTCTTTCTGGTATTAATCAAGGTCCTAACTTAGGTACTGATATATTTTGTTCAGGTACTGTCGCCGCCGCTATGGAGGGAACTCTTGAAAATATACCTTCAATGGCAGTCAGCTTAGCAGACTTCAAATGGAGAAATTTTGAATTTGCAAGTGAAGTCTCTTTAAGAATTGCGGAACAAGCTTTAAAAAGTAATTGGCCAAAATCATTGCTTCTTAATTTAAATATTCCGCCATGTCAAAAGAGTGAAATAACAGGAGGCTCTTGGACGAGATTATCAATAAGAAAATATAAAAATCAATTTTCTAAAAGAGAAGACCCAAGGGGAGATACCTATTTTTGGCTAGCTGGAGAAGCAGTGATAGATCTTAACTCTAAGGGATATGGCCCTAAAAACTGGCCAAGTGATGTGTCCCAAATAGAAAAGAAAAAGCTTTCATTAACGCCTATTGAGCCTGATTTATTTTGGAGAGATAGTTTAGACATGCTTCCTGATATTCAACTTCTATAGATTCTTCTTAGCAACCATAAAGAGAAGCATAAACCCACAAAATGTGCTGCTATAACTTGTGTATTACTTAAAACAGACAGAATTTCTAATCCAGTAATTGCAACATCTGAACTAGTTGCAATCGCAATACCTTGTGTTTGGGTAGAGGCTTGTATAAAGAGTGCCCCCATAAGAGCTTGATATCCAATAAGCCCAAATAATATTCCTAATAAATCATTAAATAATCCTCTTTTAATAAGCTTACTTGTCTGACCTCTTGAGGGTCTCACATTACTTGAAATTGCTCTACCAGTTTTTACAATTAACCACCCTTGCCAAAGACTAAGAAATAGTAAGAACAAAGATACTGTCGTTAATGATAATCCTGGTGCCAAACTAAGCTGTCCTTCGCTATCATTACTTACAACATTTGAAAAAAGCAAAACAGATGCTACAACAACACCTAGAATAGATTGGATCCAAAAGCGTATCCAACCTATCCGTCGCATTCCAAATGAAAGCAACTGAAAATCAATTTTGTCAGCCATTCATTTGATTAAGTAAATTATTTATTCAAATTTGCCATCAAATTCATAAAATTGCACGTTATATTGTGATCTCTTTAATATCACCATCAGAAATCAAAGCACCTACGTCCATCGCGATTGGAAGTTTTGATGGCCTTCATGAAGGTCACAGAAAATTAATTGAAAGTGTTGTTCAAAATAGTCAATATATTCCAACCATCGCGAGCTTCTGGCCACATCCAAGAGAAGTATTATTTGGTGAGACCAGATTAAGGCTTGACCTCCCAGAAGAAAAACTTCCACTTTTAGAGAATCTTGGTATAGAACAATTAGTCTTAATCCCTTTTGATAAAAAGTTATCCAAACTTAGTGCTAATTATTTTTTAAAAGATATTCTTTTTAATCAACTTCAGACAAAAAGCATTTCAGTTGGAGAAAACTTTCGATTTGGCTACAAAAGAGAAGGAGATATAAATACTATTAGAGAATCAATAAAAAATCAAAATATTGCATTGAATATTATCCCACTTCTAGAGGATCAATATGGAAGGATTAGTAGTAGTAGAGTTAGAGAATTATTGCTGAACAGCGATTTAGATAATGCCAGTAAATTGCTGCAAAGGCCTTATAGCTTTTCTGGCAAAGTTGTAAAAGGGAAAGGACTTGGCAAAGAGATTGGATTTCCAACTGCAAATCTTGAAATTGATGGAAGAAAGTTTCTACCTGGAGTAGGTGTGTATGCTGCATGGACTTCTACCGCAAAATTCAAAGATAAAATACCATCTATTATGAACCTAGGTCCTCAGCCAACAATAGATCCACTCTCCCCCTCTGCGGTAGAAGTGCACTTAATTGACCAAAATATTAACCTTTATGACTTCAAGCTAACAATACAACCTATTAAAAAAATTAGATCTCAAATAAAATTTCCAAATTTAAGTGAATTATCTCAACAAATCGAAAATGATAGAAATATGGCTAAAGAAATTTTTAAAATCATAAAATAAAAAAATATGAAAAGCTTAAACTTAAAACTACTAGAAGACCAAAGAATAGCTCAAATTATTGATGCAAATTTAGATCGAGCCAGGGAAGGTTTAAGAGTTTTGGAAGACTGGGCAAGATTTGCCCTTGGAAGAAAAGATTTAGTTAAAACTGTTAAAAATTACAGGCAAATTTTAGGTAAACATCACCTTAAAGTATATAAAGAGTCTAGAAATTTTGTAGCCGATAAATGTACTGGTTTAGGTCATCCCGAACAATTTAAAAGAAATAATGCGAGCTCCATAATTAGTTCTAACTCTGCGAGAGTTCAAGAAGCTTTAAGAGTAATCGAAGAATTCTCAAGAGATCATAATCAAAATCTTTGTAAAATTTCATCTGAGATAAGATATGAAATTTATAACCTTGAAATTGAATTATTAGAGACTCAGTCAAACTATTCACTTCTAAAAATTTTGAATGAAAATGATCTATATTTTATTACTATCGATACCGAGAATTTATTAGAGAAAATAAAAAATATTTTAGAAGGAGGTGTCAAAATCATTCAATTGAGATGTAAGCAAGGAAAAGATTCTGATAATCTAAAATTTGCAATAAAAGTAAGAGAATTATGCAATAATTTTGGCGCTCTTTTTTTAATAAATGACCGAGTAGATATTGCCTTAGCTTCTAAAGCAGATGGAGTTCATCTTGGTCAAGATGATATGGATATTAAATCTGCTAGATTTATATTAGGTCCTTCAAAAATAATTGGTATTTCAGCAAGTAATGAGTCTGATATTAAAAAAGCGATACAAGACGGTTGTGATTATTTAGGAATAGGTCCTGTTTTTACTACTACAACAAAAAAAGGGAAAATTCCCCTAGGAATAGATACTTTAAAATCTCTTACAAAAGATATTACAATCCCATGGTTTGCAATTGGAGGTATTAAGCAAGAAAATATTTCTCAATTAAAAGAAAATAATATTTTCAAAGTTGCAATAATAACAGATCTTATTAATTCAGAAAAACCTAAAGAGAAAGCTATTATGATAATAAATTCTTTAACTGATGAAAATTAGCATAAATGGTGTAGAAAGACTCATTCAAACTAATAAAAGCATTTCTCTTAATGAGGCGATGAAATTACTGGGATATTCTTCTAATACAGTTGTTGTTGAGCTAAATAAACTAATTATTAATTCAGAGGATTGGAAATATAAATATATTAAAAATGGAGACAAACTTGAAATAGTATCAATTGTAGGAGGAGGGTGATTTAATCAGACTGAATTCAACTTAAAATAGATAAAGAATATTTACTAAAAGTTTAACACTACAAAATATCTTCATATTTTTTTAACCTAATCAAAGAAATATTTGGTCAAAATTTTAATTTTTCATTTTATATTCTTATTACTACTAAAGTACAAATGAAAGAAGAATTAAAGCAATCTACAAGATCCTTAAAATGGGAGCGAAATGGGCAGTTAGCTCATAAAGATCTTTCCGATTTGATCGATCGATTAAAAAATGTAGAAAATGAATGTAACTCCTCGGAATTATCAAGACTAAGTAATAATTCTGACAATATTGATTAAATTTGTTACTCTTATCTTGTTTGTAATTCCCCTATCTGTTTCAAATAAATAATAATAAATTTAAAAAATGCAAAAAAGATACCCAGAGTGGGTTAATACAGATGTCGTAATCAAAGCTTTAAAGATGAGAGAGAAAGGAATACTATCTGAGAGGTTAAACATGTGGATAGAAAATCTTTTAGAAATTAATCACAAGAAATAGTAGTTATTAATGTTTATTTTTTATTATTCTTAACGCAGCCATTGCTGCACCGTAACCATTATCAATATTCATTACCATTATCCCTGGTGAACAACTTGCCAACATGCTATTCAGGGCAACCATTCCATCTTTACTAACTCCATATCCTACAGATACTGGGACTCCTATAATTGGATGAGGTAAAAGTCCCCCAATTACAGTCGCTAAAGCACCTTCCATTCCAGCACAGACTATTATCAAATCATGTGTATTAATTCTGTCTAATTGACTCATGAGTCTATGCATTCCAGCTACTCCAACATCTATAAAAGTTTCACAAGTAATTCCATAAATTTCTAAAGCTGTTTTAACTTCTAAAGATACCCTCAGGTCACTAGAGCCTCCTGAAACAATAGCGACAGTTTTCTCAGATTTAACTTTATTTATATTCTCTCCAATAACTAAACAATTTGCGTCTCTAATAAAAGTTGCATTTGAATAAATATCTTGAAGGCATTTAGCTTTGCTTTCATCAATTCTTGTTATAAAAACAAATTCACCTTTTTTTAAAACCTCTTGAGCAACTTTTTTTAATTGTTTAACACTTTTATGTTCTCCCCAGATCGCTTCAACTAATCCTATGCGATTTTGCCTATCAAAATCGAATCTAACATCCAAAATCATTTTTGCTCAAATAATTCGCCTTCATAAATGAATTCAAAAGGATTAGTTTCTACCCCTAAAGAACTAATAACTTTTTCCTCATAAATCTTTTGGATATTATTCACTTCTTCATCAGAAATATTTTTCCATAAATTTCTATTTTTCCATTTAACTAGCAATAAAGCTTCTCCTTTTTTCTGATTATAAAAAATTTGCCTTCCTAAAAAGCCATCTTGTTTTGAAAGCCAAGGTTCCCAAATCTCTTCCTCAGCTTTAATCCAAGTTTCCTTATATTTATTTGGAACGTTGAGTCGAAGTTCTTCTATAATATTTTCATCAATCTTGTTCATAGGAAAATCAAAAGCATTTGAAGAATTTGAATAAAAAACAATAATTATTAATAATAATGCAAAAAACATTCTTATTAGATTTTTAAATAAATAAATTACTTTCATTATCCTTTCTCTAATAAAACTACAGAATGACAACTTATTCCCTCTTCTCTTCCTTCTGGTCCTAAAGTCTCATTAGTTGTGGCTTTTATTCCTATTAAATCCTTTTCTAAGTTAATTACTCTAGAAATATTATCTTTCATTGAATCTATATGCGGAAGAAATTTTGGCCTTTCTGCGACGATAACACTATCAATATTATTAATAAACCATCCCTTATTTTTAATCAATTCGACTACTTTTGAGAGCAATATTAAACTATCTGCATCTTTCCATTTCTCATCTGTAGGTGGAAAATATTTTCCAATATCACCTAATGAAAGTGCACCTAAAAGAGCATCCATTATTGAATGACTAAGGACATCAGCATCACTATGTCCATCAAGACCTAAATTATTAGGATGTTCTAATTTTATGCCCCCAATAATTAGATCCCTTCCTTTTTTTAATCGATGAATATCATATCCATTACCAATGCGAAATCTCATAAGATTATTATATTCTTTATTTATTCTCTTACTTACTGGTGACTTTTTGAAGTCCTCCAAGCAAATTAAGTCTTGTCTCCTATCCAAAGTTCTTCGAATCTTTTCATCATTTCTCCAAATTTTAATTTCTTTATGATTACCGCTTAATAAAATGCTTGGAACATTCATACCTCTAAAGCTTGAAGGCCTTGTGTAATGAGGGTATTCTAGATATTGAGAATTATGACTCTCATCCTTTAAAGAATCAGGATCTCCTAGAGTTCCTGGTATTAAACGTGAAATCCCATTAATAATAGTTATTGCAGGAATTTCTCCTCCCGTCAAAACGTAATCTCCAATAGAAACTTCTTCATCCGCTAATTTTCTCACCCTCTCATCAAAGCCTTCGTATTGACCACATATAATAATTAATTGGTCATAGGAGGACCATCTTACAAAATCCTTTTGCTTTATTACTTGCCCTTGTGGGGACATTAAAAGTGTGCGTTTATTTTTTAATTTCTTGATTGATTCATATGCTTTATATATTGGCTCTGGTTTTAAAACCATTCCTGATCCACCTCCATAAGGGACATCATCAACTTGTTTATAAGAGCCCTCTCCATAATTTCTCAAGTCATAAGTATTAATTGAAATTAATTTCTTTTTGATAGCTCTCGAAATAACACCCATATCATTCAATACGTTAAAAGAATTGGGAAGCAAGCTAATAACATCAAAACAAATATTAGACATTTAGAAATCATCCTCATAGCCAAATTCAATTAATCTTGATTCTTTTTTTCTCCAATTTGGTATTACTTTTACAAATAACTCAAGATAAATCGTACCTTCAAAAAGATTCTTTATATTCATTCTTGAAGATTGTCCAATAGCCTTTAGCATAGAACCTCCTTTTCCTATTAGGATACCTTTCTGACTTTTTCTTTCTACAATTACAGTTGCTAAAATAGCAGTTATTTCCTTCCCTTTTTTTTTAATATATTCAATTTTCTCTATTTTAACTGCTACGCTGTGAGGTATTTCCTCCCTTGTATTGAGTAATACTTGCTCTCTTATTAATTCAGATAATATTACGTTAATAGGTTGATCGACAATCATATCCTTTGGGTAAAGAGGTTTTCCTGTAGGGAGAGCAGTCCTGATTTCTTTGATTAATTCATTACATCCATATCCACTTAAAGCACTAACCTCTTGAAGACTGACTAAATTATCATTAAAAAGCTCTTTATATTGATTTATTCTTTCATATCTATCTTTTTTTTCTACTAAATCCCATTTGTTCAAAACCACTATAAATTTAGATTTATTATTCATTAATAAATTTCTTATATAAGCATCTCCTTTCCCAGGTTTTTGACAAGAATCAAAAATTAACAATATAAGATCTACCCCATTAATTGCCGATTTAGCATTCTTAACTAGTTTCTCTCCTAACAAATGATGTGGTTTATGTACACCAGGAGTATCTATAAAAATTATTTGGTTATCATCATTAGTGAGAATTCCTTTTAATTTATTACGAGTCGTTTGTGCAATAGGTGATGTAATCGTTATTTTTTTTCCAACAAGTTTATTTATTAAGGTTGATTTACCAACATTTGGTCTCCCGAGCAAAGTAACAAAGCCAGATTTATAATTATTCAAGAGTACTTAAATAGTCCATAATAAAATTCTGATCAAAAATGAAGAAAAAAACCATAATTAGTAAGAACCCATCTTTTATACAATCAATCAATATTGCTAAGGATTGGTGCAAAGATTGGGATGATGATCTTTTAAGTGATGAGGTTTTTGCCGATCGTATTAAAGAACTTCTCAAGACTAAAAGCGGAATAAGGGGCTTTTTTGCTTATTCATTGTCAGATAGTAAATGTACTTTATTAGATAAATTACCTTCTTCTATAGTTTTTATCTTGAGAGAGAGAGGTGAGGATATTGTAGAAATCACAATTAAAAATTTATTTATGAGTTCTGCTCAAATACTTAATCATCAGAAAGATAAAAATTATGAATATGCCGAAAGATCAAAAAACATTTCCGATAGATGCATAAATCTTTTAAAAGAATTGGACACTAAATTAGTAACAAAAAAAATCAATGAAATGCTTACAGAAATCAATAGTATGGGGAATAGTTTTGATAATGAAATTAAATATAGCGAAGAACAAAAAACTTTTATTAGAGAAAAAGTAAATGAAATAGCACAATAAAAAAGGGCTAAAACTAGCCCCTTTATAAATTAAAAAATTGATTTGATTAATTTAATCCCTTCTACCTCCACCCTGCAAAGCTATCATTAATCTTAAGATGAAAACAAAAAGATTAATGTAAGTCAAATACATTCCCAAAGCACCTGCAAGATATTGATCATCACTATATCTTCTGGGCATAGTATAGAAATCTACAAATGACATTGCCACAAATAAAACGGTTCCAAACCCCGCAATAAGCAATTCAAACCCACTGCCACCAAAAGCGGGAGAGAATAGACCCCCAATAAATTGGACCACCATTGCTATTATAAGGCCTAAAAGACCAAGTCCAACCACACCTTGAAGAGCTTGTCCAACATTGTCGCTCATCCTTTGCCCAGTATATGATGCAATTACAAAAGTAATTCCAGTAGCGAGAGCTGCAGTCGCGATTGAACCAACACCAATACTTAAAGCTGCGTAAGCGATTATTCCACTTAAAGTAAATCCTGTTAAGAGACTATAGGTAGCTAAAAGGGGAAGTGCTTTAGAATTATTAGCGTTATTTGCAGCACTTTGAGCAACGAAAAAAAGTACCAATTGTCCAATAATTGCAATAAAGAATAGCGGATTAAAAATCGGGCTATTCATAATGGATAGGCCACCTAAGACACCAATTGATGTTAAAACCATTCCTCCACCAACATATGGCAGAGCTTTGTTGACGACATTTGGTCCAACTATTGCTCTAGTTTGAGCTTCGCGAATAGCTTGTTGAAAATTACTACTTGCAGGCATTTTTTCTTTATATTTATTCTTATTTTACTCTATTTTTATTAAATTTCTGTGTGCGGTTCACCCAATTAATTTTTATAGGCTTCTATGATTTTTTGTACAAGTGTATGACGAACAATATCTTCAGTTGTCAAATGACAAAACATTATTTGGTCAACACCTGAAAAAGTATTAATTGCATCAATTAAACCGCTTTCATTACTGTTTTTTAAATCAATTTGAGTGATATCTCCATTTACAATCATTTTTGATCTCTCACCTAATCGAGTCAAAAACATTTTCATTTGAGCTTTGGTTGTATTTTGGGCCTCATCAAGAATAATTAAAGAATCTTCAAGTGTCCTCCCTCTCATGAAGGCGAGAGGTACTACTTCTATAATCCCCTTATCAATAAGCGAATTAGTTTTCTCAGAACCAAAGATGTTATGCAGAGAATCAAAAAGAGGTCTTAAGTATGGATCTACTTTTTGTTGCAAATCTCCAGGTAAAAATCCTAAATTTTCTCCTGCTTCAACCGCAGGCCTAGTTAAAACTATCTTCTCAATTTTTTTTTCTGATAATAATCTTGCAGCTAAAACTGTTGCCAAAAAAGTTTTACCTGTCCCTGCAGGTCCAATTGCAAAGGTTAAATCATAATTTTCAATTGCTTCTACATAAGCCTTTTGCCTTATCGTTCTTGGTCTCAAATATTTACCACCTTTTGATCGAGCAAGAATCTTCTTACCTAATTCAGCATGAGATGTTGCTTGACCAATATTTAAAGAACAAAATGCTGCTTTCAAATCAACATCAGGAACCTCTAAGCCTTGCTCCCATATCGGTCTAGTTAATTCAACAAGTGCTGAAGCTTTTTCTAATTTTGAAGAGATACCACTCATCTCTAGCTGTAAACCTCTTACTGCGAATGAAACACCGGTAAGAGATTCAAATTTTTTCAAACAAGTGTTTCCCTGCCCAGAGAGTGCTGTAGCAGCATCAGTACTTGGTAAATCTATAGTGAAGTGACCTATATTGGAAACTTCTTTCATTTAAAGCATAAATATTGATATAAAGTTAACAAATTTATTCTTTTTCAGCTTCAGTAGCTTCAGATTTCTTTGCTTCAGCCTTTTCTGCTTTTTCTTTTTGAGCTAATTTTGCTTTGCCAATGGCTATAGAAGGTCTTTCTTTTTTATCTAATAAACCACCCTTTTCTAATAAAGTTCTAACTACATTTGTTGGCTGTGCTCCTTGGGTCAACCTCAATCTTAAAGCTTCAGTATCAAGTCTTGTTTCTTTAGTTCTTGGGTTATAGAAACCAAGTTCCTGCAGTGGACGTCCATCTCTTCTTGAGGTACTGTTACATGCAACGATTCTGAAACTAGCCTCTTTTTTCTTTCCAAAGCGCTTAAGGCGCAATTTAATCATCTTTAAATTTTATTAGTTTTATTAATAGTATCATTGAAAGGTAAATTTTTAAAAATCATAAATCAGCAAATCCCTTTTTTTTCTTTGCAGATTTTGGTTTTTTTTGCGCACGATAATTGTTATTGCCTCCCATTCCGGGCATTCCTCCCATACCAGGCATTCCTCCCATCCCAGGCATTCCCCCCATCCCGGGCATTCCTCCCATTCCGGGCATTCCTCCCATTCCGGGCATTCCTCCATTTGACATTTGTTTCATAAAACCTCTCATCCTTTGAAAATCAGCCAAAACTTTATCAACTTCCTTAATTTCAAATCCACTACCTTTAGCGATACGACTCCTTCTGGAAGGTTCAGCCGCAAGTAATTCTGGCTTTTGTTTTTCAACTAATGTCATAGAAGCAATCATAGCTTCAATTCTTTTAAGTTGTTCTTCTCCATTTTTAATCATTCCATCATCAATTTTATTCATTCCTGGAATTAATTTTACTAATCCACCTAACGAACCCATTCGCTTAATTAATCTCATTTGCTTAACAAAATCATTAAAATCAAAAGTTGCCTCTTGCAACTTCTTTTGCATAGCCTCAGCATCAGCGAGTTCAACCTCTTTTTGAGCTTTCTCTACAAGAGTTAGTACATCACCCATTCCTAAAATTCGACTTGCCATTCTCTCTGGGTGAAATGGTTGTAATGCTTCAATTTTTTCTCCAGTTCCAATAAATTTAATTGGCTTTCCGCTTACCTTCTTGATAGAGAGAGCTGCACCTCCCCTCGAATCGCCATCAAGTTTGGTTAAAACCGAACCAGTAATTCCTACTTTCTCATGAAATGATTTGGTCAAGTCAGCCGCCTCCTGACCGATCATAGAATCAACCACTAATAGGACCTCATCAGGGTTGGACACTTCCTTAATGCGAACCATTTCATCCATCATTGAATCATCAATTTGTAATCTACCTGCGGTATCAATAATGATGAAATCTTTTTCATTATTTGACGCGAAAACTAGTCCATCTTTCACAATCTCCTCAGGTTTACTATTCTCTTTCAAGTCAGAAAAAACTTCTAAATCATACTGTTTACCAATTGTTTTAAGTTGATCAACCGCAGCGGGCCTGTATACATCAGCAGCAATTAATAGAACTCTTTTTTGTTTTTCTTTAAGATAAAGTCCTAATTTACCAGTTGCCGTAGTTTTACCTGCACCTTGCAATCCCGCCATTAAAATGACAGTCGGCTTATTTTTATTTTCATTTAAAGGGGAATTTTCATTTCCCATTATGTTTACTAATTCACTATTAACAACTTCAATAAATTTCTGACCAGGGTTAACACCTCTTACTACATCTTCACCAATAGCTTTATCTTTAACATCTCTAATAAATTCTTTGACAACTGACAGACTAACATCAGCTTCTAACAAAGCATTTCGTACTTGTTTTAATGCTGAATCAATATTATTCTCACTAATTTTTGATTCACCTTTTAAACCCTTTACTGCGTCTTCAAACCGTGCAGAAAGTTCATCAAACATCAATAAAATAATACTCTATTTAGATTATAAACGATAGTTAATAAAACCTGCAGAAGACTCAAATATTCAACTAATTTAAGTTAGTTGAGTATGCTCAACAAGCTTCCAAGATCTCTGGGTATATCCAAAAATATATTTGACTTTTAAAAAAGGATTAAATGTTGTTGTATTCAAAACTTCTCCATTATTATTTAAGATTTTTTCCGAATATTTCAACTTAGCCAAAACAGATATACGAGATGATGACTGACTTAAATATTCCAAGCTAAGAATTTCAGTATTGATTATTCTTGTAATATTATTTTTTATATCACTTGCTCTATCATTATTTAATCTTCTAATTAAATCTACCTGAACTATTTTTGAAAGATCTAATTCATCTTTTCCTGCTAGAAATTTACTTTTGCTTTCAAGCCAATTTTTTAACAAATTTTCAATTTCAGTTATTGTTGGGGATATCGAAGTTAAAGAAATGGATTGCGGAATGGGATCTTCATTTATCTT
>CACOIM010000010.1 GCA_902627325.1 uncultured Prochlorococcus sp. | reverse complement strand
AAAATTTAAATTTGGAGTAGCATTCAATCCTTATTCCTTTAATGATATCGATTGTACAATTGAAAGAAGTAGATTAATAGATAAATTAAATTCTTATTTTGTTCAGTCTATTTGGTTGCAATCTGGTTCTGAAATAAATCAACTTTCCAAAGAAATAAATTTTCTAAATAAAATAATAGTTAACTCTAAACAATCTATTGACAAAGATATACATTTATATGGGAGTCTTTTTATTCCCTCTAAACAGTTTCTTGCAAGATTTAAATTTAGGCCATGGAAAGGTGTTTACTTATCAAATAAATATTTAAATTCTTTAGAAGAATCAGAAAAAATTACAAAAAATATATTAGATTTTTATTTAAAAAATAATATTATTCCATTAGTAGAGACAGAATTATCTACAGAAAAACAATTTGCTAATGCTCAAAACTTTTTTGATTTATGAAAATCTTTTTAATATACTATGCAAAATATTTATGATTTAGTTGTTATTGGTGGAGGCATATCATCCTCTGCCTTTATATCCAATATATTGAAACAAGGTTTTAAGGGAACGATAGCTGTTATTGAAGCAGGAAGAGGGTTAGGAGGCAGATGCAGTACTAGATATCCCAATGAGGATAGGAAATTGGCTTTAAATCATGGCTGTCCCATTATTAATGTAGAAAATTCTCTGAAAAATTCTTTATTAGATAATTTTATTAAAGAACTTTTAGATAAAAACTTTATAAGGAGTTTAGACAATTCATTCTTTAATTTAGATGAAAATTATAAATTTTCAAATGTAAATGACAATTATTTTTATTCTGGCGATGTTTATACCTCGACTAGTAATATGAGTAAACTAGTAGAGAATCTTTTTAATCTTTACAATGCAGAGAATAAAATTGATTTTTATTTTCAAACTTTGATTATTAAATTAAATTTTAAATCGGAATTATGGAACATTACATCAAATAAAAATAAAGAGTTTACTGGAAGATTTTTAGTTTGCTCTAGTAATCTTTTATTACATAAGAGATCTATAGATATTTTAAATGTAAAAGAAGTCCCGTTAAGAGAGGCTATAGCTAAAAAAAATGATATTAAGATAGATGAAGTTATTGATAAAACTAACAAACAAGAATATATTAAAAGAATAAATTTTTTAATATTTACAAAAAAAAATTATAATTTAGAGGGGATTTTTAATAAAGAAATTGTTCATTTTATTTTTCATAAGAACTTACAAAAGTATATTGGATTTGAAAGAATAATAATACAAAAACAATTTGATAAAAGTCTTGGAATAGTTATTCATACAAGAAATATTGATTTCTTACAAAATAAGTATGATATGGAAGATGAAAGAATTTTATATCAGTATGTCTTAAATAAATTAAATAGTTTTTTAATTAAAAATAAAATAACTTTTAAAAATCTTTTATTAAGTGATATTTCCAGGATGAATTGGAGAGCCTCACAACCTATTGGTGAAGGGATCCCCGAAAGACTTCAACTATGCAAAGAGTATAATATTGGTTTTTGCGGAGATTGGATTCAACTAGAGGGTTATGGTTCTGCAGCAGGCGCTGTACTTAGTGGTTTAAATTTATCAAATAAGTTTATTGAATATTATTAGATAAATTCTGAAGAATAGTATTTATATTAGGATCTTTTTTAAAGATTAATTCTTTACCAAGACCATTATTTTGATAAGATTTTTCCTTTTTCTTATAAATATCCCATGCTTTTTTAAATTCCTCTATTGACTTTTTTTTGCTTTTACCTCTTTCATTATGATCTCTTTCATAAATTCTTTTCATACAAATATCTTTATTGAGTTTTAATCTGATCAATAGATAATCATAAGTTGATATAAATTTAAGTAATTCCAAAGTGAATATTCCTTCGATTATTAGGTTATTAATATTAGTTGACTTCATATAAATAATTTCTGTTCTTTTTTTTATGAAATCATATTTGTATGAATAATTTACCTCTTTATTTATTAGGATGTTATTTATAGTTTTTTTTAATAATTTATCATTATGACTAATTTGTTTATCAAAATATGATTCCAGAAACTTAGAAAGTAAATTACTTATTTTGCCAGTTCTATAAAAATCATCTGTACTGATGACATGACAATTTTCTAATTTAGCCATAAGTTTTTTTGCAAGACTTGTTTTTCCACTCCCAGAAGGACCTGTAATGATAATTATTTTCATTAAAATTAAATGTTTATTATTCAAGCTAAGAAAATTATAAATATACTTAAAATTTTTAGAATCATTAACCACAAATATAAATATTTGTATAGAGACTTAATAATTTATTACCAGTGGATTAAAAAAGAGATAACTTTTTAAACTTGAATAAACAAAAATTCTTCATTTGTTCTTGCCATATTATTTGAATAAAATAAATGCCTCAATAATCATGTGATCAATAATTATTAATTATCAAAATCAATAAATAAAAATGATAATTTCACTCTTATTAGGATTATTAACTTGCATAACATTTAAAAATGTGTCTTTATAAGATTGTGAATATATAAAATCTAATTTCACTTGAATTACTAATTATTAGTTTTCTAATAAATTTTAATTTTATTAATTACTTAATTGATTAAATGTTTTCCAAAATCTTAAATAAATTAAAATCTATCTTTGGTAAAAAATCAATTTCAAAGACTTCTAAGCCAAAGAAAGTTTCAAAAACAACAAAAACCTCTAAAACAACAAAATCCTCAAAAACAGCAAAAGCAGCAAAGCCTGTTAAGGGAAAGAAACAAGAAGTTAAACTCTTACTTGAGAGTTTTACATCAATCCCAGGGGTTGGAGCGAAAAGTGCTAAAGCATTTTATGAAGCTGGATTTAAATCTACGAAGGATATTCTTTCTGCAAAAGATGAAGAGCTTTTAGCAGTTCCTGGGGTGGGTATAAATCTAGTAAAAAAGTTGAAGGATTACAAATCTTAATTAAGAAAAAAAATAGATTTTAAATAAACTTTAAAAATTTTTAAATACATCATTTTGAAACTTTTTAATTAAATTATTTAAAAATTTATTTATGTAATACAGTTTAAATTCGAAATTATTTAAAGTCTTTTTTTCTTAGTTCAAATTCAAAGAGCTCTATCTTCTTCTTGCCTTTCTTCTTTGCTGTAGTTTCCTTTTATATTTTTCTATTGGTGTTTCATGATGTCTAAGCCTTTTTAGATCAGCAAATATACCAGCTTTAGATACTTGTCTCTTAAAACGTCTTAAAGCAGACTCAATTCCTTCATTTTCTCCTACAGTTACTTGTGTCAAAATAAGAAATGATAAAAAATCATTATAACACTTAACATGCCAAATAAGGCTTTATTCTTGTTTATTATCTTTGAAAATTTATTTATTTTTTATTTAAAAGAGAATTTAAATATCTTTCCTTTACTTTCCTTCAAATTTTTTCATAATTAAATTTTTTGAAGCAATATTCAAATTTAATATATAAGAATTTTAATCATATGGTAATGCTAACCATTTAAAATATTCGCAAAATAATAATTTAAATTACTTTATATAGTTTTAAGTTATTTTTATTTATTCTTCAGAAAGAGTTGGGGTAAAGGTTGATGCTACTAAACTTAATAAAGCAATAATCTGCTCATTTGGACATTTTGTTTCACTAATCAAATTTTTACATTCAATAATTATATTTTTATATGTATCTTCAACTATTCCGTTCATTTCATCTTCGCTGAAAGAAAACTGTTTACTCATTTTTATTTAAATATTATTTATTATAGACCTTACAAATTATCGCTTATCTTATATTCACTAATACTTTAATAATAATTATTTCCACATTGGATCTTTATTTTCATATTTTTCTCGAGTAATAGGTCTATAAGAATGAAGTTTCTCAATGATGTTTGCTAATTCTTTTACATGATTTTTAATTGCTTTACTTTTTATAATGCTGGTTAAAGAGACTCTTTTTTTTATTTTTAATAACCCAATCGCCGTTTGCCATAAATTTTTATTTTTATATGTATCTATCCAAAAGTCAAAAATATCTTCTATAACATCCAACGGTAGATTAAAAGATATTCCTTTAGGGGGTTTATTAATATTAAATCCATCTTTTTGTAAATCATTTATTAAATTATTAAAATTAAAATTTATCGCAAATAGAATATCGCTTGCAGATTCCTCGCCTATTAATTCCTTTCTGTGACATTCAAGCAAATCTTTATTTTCTATCATGGGAAATTCATTAGAAGTAGTATCAATTAGCCAAAAACCTATTCCATTAATTTCTCCACTAGCAAGAATCAAATATAAATTTCTTCTTATCAAAGTTAATTGTCCTCCTGATTCAGATGTGTTAATAAAAGTTTAAATAATAAATTTTTTTTTATCATTTATAACTATCTTTCTTTACTAAAAGTTTATTTTCTCTCACAATATAAAATTTACCTTGATATTATATGTTTTTAAGTATGTTTAGTTTTACTGAAGTTGAAAAAATGTTTTTTGATCCAATTGATTTGGTTGTGTCAAATTCAAATAAATATCTTTCAAAAATAAAAATTATAAATGCTATTTTTTCTTAGGAAATAAGCGCTTAATCTTTTCCTTTTGAATTATGTCCTTTTTGTTTCTAATTTTCTTATCTTCTAGAGATTCCTTATCAGTACTTACTGCATAAATTATATAGAAAACGATAGTACTAAATATTAGGCCACAAATTATTATAAATATTCCTAAAGGTGCAGTTGGGCTAAAAATTGTGAGATCTACATTCTCTTTCATATGATTCTTACAAAAAATAGAATTAATTAATTTACTTCTTCATATCCAAGGTATGTTGATTTATTGAAATCTTTATAACCACTTAAATATGCTTCAGGATTTTTTTTATCAAAAGCTCTGGCTCTTCTGCTAATCATAAGAAAAGGTATGAAAATAGCACCTACAAAAAAATGAAGTATTAGGAAATCAGATGGAAAACCGTTAGACCAATCGGGAAAAAATAATAAAGTTGAAAAGAGATTATACATTTCGTAGAAGATTTTTTAATACTATGGCTTAAAGAGTTGAAAAATTAGGATATTTTTAATAAATTGAAATTTAAATATTTAAATCATTTGAAAATATTTTGTCTCAATATTTAATTTTTTTAATTTATTATTAATTTATTGCATATTATTTAAATTGATCAAAATTTTAATTAGTTTAATAAGTCTTAGTATTATGGTGATTTATCCAATTCCTGGATTTTCATCTACGGCTACAAATCCAAGCGCAATTGCTCTAAGGAATAGAATTTCAAATAACTTTTCCAATAAATACTGTAAAGGAATTGAAAGTGGTTTTTCTAAAGATCAAGCAATGCGATCTGCAATTATTGAAACTGAAAATATTGTTGCTTTTTCTATAAATCCTCAAAAAAAGTTTATATTAAAAGATGATTTAGCAAATCAAATATCTATTAAAGTTATAAATAAATGCGGATGGTCTTTTGGACTTTCAGGTAAAGAGGGTATAAATTACTTTAAGAAGTATTTCTTAGAAATAAATGAAAAAACTACACCAAATAAAAAGTTATCTGGCTAATTTAAATATATGAATAATATATCTGATAAAAATGTAATTATTATAATATTAGTAACTATTTTTTTTATTTTTGGACTAATTTTTTCTGTAAAATCTCCAGAAAGGAAAGTTATTGATTCTCCTTTAATTTGGAAAGATAACTATACAAATAGTTACCAGAATAGTAATTCTTCAAGCAAAACTTATTTATAAATTAGAAATTAATGAAAATGAAAATGAAAATTTATTAAATTAATTAATCTACATATTTAAGATATCTATTTAATGTAACCTAGTAACAAAGAGGCCAATCTTAATTCATTATTAAACCATGCTCTGACAGCCATAGCCCTTCTAGGATCGTAAAAGTTTTGCTTCCTATACCATTCAAGAACATCATTATCTGATTTTTTACCATTACAGGAAAGACAACAAGGTACACAATTACTTGTAATAGTTTCTCCTCCTTTTGATCTAGGATATAAGTGATCTATTGATTCTGAATGCGATCCACAATAAATACATTTGTTTCTTGTTATTTTATGTAGTGAATCTCTCCAATTTTTGTTATTTATTTTTGGACATAATTGTTCTAAATAAATAGCATCTTGTTTATGCATTTATAAAACTAAATTGTTAAAATAATAGCAGATGTCACTTGTTTTTGACTTTTAAAGTAATAATGAATTTGATTTTGATTCATGATATGGCACTATAATCAATTTTATATGCTCTTAAATAAAAGATATAATAATTTTGGATTTCCATAATGACCCATATTTAACTATTTTTAGTCGATTCATAATTTTTATTATTTCATATATTTCAAACGTCTTTTCATCAATTGCAGGAGGGGGCGCAGGCTTAATTCAATTGCCAGCTTTAATATTATTTGGAATTCCTTATTATAAGGCTCTTGCTATTCATAAAGTTGCAACTGTAGCCTTAGGAATAGGAGGTTCCATAAGAAATTATAAAAATTTAGAAAAAAATTATTTTATAATTTTTCAATTAATCTCATTTGGTATTCCAGGGGTTATATTAGGAACTTTTATTGTTTATTTAATATCTGAAAAATATTTATATTTACTTTTAGGGATTTTTACGATCACACTTGGAATTTATTCTTTTATTAAACCTAATTTAGGACTGATATCTGTTCAAAAGAATATTAAACCATTAACGTATCTTAGATTTAATTCTTTCGCATTTATTATCGGAATTTTAAATGGCTCAATCTCTTCTGGAACTGGTCTATTAGTGACTATTTTATTAATTCAGACCTTTGGCTTAGATTTTCTTAGTTCTATTAGCATCAGTTAACAACCTTTGGTCAGAATTAATTGAAAATTTTGGATTTGAAAAAGCAAAAAAAATAATATCGCAAGCTAATGACCTTCAAAAGATGAATGGTACTGATGAAATTACAATGCCAATAGTTTTTATTGGCACTGGAGGTTTGGCTTTAATTTCAATAAATTTAGTTAAAAAAAATATTGATCTTGAAAATAAAAGAGGTAAAAAAGTATTAATTTTTAGTCCTAAGAATAAAACCTTTCAAATCCTATACGAAACAAAATAATATTTTATTTGAGATTTAAATCAAGCTTAAAATCGATAGCTTTCTCATCATTTAATATATATAGATATGATTATAAATATTTCTAATAGATATGACTTTTAAGGCAACTTATTTAGGATCGAATGGATGGATAATTGAATTAATGAAATCTAGGATAGTAATTGATCCATGGCTTCTAGGAGAATTAGTGTTTCCTCCTGGAGGATGGTTTTTCAAGGGAACATTAAAAGATGATATACCAATTCCAAAAAATATTGATTTGATTCTCATAACACAAGGTTTACCAGATCATTGTCATATTCCATCATTAAAAAAATTTCCTAAAAATACTAGTGTTGTATGTACAAAAAGTGCGTTTAAAGTATTAGATAAATTAAATTTTGAATCAATCAATATAATGGAACCAGGCCAACATTTAAAATTTAATAATATAAAGATTGAAGCTACATCAGGAGCATCGGTACCTCAAATTGAGAATGGCTACATTATAGAAACAGATGATGGAAGTTTTTATATTGAACCTCATGGTTTTTTAGATAATCAATTAAAACCTAGGAAATTAGATGCTGTTATTACCCCCACAAAGAATTTAGAATTACCAATATTAGGCCCTTTTGTGAAAGGAGCAGATGTTATACCAGAATTAGTTAAACTATTCAATCCAAAATATATCCTTTCAAGTACGATAGGAGGCGATGCTCAATTTAGTGGTATTTTAAATTCTTTTATTTCACTCGAAGAATATAAAAAAGATATTGACTGCAAAATTTTAAACTTAGAGCAAATGCAATCAATAATTATCTAACCATAAAGATCTATTAAGCGAAATCGCAATGTATCAATTCTTTTTTTATTAACCCCTAAATCATAAATACCTAACCTTGAAGAAGACTTTATTTGAAAGACATTATCCTCACTATTAATTTTAATCTCTATATCATCAATAAATTTCATGATCCGACTTGTTGCAATAGCATGAATGTAATCCTTATCTTTTTTAATTATTTTAAGCCTAGGAGTATTTTCAAGTATCTGAATTAGTTCATCAAAAGCCTTTTCGGAATCATCCACCCTCCACTCTTGGAATGAGCAATTTGTTATTAATTTGCAATTAGTTATATTTTTATCAATATTTACAAATTCATGTGCATTTAATTTGATTGGAATGAAAAACATTTCACATAATATTATTAAGCTAACAGAAAATTTGAAAATAGTATCTTTCAAAAATAAAATTAAAATTGTTCTTTTTTGTTTATCCAATTAAGTAAATTTTTTATAAATTAAATTAATCGAGCTATTTCTATAATTAAAGCTCGTTATAATAATCCTAATACTAATGCTTGGACAAATAAAATTTTTTCACTAATTTCCTCAATATTGATTTTTTTGACACTACAAACAAATTTCATTTGTGATAGTGAAGACTTAAAACTCATTGCAAGAAACAATCTCAACGGTGATTTTGCTGTAGTGGAAAATATAACAGATATTAAACCAGGGGGATTTATAAATATTACATGGAACAAAAAAGATCTTATGCTTCCTTATTCACCGAGAGTTGGATTCATATCATTTTCAGATAAAAAGTGGGATTTCAGATACAATCTTATTGACAATATGAAAATAAATGAAAAGGAACCACTTTTATATGAGTTATTACCGAATGGTAAATATATTACTCATGAATGTACTCTAAAGAATTAATTAAATATGAATGACGCTAAAAATAGAGATCTTAAGTATATAAAATTAAATGATTATAAACCTTATGATTACTCAATTCCTACGATAAAATTAAATATAATAATAAATGATAATAATGTTAAAATCATTTCGGAACTTCAACTGATTAAAGAAAATATATCTACAAATCAAATTTTATTAAAAGGTAAAGATATAGAAATAAACAACATATATTTAAATGATATAAAGTTAAATAAAAATTTATTTTGTAAAAGAGAAGATGAATTATTAATTAAAAATATTAATAATAAAGAAAGTAACCTAATAATTGAAACTTCAATAATCCCTAAAGAGAACATCTCGCTATTAGGTATGTATGAAAGCAATGGGATCATAACGACCCAATGTGAAGCAGAAGGATTCCGAAAAATATGCTTTCATCCAGATAGACCAGACATTTTAAGCAAATATACTGTCAGAATTGAGGCAGACAAAGAAAAATATCCTGTATTACTCTCTAATGGGAACTTAATAAATCGATCGGTTTTAAATAATAATCGTCATTATATAGTTTGGGAAGATCCATTCCCAAAACCATCATATTTATTTGCTTTAGTTGCAGGAAAATTAAAATGTGTTGAAGATCAATATCTAACTAAATCAAATCGAAATATTAAAATTCACTTATACGTTGAAGATGGAGATGAAGTTTTTGTTCAACACGCAATTGAATCTTTAAAAAAAGCAATGCGATGGGATGAAGATCAGTACGATTTAGAATATGATTTGGATTTATTTAATATTGTTGCTATCAGGCATTTCAATATGGGTGCAATGGAAAATAAAAGTTTAAATATTTTTAATTCTAAATTAGTTTTAGCAAATGAAGAAACTTCAACTGATGATGAACTAGAAAGAATAGAGGGTGTAGTAGCTCATGAATACTTTCATAATTGGACAGGGAACAGAATTACCTGTCGTGACTGGTTCCAATTATCACTAAAAGAAGGTCTAACTGTCTATAGAGATCAGCAATTCACTTCTGATATGCATAGTTATGAAAACAAAAGAATTGATGATGTAAAGTTTTTAAGAAAGTATCAATTTAGGGAGGACAGCGGGCCAACCTCTCACTCAGTTCAACCAGAAAAATATCTAGAAATAGATAATTTCTATACTACGACCATTTATGAGAAGGGTGCTGAAATTATTAGAATGTCAAATATAATTTTAAATGAAAAAAAATTCAAAAAAGGATTTAAGAAATTTATCTCAGACTTTGATGGGAAAGCAGCAACAATTGATAATTTTATAGATTCTATATTTTCAGAAGAGAAAGAAATAAACGTTGATAAATTTAAATTATGGTATAAGCAAAATGGAACTCCAAAAGTTTACATTAAGAGATCTTGGGATGAAATTAATAAAAAACTTTCGATATCTTTTTCCCAAGTTGATGAAAGTGGTAAGACATTAATAATACCTATTAATATTGCAGTTTTTACCGACTCAGGAGAATTCAAGAAATATAAATTTATCTTAAAAGAAAAAAATGATATTTTAATTATTAAAGATTTAAATACAAAACTTGATAAACCTATAGTTTCTTATTTTAGGGAGTTTTCTGCCCCTGTAATATGGCAGACTGACACAACATATGATGAAGAAATTTTTATTATTGAGAATGAAATAGATTTATTTTCAGTTTATGATTCTATTGATAGAATTTATAAATATATTGTATCTAAAAGAATTTGTAATGAAATTAACATTGATATTGAAGATAAATTAATTAATGCTATTAAATCTATAATTAATAATCAATCAAATAATAATTTAAATCTATTATCAGAAATACTAAGTATACCAAGTTTTTCTGACATGGAATCCAATTTCTTCAATATTGATCCTCAGAAATTGTATAAAATTTCTGAAGATTTACACATTAAGTTTGCTAAAAAGCTAAAGAATAACCTTAATGATAAATTAAAATATCTTGAACAAGATATCTATAAAAGATGGCCAAAAGGTCGAGATGAAAGAAAATTAATTGAAAAAATTTGGAAACTTTTACTACATACAAAAGATTTTAAATTAAGGCAAAATTTAATAACTTTTATAGATATTAATAATATGACATTATCAAAATCAGTATTGAATGTATATCAAAATTTTAATTACAAAGAAAGGGAAATAATATCTAATAAATTTTTTAATAAATGGGAAAAGAACTCTATTGTATTGGACAGTTGGTTCTCATTCTGTGCTTCAATAGAAAAAGATAATTACATTGAGAATTTAGAATATCTTTTTAATCATAAATGTTTTGATAATAAGTCTCCAAATACTCTAAGGTCAATTCTTAATGGGTTTGTCTCTAATAATCGATTTTTTCATGATAAAGAAGGTAACGGCTACAACTACATAGCAAAAAAAGTAATTGAATTTGATAAACTAAATCCAATTATTATTTCAAGATTTATTAAACTATTTAGTCGATGGGATCAATATGTTGAGCCTTATAAAACAAATATGCTTAATGCTATTAAATTTATAGACTCTCATGATTTATCTATTAACTCAAGAGAAGTAATTGATTTAATTTTAAGAAAATAATATTTTAATTTTATAAATAATGTTTAAAATAAAACGTAATATTAATTAGTTTAAAAAATATATTATTTAATTCGGATATTAAGTTTGTTTACCAATTCTATTAAAATAAAACATATATTAAAAACACTATAGTAATGATTATAAATTTCTTATAGATTGATTTATTAATAGTAAGTTTGTCAACTCAAATAAGTTAAGAATATAGATTAAATAAATAATTATAAAAAATAAGTCTAATTTAGTTATTTAAATTAAATTTAGAATATAATAATTAAAAATAATAAAATGTTATGTTTGCGATTGCATTAGGGATGACAAAATTAGAAACATTAACTGTTGCTATATCCAGTATCATTTTTATAGGAGCTTTTAGTTGGGTTTCAATTAAAGGGGATTTAAGAAAAATTGCAGAGGAACTTATACAAGAAAATGAAAGGGATTAAATAATAAATCTTTTTCCTAATAATAAATTATTTATTGTGCAGCCCAGGGTAATCAATAATATGTCTTATCTCCTTCAAAGAGGAACCATAAACTTTATGTCCTTTTAAATCAACTCCTACCCATTTTTTCTCATGATTATAAGTTTCAATATTATTTGATTGAATTTTTAACATTTTATTTTCGCTCCAAGTTAATGCTATATCCCACCCTTTATAGTTTTCTATCATCTTTTTTAGCAAATTAAACTATCTTTAGCTTAGTCATCAATTTTCAAAACAAAAACAAAGGAAATAAGTAGTTTTTTATAAATGAACTTAATCTGTAGAACATATTTTTATCTTACCTGCACATTGATCAGCTCTTAATCTTGCTTGTTCTATATCTTGGCCGGTTGCAAGTACTACACCCATTCGCCTTCCCTTTTTAGCATAGGGTTTACCAAAAATTAAAATTTTTGAATTTTGAATTTCTAATGCTTCAAATATTCCATAGAAAGCAAATTTTTGGTACTCACCTTCTGAAAGAATTACTCTTGTAGCAGCAGGACTAATTAGATCTATTTCAGGGATTGGTAAACCAAGCAAAGCTCTCAAATGAAGTTCAAATTCATTGATATTTTGGCTTAATAGGGTGACCATGCCTGTGTCATGTGGTCTAGGAGATAATTCTGAAAAGATAAGATCTGATTCTTTAACAAAAAATTCAACACCATATATTCCCGCCCCATTAAGATTATCTAGAATTTTACCTGTAACTTGCTTAGCCTCCTCTAATATCGACTTTTTAATAGGAGAAGGTTGCCAACTACATTGATAATCTCCATTATATTGTTCATGACCAATCGGAGGACAAAAAATAGTTTTACCTTCATTTGTTCTCACTGATAATAATGTGAATTCATAGTTAAATTCAATATATTCTTCAAGAATTACACCTTTAACATCTCCTCTTGAACTTTTCAAAGCCTGAATCCAAGCTTTCTCCAAATCATCTTCTTTTAATAAAAGATTTTGACCTTTCCCAGAAGAACTCATTAAGGGCTTAATTAATAAAGGGAATCCAATTTCTAAAGCACTAACTTTAAGTTTAGCCAAGTCATAAACATACCTATATTTCGCTGTTCTAATATTTAAATCATTAGAAGCCAAGTCTCTAATTTTATCTCTATTCATCGTCATTTCTACAGTTCTAGAATTAGGAACTATTTTTATTCCATTATTTTCTAAGATTTTAAGAGCTTCAATTGAAAAAGATTCAATTTCTGGGATAACAAAATCTGGTTTTAGGTTACTTATTAAATCCATTAAAAGTTCTTTATTGTTCATATCTAAGACAAAATATTTATCTGCTACTTGCATAGCGGGTGCATATTCATATTTATCAACTGCAATAACCTCGCATCCTAGCCTCTTGGCTTCAATTACTAATTCTTTGCCTAATTCACCGCTTCCAAGTAATAAAAGTTTTAGATTAGAGAAGGGTAAGTTTTTCATTTGGAATAATGTATGTTTGCCGAAAAATTATTCATTTTCTTTATCTAAAGAAGTATTTTCTTTACCGAGCTTTTTATTTATGCTAAAAAAAGGTTTTTTATTGTTGAACCAACCTTGCTCCCTCAAACCATTTTTCAATCCAGAAGTCATAGCTCCAATAAAGAAAATGCCAATGATTAACCATATAAACCTTTCTAAAAAAATAAAAAGGGAAGAGGTTTGTCCCGATCTAACTATTTCGGTAAGTGGGTCTAAAGGATCCAATTTCTTTATATTTATAAATATAGTATATAAATTAAAACCAACAATTCCACAAAATTCCACTTAAAAAAAATATATAATTAAATAATTAATAAAAAAATTTTTATAGGTTTTTTACACGAAAAACATCCCACAGTGTTATCTTCAGATAATAATTCAATGTTCTATGTCTATAAACGTAAAAGAAACGCAAATTGTAACCTACGACAAAAAGGTTATATCTTTAGGTGATTATACCGGTAATGTCCTCCTAATAGTTAATGTCGCAAGTTATTGTGGGTTTACAGCTCAATATAGTGATCTTCAGAAATTACATGATACATATGCAGATAAAGGTCTTAAGATATTAGCCTTCCCATGTAATGATTTTGGTAACCAAGAACCAGATTCATTGGATGAGATTAAAACTTTTTGCTCAACAAAATTTAACGTTAAATTTCAAATTTTTGACAAAGTTCATGCCAAAGGTAATACAACAGAACCGTACACCACATTAAATAAAATGGAACCAGAAGGTGATGTCGAATGGAATTTTGAGAAGTTTTTAGTTGGCAAAGATAGTGTTGTGATAGCAAGATTTAAATCAGGAGTTAATCCATTAGAAGAAAATTTGATAGCAGCTATCGAGGTTGCTCTTGAATCTTAATTAAGAAGCTTCTTTATCGTAAAAGCCAAATTCCATAAGCTTTTGGCTAAAATCATTTTCATTAAGAGCTAACAAGTCTTTCTTCATCCTCATAAATTCCTCTTTGTTTTCTAATTTTGTATTATTACAAAAATGCAATCTAGTAATTATGGACGCTAAATTTTCTCTATTCATTTATATTTTAAATTTTTTTAAACATAGTTTCTTTAGAGATAAATTCAACCAAAATTAATGAAAATTAAATAAGTTTAAAAAAATATAAGATTAAAAATAATTTGATTTATAAACTTAATTATTGTAATTTCCCAATTTCTAGTGTTGTTTTAATTTATATTAAATTTAAATTCATTACAGTAGATTTATCTTGCTATTCCTCTTGATTTATTGTTTTAGATTTTCTAGCAGTTTTTTCTTTCAAAATCCTCTTTGGAACTTTTGTTTTTAACTTATTAACAGTTTTATCTTTCTTTATTCCTTTTGGAACGTTTGTAGTTATTGAATTTTTCCCTTTATTCTCTACATTAGATATTTTTAATTTTTTTTCTGATTCTTCCTCTTTAGCTTGAGTTTCCTCTATATCTTTGAATTGTGCTTTCTCTTTAGTATTAGTTGGTTTTTCATTTTTTGATATTTTTTCCTCTTTAGCTTGAGTTTCCTCTATATCTTTGATTGGTTCTTTCTCTTTATCTACTTTGTTCGAATTATTTCGATTGTTTAAAAGAAATTTTAATAATTTTGAAAAAAGATTTAAACCAATTTCAATCCTTTTCGTTCCTAAAATGACTAATAAAATCAATAATATTACAAATATCTCAGGAGAATTTAAACCAAAAATAGTCATCTATTCATCAATATTTTACTCAGTTTAGTATAAGTTAAAAGATTAAACTAATTATTTTCAAAAGACGGTAGATATAAATCTCTATTAGAAGCTATTATCCCCTCTTCTTTAAAGAAAATTTCCAATTCTTTTAATTCATCTATATCTACTACTTCACCACAAGCATCATTTATACTTTTTGAAGTGAAAGACCATAAATCATCTAGATATTGTTCATCATCAGGGAATGCAACAAATTTTAAGTAAGTATTATTGAGAGCATATTCGCTTGCAGTCTCTGAATTAACCCCTCCTTTTTTAGCTTCACAAAAGACCTTAGCAAATCTTTGACCAACAGAAGATTGTGCATTAGTTAAATCAATATTACCTTGTAAAGCATCTACCTTTGTTGGAACAACTAAAAGGTATAAAGAAATTAGAAATGGTAATACTTGATAAAACAAATCAAATAGGGTTTGTATACCTAAATTAGCAAAAAGTAATACTTGATTACGTAAATATTGTTTATTTTTTCCTATATCTAAATTTATTTTAATTATTCCTTAATACTTAGACTAACAATAATATTTATGTAAATTAGTTGCTATGGCTTAAATCTTATTATAAAAAATTATATATTTAAAAAATTAAAGATATCTCTCAAAGATAAAATTTGAAGAATATTTTAGAATTATTCTTATTATAGAATTAATTAATGAATACTTCATTAATAATAAAGGGAAGAGGAGTATCTAGGGAAATAAAAAGTAATGTAATTCAATCTCCACTAGCAGGTGTAACAGATAAAATTTTTAGAAAATTTATAAGAAGATGGGCTCCTGATTCACTTCTTTTTACAGAAATGATTAACGCTACAAGTTTAAAACTTGGATATGGCTTAGAAAAAATAAATCAAATAAGTAATGAAGAGGGGCCAGTCGGTATTCAGCTATTTGACAATAGACCTAATTCAATTGCTGATGCTGCGAAAGAAGCAGAATCCTTAGGTGCATATATAATTGATATAAATATGGGTTGTCCAGTCAAAAAAATAGCTAAAAAAGGTGGAGGTAGTGCCCTTCTAAAAGATCCTTCTTTGGCTGTTGAACTAGTAAAACAGATTTCTAGAGCAGTTAATATTCCCGTCTCTGTTAAAACTAGAATAGGTTGGTCATATAAAGACAAAAATATAATAGATTTTTTATTGCGCCTTCAAGATGCAGGTGCAAATATGTTTACAATTCATGGTCGAACAAGAGAGCAAGGTTTTAATGGCAAAGCTGATTGGCAGTTTATTAGAAAATTAAAGGAAGAATTAGAAATCCCTCTTATTGCGAATGGAGACATATACAACGTAAAGGATGCAACTGAGTGCTTAAAAATTACAAAAGCTGATGGGATAATGATCGGAAGGGGAATTCTAGGCTCTCCCTGGATAATAGGAGAAATTGACTCAGCACTTAAAGGGTTAGAAAACTTCAAGAAACCTACAGTAGAGGAAAAATTACACTTAATAATTGAGCATATTGATGAATTAATATTTGAAAAAGGTCAGCACGGATTACTTTTGGCGAGAAAATACATAGCATGGACTTGTAAAGAGTTTGATGGTGCTCAGAGTTTAAGAAAAAATCTAGTTAAAGCCAAAAGTCCTCAAGAAGCTAAAGATGAAATTCTATTAATGATTTCTTCACTAAAAAATAAAAGTTAAAACCTTTTTATAAAATTTGTATATAAATTACAATTAAAAATTATTTTCTTATTCTTATATGAAATTTATTAATGAAAAAACTAGTAAAAGAGTTTGCGATCATATGAATAAAGATCATATGGATTCCATTCATAAATATTTGAAGTTTTATGCCAAAATTGAACAATTTGAAGATGCAAAGATGGAGGAAATCAATAATACTTCAATGAAAATTAAATATGACAATAAAATAGCGGTAATAAATTTTAAGGAAGAAATATCAGAAGATGAAATTCATAAAACATTAGTTTCAATGATTAAAAACATTGAAGAAATATAGATGTAGTAAATTTATTTTCTGTTCATTACCTCATAATAATCTGTTATTTTCTTGCAGTCTTCAAACGAAAGAGTACTTAATCTAGAGGTAGCAGTTAAATTTAGAATTGCGCAGATAGCAAGAATGTCTGAATAATCAGTATCCAAAGCTTTAGCTAATTCTAGAACTCTTAAACCTTTCAAAATAAATAAAAGATACTTAAATAGGCACAGAAATGATTAATGTGCAGCATTTTTTCCCAACCCAGCAACGAAAGGAAATGTTTGTTCATCTCCAAAGATATCTCCCTCACTCTTTTTTAATTTTGAGGATTTTTCAATATCCTTGGTATTTTCTATCCTTTCTAATGAATCACTTTCTATTTGGCTTGAGGTATCCAATTGATCAGCAATAACAATTTGAGTGTTAATTAAAAAAGAGAAAATAAATGTGAGTAGTGATGTAAGAATAAATTTCATATATGAATTAATTAATCCTATTCTATTTGTTTTCATTTAAAAAGTAAAACTCAAAAAGGAAATTAAATCTCATTGAATTTATATATTAAAAATTCCTCTTTTTATTAAGTTTAAAATTAATTTTAATTAAGCTTGAGGGAAACCACTATGAAGACCGTATGTGATTATGGTAAAAGTTGCGAATACTACCCCTAAAGAAACTGATGTATAAAGGGGGTCCAACTTTAAATTATTTAGTCTGCCAAAATCTGCGATAACAAGAGATTTCATTGAGTATTTTTTTCTATCTGTTATTTCAGGTAAATTCTCACTATTTAATAATGAGCCAAGTATTGGTTTTGTTTCTAACTCATCTGAAATTATATTTGCGTTTGTTGAACTAACATTATCTCGATTAAAAATTCTAGGAAACATATAAACATGCCAGAGAGCTATAAGAGCAACCCAGATAATAACACTAACGCCTGCTATTCCAAAAATAAAGAACTTTAAAAATTCCATATTATTTATCAAATTTTATACATTATAAGACTTCCAATTTATATAAATGGCATTTCTTAATACATTAGTTGTATAAAAAATATTTAAAATTTGCAAAAAAACTTTTTTTTAATATAAGTAATAAAACAATTAATGATAAAAAATTTTTCTATTCAGAGAATTATTAATTTAAGAATAAAGTGAATTTTGGTTAAGAAATAATATAAATATGGATCTTAGATTCTTAATTAGATTAGTAAATAGTAAAACTCATTATTTAGTTATCCTTCTTCTATTTTTAAATCTTATAAGTAGATAAATACATACTAATAATAAGATTGCATATGTAAATTCGGATAAAAATCTATAAACAAAAAAAGCTAAAAAGGGGAATAAGCAAGCCCTTTTTAAATTAATCTTTTGTTGTCTTGACATTTTGTGCCAATTTAAATAATCTTCCCATTGAAAGATCTTCTTTAAATTTCTATCTTTATCATCTTTTCTAAACATAGGAAAAATTGCAATTAAACTGTTTTTGAATAATTTATAACAATGAATAATTAATAATAGTTTATCATTATCATATGGTTAATGTTTAGGTGCAATAGATTTTATGAATAGCATTAATCCATGGGAATTAAAAAAAAAGGTTTTACCACAACACACAGATCATGCTGGAGTAATGTGGCATGGCACATACTTAAATTGGCTTGAAGAATCGAGAATTGATTCAATTGGAAAGGCAGGATTACAATATATCGAGCTTCTTAATAAGGGCTTTGAAATGCCAGTTTATAAAGTTGAAATAAAGTATCTAATACCAATAATGATTGGTGAGGAAATTATTATAAAAAGCTTCTTTATTAAAAGTAAAGGCCCTAGAATTAAAGTGAATTCAAAGTTTATTAACAAAAAGAACAAAATAAATGCAGAAGCCAGTGTCGATGTTGTTTTAATAAATAAAGAAACTTTTAAAGTTGTCAGAAAGAGACCACATTTTATAGAGAGTTATTTGAACATCTTGAGTAAAGCATCTTAAAAAAAAATGATAATTTTAATCAACACTTTTTTTATAAAAAATTTTTTACAAGTAATTGATTCGTATCAATATGAAATGGAATCAAATTATCAAGAGAATTCTATGCTTACAAATTTATTTATAGAAAATAAATTTTTAGGATGGTTAGGATTATTTATTATTTTTTTTTCAATATTTGCTATCTTCGTTTTTCAATTTCTTGATTGGGAGAGTAAAGATAAAAATAATAAATAAACTGTTTTATAATTAATAAATATAATAAAAATTAATGGCCATTTACCTTAAAATAACTAATGCAACAGAAGTCGTTCAAAAAAAGACCTCAAAGTGGTTATCAGACATAACACCTGAAAGAATTGATAGGAAATTAGTAGAAGATGAAGTTATAAAAGGAATAATAGAACAATTAACATTAGAAGGAATAAAGGGTGAAATATCAGCGATAAGTGGATTTGAGGTAAAAGATTCAACTCTTATTACAAGAAATAATTTTCTTGTTAGGAAAACAAAAATTTTTTAATTTATATTAAATACATATATTTCAATGCAATCAACATTAGTCATTGAAATACTATTACTATCTTTTATTATTTCGGATAATTGAAGAAAATAAATATTATTTATTAGAAGATAAAATAGAAAAAATATATTAATCCATATTGAAAAGAATATCTTGAAAAAAGGTTTAGGAATCTACTTATAAATAAGAATTTATGAAGAAAAAATATATTAGGATCTTCAACAAAATTTAAAGAGGTTATTCCTTGTCTATAGCTTAATATATTCACTAGGATTTTTAAGGTGTTGAATTATTTTTTAAAGTTAGAATTACTGTGTATTAAAAATGCATTAATCGAATACTAAATTCTTTTATAAAAAAAAAATCAAATAATAATGACTCGTTTACTTTCATAGAAAAATTGGTAGAGAAATCTTTTTTGAAATTATTAAATAAAATTCAAAAATAAAACTTTAAAGGATTGGTTTCAAAAATTTATGCCTTTAAAAATTGACATAACATCTTTTGGAAGTTAAAAGCAAATGTCTTGATGATAAGAAGTTAATCTAATTTCATCAATAGATGCTATTAGATTATGCATTCAATACAAAGATTATCAATAGAGCTAGGCAAGTGAGTCGTGCGGAGGGTTATTTTGTGAAAATACTTTTTAGAAACTTATGTTTTTTAATTTATAGATCTACATTTACCAAATCCACTAAGAAATTAGCGTTATAAAGTGAGGTGATATTTATAAATGAAATTTATATATAAAAATTTTAAATTATCATTTATTAAAGAATCTGAAAAATAGCTTCCTTATACAAAATAATAGTTGCCAAAAGTCCTGTAGCCCAAAATATACCTCTTGCTGCAGGAATATTAAGAACATATGCAGGAATATAAAATAGTCTTACAAAGGGATGAGCCCAGGCAGCAATTATGGCTAAGTTTGAATCTGGGGTTGTTAATAAGCATAATAAACAAGCTGGAGCATGCAATGAAATGCTTTCCCAACAATTTTGATGGCACCAAACTGCCCTCTTACCAAAATCAGGTAAGTCATTAAATAAAGCCCTTGGTGCTGACATGTTTTCAATAGAATAGCCAGCTTTAATCCTTCCAAGAGTAAGAGGTAATATTGAAGCCAAAACAACTATCACTGATAGACAGAGACTCCAAGCGTATGTGATTTGCATAGAAACGAAACTTATGAAACCCTAATAATAAATATTCAGTGCGATAATAATCAAACTATTTTTTTTAGATATTTATTTTAGTTCATTGTTTATAAAAATATTTATAATCTCTGGCTAAATATATAAACCATTCAGAGAATACAAATCAAGTATTTAAAATTGCATCGCTAGTATTGCACCAAGAAAAAATACTGTAGGAATTCCTAACGCGTTTACTGCAAGAGTTCTTACTGTAAAAACAGGATATCCCTCTTCAGGTCTACCACTTTCAGGAACTAGTGCTGAGTCTTCCCAAACTTGATAATTTTTAAAAGGTGCTACATCCTTTTTGGGAAGACCAAGAGGTGTTAAACGGAATACATCCCATTTGCCTAGCCAATAAACTGTTGATATCCAAGCAATAACAAGCGGTGCGATAACTAAAACAACTCTGAAATCCATATTTAAGGAACATTAATTTATGTAGGTCTATTCTCATATATTCCTCTTTTTATTTAGGTCAATGTAAATTAATAGTTATTATTTTTAATATTTAAACTAATAGAACTATTAATTTATACATTTATGTGTATAAATTAATATAAAGCATTTACTGTTTTTATTTAAACAGGAAAATTATTCTTCAGCAACTACCGAATAGTAATATATTTTTCAAAACAGAAGCCCCTTAGCATTTTTTTTAATTTATTAAAAATAATATGTATATAAATACTGACCAATTATTTCTTAAAAAACATAACTAGCAGTAAATATTCTTTAAAGTTAGATTCATAATTTGATCTATTTATCTAGTTACGTCAAAGATCATCATTAGTATTGATTACGCTTTTTATTGAAAAAGGATTAATTTAAAACGTTAATTTTAAGTACCACATAGATGTGTTTAAAATTGTATCAATGTACAAAATAGCTTTACGTTAATGAAAATAACTAATTTACAACTTTCATTCGTAATATTATTTTGAGAATAACTCACATAAATTAAATCGATAGAAGCCTAGAAATTTATTAACGAAAGCGCTATGTAATAATTGAATTTTTGGGTTGAGCAAAAATACTTAACTTTAGTATGCTATATTCATCAGAGACTATATTTTCTGATGAAAAAAAGTTATTGGTTGAAAAAGATCTCTATCGCCAATTCAGATTTATTTCTTGAATATATTCGTACAGTACTCCCATGGTTAAAATCAGTTGGAGGAATTGTAATTAAAAAAGATATTACTCAAGATTCCAATTCATCTAATTGGGACGGAGGTAATGTAGGAATGGTGATTGAATTTGACTCAAAAATTGCTGCCAAAAAAGCTTTTTACTCAGATGTTTTTCAAAATTATCTAATTTCAAGAGAATTAACTGACCTTGTAACTATAAGTACTCTATAAAAATGGACAAAATTATTCTTGCAAATTACCATCTGCCCCTTTTAATAGCTTTTACATTTATAAGTATTGGCTGTACTTTAAATACTGTAATAAGATTACCAGTGATTGATGTAAATAAATTTTTTAAAAATTAATCTTAGATAATATAAATATTTAATTAATTTCCTTAAGATAATAAACAATTACGCAAATCAAAGATAAAATTATCACTGAAAAAATAATTAATGATTTTTTTGATTCGCCTTCAGAAATAACATTCATTTCCGGTTCCAAGGCAAAACCATTTTGCCTTCCACCACTCTCGGTGGTATAGCCTTTCTTATCCATGAAATAATAAATTTTAGACATTATTGCATGAATTTAAATATAAAATCTTTACAAATATAAATTTGTAAAATTTATCAAGTAAAAATTTCTATCTAACGTTTAAACCACCCTTTTTTATTTTCTTTCTTTTTAATTTCTATATTTTGTTCAACTTTCTTTTTCCTTCCAAATAAACCTTTTTTTTCAGAACTAATTCTTTTTACCGTAGTTGAAGAATTATTCTTAATAATTTCTTTTGGAGAATTAGTAGATACTTTTTCTGAAAGAAGACGATAAACGAAAAAACCAAAAACACCAAAAAAGCCAACCGCTTGAACAATAGCGGTACCAAAATTTTCAAACATTTATGCGTCTACCTTATTAAATTTTTTATCTGACTTTAAATTATCACAATTATCATCTGGTGTAGAACATTCTACTTGAACTTTTTTATTTTGATGCGAACTACAACCAGCAGCTTCTAAATTTGCATTTAAAATAAAAATACTAAACAATAATGCTAGTGGAGTTGCTTGAATAATTTTTTTCATTATAAATTCATAAGTATTATTATTATGGAAAAATTTTTTTGTAAATGTGGTAAGTATTTGATTATTTCCTAAATAATCATTTTTGAACAATTTATTAATTGATTTAGCTAGATTTTTCTTCCCTTCTTAAGTCATACAAATAAATAAATTTTTAATTTATATACTTTTTAATTTAACTATAGTAATTGATCAAATCAAAAATAAGTATCAGTAATAAAGAAATACCAAAAATATAAGGCAAAAAAGGGTATTTATTTAAAATCTTATTTAATTTACTTGTTGACCCAATTTCTTTTTTAGTTGATTTAATTTCTCTAGGAGGAAGACCTAGTTTTTCTCTCCTCTTAGCTTCACCCATTAATTTATAAGAATTTAGTTATTAAAATTATATATTTATAAAGTAACTAATGAAATAATAAAAAAATAATATTCAAGTTATGATTATATTTGCCCATAGAGTTAACTAGAAAAAATGATTGAAATTGTCTGGACAGTTAATTTGTTAGTTGCTTTACTAATTATTGGAGTGGGTTTTGTTTTATATTATATTTTTAGTTATGACTAAAGAAAATCTTGAGAAATTCATTAATAAAATAAATCAATTAAATAAGATCTTATTACTTATTGAAAAATCTAGTGAAAAAAGGGAAGAGCTATCTAAATGTTCCAATCATGATGAAGTAATAAAGTTAACAAAATCATGGGGATTTGAAATTGGAAAAAGATGGGGAGAAAGTTAAATAAAAAATGTTTCATTAGCATCTTTTTTTTTGATAATGTTTAATCAAAAAAACTTTAAAATTTTTATTATTATTGAAGAAAGATAAAAAAACTATGATAATTAAAGAAAAATTAAAGACAGAAATCTATAAATTATCAGCGTTGACAGATCGTGGTCAAAGGTTAAATAAATTAATATCCCCTATATATCAAGAAAAATTAATTGAAATAAATAAAATCATTAATAAATTAAAAGATTACAGTGAACCAATAACAGAAGATAATATTAGTGGAGAATGGGAGTTAATATTCTCAAATGTAGAGTTATTTAGAAGTTCGCCTTTTTTTCTGGCAGTAGAAGATGCTTTAAATGATAAAGTCAAGAGCGATTTATTTTTTAAACTTCATCAACTACAAGTAAGTTCGTTTGGTCTATCTACTATTGGTAAGATTTCACAAAAGATAGACTTTCAAAAAAAAGAATTTATATCATCTTTTGATACTATTATATTTGGAATTACAACAATACCAATATTTGGTTGGTTTAAACTATTACCAACTTTTGGTGGATCGGTAACTACATTAGCTGATGAGTTAGTTTTAGTTGATAAAAAAATAAAAATGAGTCTTCAGAAAACAAAAGTTACTGAGGTTGAAGGATTAAATAAAATTCCACTTTTTAGCAAATTGTTAATGAATAAATGGTATCCAGTGAAAGATGTTTGGAGAAAATTACCATGGAATAAATTCAATCCAAAATGTGAAGTCTCCATAATTTTTATTGATGAAGAACTTAGAATTATGAATGACATTTATGGATCTATTTTTATTTATATAAGACCAAATAAATAATTGACTTTAAGCTTATTTTTTTACCAGTTATTTTAATTTGTTAATTTAAAGATTTTATCTTCATTTTTAAAAATTTTGATATTAATTCTAATTTTATAAATTAATAACATTAATATTAATAATCAATTTAAAGTTTAGTTATCGCAAAATCAAACTTTGTAAGCTAAGTTATTATTAAATTAAAAAGTATTATGTTCAAAGAAAAAGAAAAGAATTCAATTATTAGAGGCTTATTCTTAATAGGCGGATGGGGATTAGGACTAGACAGGTTTTATGAAGGTGATAAAAAAGGTGGGATACTTTCAATAATTGGTTGGAGTATTACTTTCTTTAGTTTTTTATATTTAAAGTGTTCTGGATATGAATATGTTGACGGTGTCAAAAACTATAATGATTATTCTCCAAATCCTCTAATAATAATTCCTATATTAGCGGGTGCATATGGAATATTTTTAATTATTAAAAAGGCCTTCAGATTAGCAAAACAATTCGAAACTGCCTAAAGATTTAACAACTAAACCTAAGAAAGTAGTCCTGTACCTATTAAATAAGATTTAAGTAGTAAAATTACCAATATATTTACTACCAATAAAGCTATTATTCCATTTCTATTTTTAATATCTAATTTTTTAATCAATTTAGATAAATAAGTTACAGGATTTTCTGGTTCTCTTTCCATTTTAAAATTTTAAACTGTTTGAAAATACCATATCTAAAGATAAATATTTAAAATGTAAACGAAAAAGAAAGAAAATATTAAAGAAACAATGATTAGGGATTTTTTATATTAAATAAATAAGACCTAGTTAAAAAAAAAATGACTAAAAATAATAAATGGATGATGATGACTTATTATTGTCCAACTCATGGATCATTAGATCGCAGTGAACCGATGGAAATATCAAGCAATGATTTGAAGTATGCAAAACTTAAGTTTAATAAAAGTAATAAATTAAATAATTAACTTAAAATTCCAGAATTTTTAAGAAATGTTTTTCCCAAATTTCCTACTAGAAAAAATAAAGATAAATTAATCAATAAGATTATTAAAAGAGCTAATAATTTGTAGTTAGGGTTAGTAGTAATCCCATCAAAACCATTTTCTAATACCCTTTTAAAAATTGAATCACTCTTAGAATTAGATTCAATATTTTCAATATCATTAGTATTAATAATTTGCTCACTCGCATTTTCTGCTTGAGATTCAACTTTTTCCTGAATGTCAGGATTAATTTCGGGTTCTTCCAATGGTTTAAATGTTTTTTTAATATTACATAAAAAAACCCTTACTGGTAATAAGTAGGGTTAGATAAGGTTAAGGTTCTTAATTTTATTATAGTTATTCCTTTAAAAATTTGTTTGTCTATTATAAAGTAAATAAAAAATTTATAGAAATGCTAGATTTATCAACTATTAATGCATGCAAAACTAATCCACAAATAAGAGATATAAAAATTAAAAATATAGAACATGCTATTAATCAAGCTGAAGAAATGATAAAGGAATCAAAAATGAGCCAAGATGAATTAATTTTCTTGAAGAAAAAAATATCTGACTCCAGACAAGATCTAGAGATTCTATATCTAATGAAATGTTAACAACATGTTATAAATTTAATTTATTTTCTGAACATTTTCATTCATACTTCATCAAAAAATACCAAATTTATCAATACAGTATTTACTTAATTTTATAGTTTAATTTTATTTCTGTTCTCAATATTAATAAAGTTTTTTATTCTCTCACTAAAATCATTAAGTTCTATTTTTTCTATCTTTTTTAATTGAATTTTACTGCAATACAATAATTAAAATAAAAAATATTAATTAATAATATCAAGAAAGTATATTGCAACCATTAAATATTTTTAAATAACCCAGTATATATGATTGATTATGCATCTACTATTTATATTTAAAATAAAAATATCAAGTTCTTATAAATAAAATATAGACAAATTTAAACTATAAACTATAAAAGATTAATAAAGACAATAAAAGTTTTCTAAAAAGATATTTAGTATTGTCAATACAACTATTCTAAAGTAAGTTTGATAAAGATTAAATTTCATAAGAATGGCAAATATTTTTAAGAACTTAAAAAATACTTTATTCAGAAATAAAAAGCAAAGACATTTTATTGCTGCTTCAAATCTTGAGAAAAAGGCTATACAATTAAATCTAAAATCAGAAGAATACTTAAAATTTGTAAAGAGAAGTTCAAAGGATTGGAAAAATAAATGGTTAGAAATAATATCTTAATTTAAAAGAAATTTATAAATTACTTTAGTTAATAATGGTTTAGGCAAATTTATTAAGAACAAAATAATTGTTTTCAAAATACATAATCTTGCCCAACCAAGGAAAAGAAGAGAAAATAGACTTAAATAACAAAAAATATGTCTTTGTTTAGTTCAAAAATCCAAAATGTTATAGGTCCTGGAATAATTTTTGCAGGTGCTGCAATTGGAGGTTCTCATCTTATGTCATCGACCACAGCTGGTGCAAGATTTGGATTTTCATTAATTGTTCTAATACTCATTACAAATTTTCTGAAATATCCATTCTTACTTGTTGGAACCCGCTTTACTGCATCGACAGGAATGACACTCTTAGAGGGTTTTAAGAAGAGAAATTCTTTATACCTTCCTATCTTTCTGATTATTAGTTTAGTGACAGGAACTTTTACAATTGCAGCTGTTAGCTTCGTCTCGGGTGTTCTTTTGACAAATATTCCATTATTTTCAAATTTTCCACCGATGGATTTATCAATTATAGTTTTGGTTATATGTGGCTTTATATTAATATTTGGTAAATACAAAGCCTTAGATAATTTATCAAAAATATTGGTTTCTTTACTTACAATATTGACTTTTTTCGCAGTTATTTCTTTATTAATAAATGGCAGCTTAAACAACGATCTAACTGCAACTTTTTTCAACCCAGAAACAAGCCCCTGGAGACTATCTAATTTATCTTTTCTTATACCATTGATGGGTTGGATGCCTTGTCCAGTTGAACTATGTGTATGGCCTTCACTTTGGATGTTTTCCAAAAACAAGGAATCCAAATATAGGCCTACAGTTCAAGAAGCCGAATTTGACTTTAATCTTGGATACTTAATAACGATAATAACTGCAATTTTCTTTGTAACATTGGGAGCAATAACTATGTATGGGACTGGTGATGGTATGTTGTCTGGAAGTGGAGTGTCATTTGCCCAGAATCTAATTAAACTTTATACCGAATCAATAGGAGAGTGGTCAAAATGGATAATAATTCCAGCTTCTTTCGCCGCAATGTTTAGTACAACATTGACATGCCTAGATGCTTATCCAAGAAGCATTTCATCAATTCAAGGACTTCTTAGAGGAACAGATTTAGGAAGGATAGAATCTTCTTTCGAACAAACTAGATTTCAGAACTGGATGGTTATTCATATTTTTGCCTCATTAATTGCACTGCTTTTAGCTAAATCAGGAGGAATTGGAGTCAAAGATTTTGTATTTGGTGCAATGACAGGAAGTTTCTTATCAGCGCCTGTATTTGCATGGATGGCAATGGATACAATAAATAGTGATTTAGTACCCGAAATAAACAAGTATGGTAAGTTTTTAAAATTGCTATCTTGGATTGGATTAGGATTTTTATTATTTTTCAGTTTTTTATTCATATCTAATTCATTTTTTGGTTTTGGAAATTCTTAAATATTGTTAATTGGTCAAAAAATTTAAATTGAAGAAACTTATAGATTTATTTTATTATTACTTTCATATAAAACAATTCTTATTAACTACTTTCCTAAATAACATAAGATTTATTACTTAAAAGTAGTAAAATTAAAAAATATAATCTTCCTTACAATTTTATGAAAATAAAGAATATTAATATTTATTCTTTTATAAAATTTTTCTTTGTGGTAGGAATTTTAACTTTATTTTTAGCTTCATTTTTCAAACTATACATTTCTATACCTAATAATTTATCTCTTAAAATTGTTTTTATAATTTTATATCTTTGGTTTACTGTGGGCATTAATGCAAACTTCATAATGCCATTAATTGGGATTATAGATAAAGAAATCAATCAGAGAAAAAGATAATCTAATAAATTGTTATGTAACATTGAAGATTTAAATTTAAAAAAGATTAAAATCTATTTATCCATATATTTGTAGATAAAATATTAAAATTATTGAAAATTCTTTAATAAATGTTATACATGTATTATTTATTAAATTTGAAATGAAATATCCTATAGGAATATTGATTTTATTATTTAGTATTTATTCAATTACTGATTTAGCTATTAAAGCAAGATATACTAGAAAAAGACTTACAAGTGAAAAGCATAAAAAGAAGCTAAAAAGTTAATTTAGATATTTTTAATTTAAAAAATATTATATAACTTCCAGTATTTATATAATTTATTAATATATCATTTTATGAATTTGACAAGTCATTGTATCAAGTATTCTTGATAAAGTTTAGTTGTTATTTTAATGTGATTAACAAATTAAATAATTAAGATGTTTTCTTCAAATCAAAGTAAAGAATCTGAAATAATCAACTTAGAAAAAATAAAAATAATTGATCCCTTTACAAAATGGCTTATTAGGATTGCATGTATATTTATAATTATATTTTTCAGTGGAATAATTGTAGGAATACCAATTTTAATCTCTTTTGGAAAATCTCAATTGGATAATTCTTTTTTAACGTTTAAAGAAGTTCTAAAGACTTTCATTGAAGCGTTAATATAGAAAATATATAAACCTTAAAAAGTTAGATATTTGTTTATTTTGGCAAATCGATATTATTATGAAAGCCAAATAAATTTAGTAGTGCTGGTATTAAAAGTAGGACAGTTATTAGACGAACTGCATGAAGAGCCGCTACAGCAGCTCCTACTCCATATTCAGCCCCTATCAAACTCATCCCAATAGTTCCACCAGGCGCAGAGCCAAGAATAGCCACGATAGGATCTATTCCTAAAATTTTACTTATGGCTAATGCGACTAATAATCCTGTTAATAGAAGAGATAATGTTATTAGCAATGCTGGTTTCCAAAGCACTTGCAGTTCTCCTAATGTCTCCCTATTAATTCCTGTCCCAATAACGGTGCCGATACCAATACCTAATAAAGTTTTTGTACCTAAAGGCCAATTAGCTATTTCAATCTTGCCAGTTATACTCAACAGACCTGCCCCGATAATCGCTCCTAAAAGAGGTGCTGCAGGTATGCCTGTAAAGAGCATCAAGCAACCAAGGGCAGAACCGGCTGTAATATACAAAATTAGATTTAGATAGGGAGGCATTTTATTTTGATATTCCTATTTATAAATTTTACGTTTTAAAGAATAATTTACAACCCTGAGTAAAATACATTTTTTTTAATTAACTAGAAAATTAATATTGTTTTTTTTTTAAATTAAATTAGAGTCAAATTAATATATTATTTAAAATGGAAAATAAGAATATAAATTTAATTTATACATTAATATTATTATCTATATTTTCTTTAATTATCATTTTTAGTGTAATAGCAATAAATTTAGGCCCATTGAGAATATGGGCTGATTATCAGAACACTTGCATTAAGGAGGAAAGCTTTAATAAAACAATTCCTTGGGCTGTTAGAAAATGTAATGGTCGATCTAAAGTTTATCAAGTCAAATAATTAATATATCCAACTTTTTAAATTTATAAATTTTTTATTTTTTAAAAAGTTTTTTAAGCTTATTCAAAAAAGAGTTTTCTTGTGGATCAGGAATTTTTTTCTTATTTTCAGCACTTTTTTTGTACCAACTACCATACTGTGATTTTTTATAATCCTGACTACTTTTTTCTAGATTGTTATCACTAGACATGATTTTTAAAGCAAATAAACTATAATAATAGAATAGAATAAGAAATTATTTTTTAGCAAATATATAACTGAAAAGATATGAACAATACTCAAATATCTATATTTGTTCTAATTTTTATTATTTATGCACTAATTGCACCACCATTAATAAAGAACTTTATCAGTAAATTAGATAATAAGAAAAAATAATTTAGTAAAATTTTTGTATGGTTTATAAAATCTATAAATTATTTCTAAAGTTAGTTTCTTCTTTTAAATTAATACTTATAAACATTATTTTTGTCTCAACTCTTTTTTTATACGGTGAATCTGCATTTTCAAATGTTACCAATATTGAAAATTATTTAGCATACAAGTATTGTGATTCCTTGGAGAAAAATCTATTTAAAGGTCTTGATAATGAGAGGATATTAAAATATGAATACTTCTTTGATTCGGTTAACTTTAAAGCACTAAATGAAGAATTAGAAAAAACAGGTAATTTCGCAAAAGATGTTGAAACTATTTGTTCTTATAAGTTAAGTATTGATGAAAAAGAAGATATGAACAAATTAATTAAGAAGTTTTATTTATCAAATAAAAAATAGATATTTTTGATAATCTCATAAAATTTTTATTTAAAAAAATTTAACTATTTATTATCTTTGCCATGTCCATGTGCAATTCCTAGTTCATGCATCCTCGCATGTTCCTTAATTGGATCCCTTAATTCCTTAGATTTCGGACCTGCAGTTGTGTAAATTCCGTATCCGATAGCGCCAAATAGAAGGACACCAATACTTCCTAAAACTATAAGTAGAGTTGGATCGCTAGAAGTTGTAACCATTTTATTTAAATAATCTTCATTACTTTAAGGTAATTTTGCAGACACAAAGCTTCGGCCGGTAAAATATTACTCGTTAATGTAATATTTTATACATTTATTATGGCGTTGTTTATCCCACAAATTAAAGATTCAAAATACATTAATTAAGTAAATATCAATGCTTATAAAACAAAGTATACAAAACAAAAAATATAAAATTACAAAATTATTAAATTTAGAAAAAATAGTATTTATTCTGATTGGCAGAAAGCTAAAAGATATTAAATTGGTTGTAAATATTAAATTTTAATATGGAAGAACAAATTAAAGCTGCTAAAGAGGCGCGCTGTTGGAGTGGCTTGAGTTGCAAGGTTCTTGCAAGTATCGGGGTATTTGGAACATTAATTTATGCTTTTGGATTTAAATCAAAAGATATGGATAAAAGCATATATTTTGGAATCATAGCTACCTCTTTAAGCACAAGTGCATCACTTGGAGCTCTAGGCAGCATTGCGGAAAGTTCAAAAAAGAATAAGGCTTTAACTGAGTTACTAGTCGAATCTACAAATAGTGCTTCACAATTACCACTATCAAAAGAGATTGAATACTCAGATCTTAATGAAGACAACTAGTTTAATTATTTTTTATAAAGGAATTTAATTTTCTTACTTGCATATGGAAATTTAAAGATCTACTTAGAAAAATCTCATTATTATCTGTAATTACATAAGAAAAATATATAACTAATTTAAAGTAAAATAATACAAATAAACGCTTTACCGCTTAAAAAGATTGAATTTTTTATTGTTTTTAGTTATTTATAAATTAATAACGCAAAAATTATGGATTTTAAAAGTTTTTATTCTCTAAATTTTCTTGGCAGATTATTTTTAAGTGCAATATTCATAAACGCTATTCCAAGCAAAATTCTAGATTTTGGTGGAAAAACCAAATATATCGCTGCACAAGGTTTTCCAGAGATTTTATCAGCAATATTTTTAGTCGCAGCCATTTTAGTTTTAGTAATTGGATCATTCCTTTTAATATTTACAAAAAAAATAAAACTGGGCAGTTCTCTTTTACTTATTTTTTTAATACCAACTACTGTAATTTTTCACATAGTAAATTTTGATCCAATTCATTTGATCATGAATATCTCCCTGATCGGTGGTCTTTTACTTGCTATTGATAAATCAACTACCTAAAACTTTATAAATTAAATAATTTTGCTAATAACTAATTAATCTAATCATAAGTAGTTTATTTCTAAATTTTTATTAAAAGGTTATTATAAATTTTAAATATTAAATTTAACTAATAAAAATATGGGTAAATTTGACTTTGATGATACAAATAGTACAGGTATTTGGTGGTCCACTAATGTTGCAATTAAAGATGAATTAATTGGACTAAAGGATGATACTAATTGCGATGATTCTGAAATAGTAGAGTTTTTGAGAAGTATCGCTCAAAATATTGAAGATTATGGTTTGTAAATGTTTAATATTAATGAAAAAAAATTCTAATTAAAATTACCTAAAAATAATTTCACTTCAGATTATATAGCTTTATTAATAGTAATTTATGCAGCAGTTTTATATTCAGAAATAGACTTTAATTTTGCAGCTTTTTTTAAAAGACTTACTACTTCTTTTCTTCCATTAGCATTTTCAGCAAGATTGATTAATTCATTATATTTTTTATAAATTTTTTTCATTTTTTTTATATGTTATTTAATTTAAAATTACTGTAAACAAAGAAGATGTCAACTTAAAATATAAATTTATTTGATTAATAACTTATTTTTAAATAGAACAATTAATCTAAGAAGAGCAACTATAGTGTGATATCCCTCCAATATTAAAGTATTTATAAGGTCTTAAGCGATCATATTTTTTATTCAATTCCGATGAATTATCTCCATAAGGATCTTTAAATATATTTTGCAACTCCTTAAATTCGCTTAAATCTCCTTTTTCAGCTTTCTCATATGCAGAAACAACTAACCATTCCCTCCAAGTATATTTTGGATTTATTTGTAACATAGAATTTGAAATATCCTTGATGTCCCCACTTTTATCTAAAGAGCTTTTCCAAGATTTCAACCAAATATTCCAACTTGTTTCAAGCTCTCTTGAACACGGTTTATAGAAACTTTCTTTTAGATCAAATACATTATTAGGAATAATGGATAATTTTCTGAAAAATTTAGTAAAGTCTACTTGAGTAACAATCATTAAATTAAAAAGTTTTTTAATAAGATTTTCATCATATCTTTTGATACCTAATTTCTTACTCCACATTATTTGAATTTCTTCTTCCATGCACTTAGAAAATCCACTGCTAACTTCATCGAGATTATTTGACAAATTTTTATCTTTTTCAACTAAAAGTTTAAGAGAAGAACATAGCATTTTAAAGTTTAATTCCGCTGCTAAAGGTTGATTAAAAAATGAGAAGTGATCTCCCCCACCTGTCCATGGTTGAAAATGAGGATCAAACAATTCGCAAAATCCAAATGGACCATAATCAAGTGTATATCCTCCAAGAGCACAATTATCACTATTAAAATTACCCTGACAATATCCGACTCGAATCCAATTAGCCACGAGAGAAGTAAGTCTCTTTCTATATATATAAGCTAATTCAATAACTTGTTCTGAAAAAGGCTTTTTTTTATTAATTTCATTCTTATAATTACGATCAATTAAATGCTCAATAATCATTTTAAGTTCATTAAATGATTGATCATGGGATTTATTTTTAACACGCCTTGCAAATAACTCAACTTGACCTATGCGCAAAAAAGAAGGTGCAACTCTTGTAGCTATAGCAATATGATTATCAACCATAATGTCAGGATCAAATGATTCAGAATCATTTTGATACCATGGTCGTTTAACCATATCTTTTTCTGAGACAAAGAGTGTCAATGCTCTTGTTGTAGGGACACCCAAAGAATGCATTAACTCTTGAGCTAGAAATTCTCTAATGCTAGAGCGAAGAACAGCTCTCCCATCTCCACCACGACAATATGGAGTAGGACCTGATCCCTTTAATTGCATTTCCCATCTTTGGCCTTTAAAAACTCCTTCAAAAATAGATATAGCTCTTCCGTCTCCGTAACCATTACCCGTTCGAAATGGACACTGACTGTTATATTCTGTTCCGTAAATTGATAAGGCATAACCAGTCGCCCAACCAAAATCATTCAAATCTTTTGTTTTAACTTTATGATTACCAGAAAAGAATTGAGTGAAATTTTCGTCTTCAATTAATTTATCACTTAAACCTAATTCCTTAAAAAATTGTCCACTATGAGATATATATTTGGGAGAAGTCAATGCTGTGGGTGTAACAGGTACATAATGTCCAGAATATACCTGTCGAGGAATGTGATCATTGCCATCAACTGTAGATTGAGGATCTGCATTAAGATTTTTAGTTAATGAAAAATCTGCCTGATTTAGGAAATCATCAAAATTATCAATGCTGTTTTTTTCATTCATATCAAATACTAAATTCACCAGATAACCATTTTAGACAATTAAATAGATTTTTTAGTAGATAATGTTTCTTGCTGGAAGGTATTAATAAATAATTCTTTCAATGTTAAATTTCTTTATTTCTACAAAAATTCCTTTAGAGAATTACTCATATCTAACATTGTTGTATAGAAAGGTGTAGGTTGCCAATTATAAATTTCATTTGTTGTGGATAAATCCAAGGAAAAATTACCTCTCTTAATCATAGATTCTGAAGTTTTCATATCTTTATTAAATATTGCTAATAATTTTATTATTTGATCAGGAACTATTTTAAGTGTTGATTTTTTATGCCCTATTTTCCTCAAAATCTTTGAAATCTCTAAGAATGAAATTGCTTTAGATGATGAGGTAATTATCCTTTTAAAATCACTCTTACTATTAGTTAATGATTCCACATGCAATTTCGCTACATCTCTAACATCTACTACTGAAAAATAAATATTTGGTAAGGCAGGGAAATCGCCTTTAATCATTTTTATAATAAGACTTGCCGAGGTTGAATTTATTTGATTACTCAGTAATGGACCGAATACCATTCCAGGATGTATCGAAGTCATTTTAAAAGACTTTTCTTTTAAATTATCAATATAATTCCAAGCTGCTCTCTCAGCTAATGTTTTACTCTTTATATAAGCTCCAACAGGAACGGAGATATCAGTCCAGTCACTTGGATCGCATATTTCTTTATTATGTCCATAAACTATTGAACCTATTGAAGATGTCAGTATCACTTTCTTCACACTTGATTTATGTGCGGCTTTTAAAGCTCTCAATGTCCCTTTTACCGCTGGATCA
>CACOIM010000009.1 GCA_902627325.1 uncultured Prochlorococcus sp. | reverse complement strand
CTTCTCTAAAATTTGAGATTCTTTGGTGAAATGTTTTCTTGCTATCTCTCTAAGTTGTTGTTTTGCAGTAGATGAGATATACACAGTAGATTGAGACATCAGACTCCTATTAGTTCCTTACGTAGTTTTCTATTCTGAATATCAGCATGCTTCTCTTTCAATAATTTGAAAAAGGTGTCTGTCATATTCAAGTCGTATTCTTCCATCACCTCATGGATCAATGGTAGGTGTTTCTTATTCCTACGTGACACATAAAGGGATAATCTCTGTGCTGAACTGTCTTCTGTCATGGTTGTAAAACTATTGGGTCGTTATCAAGAACATTAGAATTGATATCATCAAACACCTCGTACCAGTCATCTTGCTCCTTGATCTGCTTGGTGACATAGTGCAAGGCACCGTGCCATCCTCTTGCACATGTACCATCAAACTGCCGATTATTATCAACAGTTTGGATATCAAGTGCTTGTTCACCAGAACCAAGAAAGTTTGCACACCTGTCTTTGATTGCAAACTCTAGGGTTTCAAGTTTTAGTTCATATTGATTGCCATCCTCAAACATCCAATGTGGTGGATTGCCACCTATGTCATAGAACATGTGTCTCCACAGTTTCCTCATATTCTTATTGGGTTTACCTAAGTCAACATAAGGTAGTGATAGCAATGCATGTGTATGCCTAGTACCATCTACAACCTCAATATCATCATCTAGTTCATAACCTTCAGTAATAGTATTGAATACAGTCTGTTTACCATACTTCTTGATAGTCTTCTTACCCTTCTCAATAAAGAATCCCCATAGTATAGGGTTCCTATCATAAGGATTGAACACATCAGACACTACTTTAGTAATCCACTTATGATTCTTCTGGATCTCTTGTCTTGAGTAGTCCGAAAAGTAGTCTATGGATAATAAGTAGTCAGGTGCATAGCAGTTGAAATCACACTTCTGGATGAGATGATCTCTGACCTTATCCTGTATCTTTGTCTTGAACATAATTTGATTTGCGATTTATCAGTCAGATCCAGACACACCTCGCTCTTACCACCTCTTACTGGTTATTAGGAAAGAACATATTCATCACCGTTGATATAAAGATTAGTACCCAAACAGTCCCACTATGACTGAAAACTTGTATCTCTATACATCCCAACGATCTTGTCATGTGTCGGATGTATATCTATTTAGTGTTTTGAATATCTCTACAAATTTTTATGTTAGGAAACCCACTTAGACAGCATCTACGCAAAACGCACCCCCATTTTTCCGTACATTTTTATTGTTTACGCGTAACCATATAATTTTAGTATAATCCATTGCAATCACTACATTCTCACAGTTTTTCAAGTATTATCTTAGAGATATAATTACACAGCAATTTTATACATTTAGACAACGCGTACGCACATAGGACATACCAGAGTGCCAAGAGTGCGTGTCAGAGTGCATGCAGTCGCGTGACTTATAATTTCCACCATTTCTGAAACCACTCAATCCTAAGAAACATTGCAAACACTAGGTTTGATTATTTTGATTTGTAAAATAATAGTCTACCAACAACACTTTTCCTGAGAACCATTACTATAATTGGGATATTGAATATCTTACCTTTTGCATACCAACAACATTACCAACAACAAATATTGCATAATGGTTGAATACTCATGGAACCCAGTAAAACATCAATCAGATTGTTTTTCAGTTATACCAACGCTTTTAGAACCTTATAGAACTTCCTGAATCTTCAATGGTACGGAGAGAGAGGGATTCGAACCCTCGACAAAAGTTACCTCCTGTAACTCCTTAGCAGGGAGCCGCTTTCAACCACTCAGCCACCTCTCCACTAATAATAGGTTATCAACTTTTGGGCAAACCTACAAAACTTTTTAGTTAATCGAAATGTCTATCAGATTTGAACTCTAGGCAATCTATTTTTAAAAGCACATAGAATCTCCCAAGGTATGGTTTCTGCAGCATCAGCCCAATCAACAGGCGAAATACATTGACCTGAATCACTGCCTAAAAGTGTTACAGTATCCCCAACATTTATGTCATTTGCACCTGTGATATCAATCATTAGTTGATCCATCGTAATTGAACCAATTTGAGGATACTTTTTCCCGTTATGTATCAATGAAATTTTATTAGATAGCGTTCTATAAATTCCATCTGCATAACCAATACTAATAACCGCTAACTTAGTTTTTTTGCTTGTTATAAATTTTTTCCCATAACTTATTCCAACATTATTATCAACTATTCTTATAAAACTAACCTTTGATTTAAGCGACATTGCTGGTTTAAGTTTTAAATGGCTTTGATATTGCGAAGGTTTATATCCATACATACATAATCCAACTCTTACCATATCAAAATGGAAATCATTATCTATTAATGTACCGGCTGAGTTTGCTAAATGAATTTTAATATTTGGATATTTTTTAATTGAGAGATCAGAAAGCAATTGAAGAAAAGTTCTTCGCTGTATATTTGCATAACTACTTTCATGTGAAGCATCTAAAGCATCAGCAGTTGAAAGATGACTATAAATACCATCTATTTTAATATTCTCAAACGAAATAATATTTCCAAAACTTTGAACAAAATTCTTAGATTCAAACCCAAGCCTAGACATCCCTGTATCAATCTTCAAATGAATATAAAATAATTTTTTGTATTTTTTCCCTATCTCATCGCAAATAATACATTGTTCAATATCACTAATAGTGGGCATTAAATTATTTTTGAAGCAAATTAATAAATCCTTTCTCGTATATATATTTCCTAGTACAAGAATTGGTTCTTCTATTCCCTCTGATCTTAAAGATAAACCCTCTTTTAATGTTGCGACCCCAAGCTTATCAGCACCTCCTTTAATTGCATTCTGAGATACGAATTTCGCATCATGACCATATCCATCAGCTTTAACAACTGCCATAAATTGGCAGCCATTTTTTAACAATGATTTAATTTCTCTAACATTATGTTCTATTGATTTCCCACTAACCTCAATCCAGGCTCTCTGAGTTGGGTCTAAAGAAACTAACGAATGAGAAACAATTTGAGAATCATATTTAAAATTTTTAAGTCCGCTTTGCATTTCAAATTCGCATTTTATATGCGTTTATATAAATATACAGTTAGCATGACATGTAATTGGGAAATTGGCATGAGCCAGACTCTCGTTTTAAATGCTTCTTACGAACCTTTAAACATTACTTCATGGCGAAGAGCTATTATTTTAATGTTAAAAGGTAAGGCTGAAAGCTTGGAAGAAGATAATTCTTACAATATCCATAATGGGAAAAAATTGCCCACAGTTATAAGACTTCGTTATTACGTCAAAGTTCCATATAGAGAAGTTGCACTTTCAAGAAAAAATATACTTCTGAGAGACAATAATATGTGTCAATACTGTAGCTATAAAGGCCGTGATTTATCTATTGACCACATATTGCCTAGGAGTAGAGGAGGAGGTGATTGTTGGGAAAATGTAACAACAGCTTGTTTACGATGTAATGTTCAAAAAGGGAATAAGACACCTGAAGAAGCAAATATGCCTCTAAAAAGGAAACCTTATAAACCTTTAAGCAATCTTAATTTTGAAGCTACAAAGCAAATTGATTCAGGTAAACACAAAGAGTGGAGCAAATATGTAATTGGCATTGCAGCATAAGATATAAATTTGGTATTAATCTTCACTCATATTAAACTGCTCCATTTGTCTTTTTTGCTCTTTTGCAATACAAGCATTCAATATTTCATCTAGTTGACCAGAAAGTATTGGCTCTAAAGAAAAATTACATCCCAATCTATGATCAGTTGTTCTATTATCTTTATAATTATAAGTTCTTATTTTTTCGCTTCTATCTCCAGTGCCTACTTGCATTAATCTTTCTGATCTTTCTTTTTTATTCGCTTCCTCTAATTGAATTTCATATAATTTAGCTCGTAAAATTTCCATCGCTCTTTCACGGTTTTGTAATTGCGATCTTTCCTGGGTACAAAATACTCTTATACCAGTTGGTTTGTGCAAAAGATCTATAGCTGTTTCTACTTTATTTACATTTTGGCCTCCAGCACCCCCAGACCTCGCAGTTCCAACTTCTATTTCCGTAGGATCAATTTTAACCTCAACAGGATCAACTTCAGGCATAACTGCAACAGTAGCAGTTGAGGTATGAACTCTGCCCTGAGATTCAGTCGCGGGGACTCTTTGAACTCTATGAACACCAGCTTCAAATTTTAGTTGGCTATAAACTGAATCACCCTTTACAGATATGACTAATTCTTTAAAGCCGCCCATATCGGATTCAGAAGCGCTAATTGGTTTAACGGACCAACCAATTTTTTGTCCATATCTTTCATACATTCTTGCTAAATCTCCAGCCCATATACAAGCTTCATTACCTCCAGCACCTGCTCTGATTTCTAGCATCACACTTCTATCATCTCTTGGATCCTTGGGTAAAAGAGCAATTTTTAATTTTTGAATTAATGAATCTTTTATTTTCTGCAAGGCTATTAATTCATCATTTATTAATGTTTCCATCTCTTTATCACCCTTACTTTCTTTAAGGAGTTTTTTTGAATCTTCTATTTCACTATCTATTTTTAATAATTCATTGAAATCATTCACCAAAGGTTCCAACTTAGATCTCTCCCTTGCAATAGATTCAAGCTTCTTAGGGTTATTTGAAATGTCAGGGTCAGCAAGTTGTATTTCTAGAGTGTTAAAACTATCTGAAGCGGTTTTTAACCTTGATAATAATATTGAGTATTCCAATTTAGGCTTGTTACTAAAATATTTTAGGCTTTTATTTATTTAGAGGCATTATCTTTATCTGATTCATCGGTAGATCCCATACCATATTTTTTCATAAACCTATCAACTCTACCCTCAGTATCAAGAATTTTTTGTGTTCCAGTAAAAAATGGATGATTACCGCTCCACACATCTACATGTAATTCAGGTTGTGTAGAACCCGTTGTCATGACAACTTCGCCATTACAAATGACTTTGGCTTCCGGGTACCATTTTGGATGAATTTCTGGTTTTGGCATGATAAGTTAACGTTTTGAGTATTGAGGGGCTTTTCTAGCCTTTTTAAGGCCATATTTTCTTCTTTCTTTAGCTCTTGGATCTCTACTAAGGTGACCTTCCGTCTTCAAAGGTTTTCTATTATCAATTGATAATTCACAAAGAGCTCTAGCAGCTCCTTGTTTTATGGCTCCTGCTTGACCAGTCAAACCTCCTCCATAAACATTAACAAAAATATCATAAGAACTTTCAAGTCCTAAAGTCTGAAGAGGTGCTTTTACAGCATTAAGATGTAACGGGTTAAAATTTAAATAATCATCGCCTGAACGACCATTTATCTTAATTTGTCCATTCCCGGGGATCAACCTAACTCTAGCGACAGAAGTTTTTCTCCTGCCAGTACCCCAGTATACAGCTTTGTTTTTTACTTGGCTATTCATGAAAATAATCTAACCTTTTAATAATACAGGATTCTGCGCATCATGAGGATGTTCAGGGCCCTTATATACCTTTAATTTTTTAAATTGTTGTCTTCCTAAAGAATTATGAGGCAGCATACCTTTCACTGCTTGCTCTATAATCCTCTCTGGAATTCTATCTTTAAGAGTTTCAAATTTTTCAATCTTCATACCTCCAGGTCGACCGGAATGTCTTCTATATAGTTTTTGTGAAGCTTTTTTCCCAGAAACTTCAATTTTCTCAGCATTAACCACAATCACAAAATCACCTGTATCTAGATGCGGAGTGAATGATGGTTTATTTTTTCCTCTAAGAACATTCGCTATCTCAGAAGCCAATCTTCCTAAAGTTTGGCCTTTAGCATCAACCAAAAACCAATTTCTTTTTATAGAAGTTAAGGAGGGAGTAGAGGTTTTATTCATTAAACAATGCTATTCAAATCTGAAACAATTTATAATCATATATCATTAGGGAATTTTAAACAATTATTTTTTAAGAATATTAGCTTTTCAAAGATGAATTTCAAGAATGACCACTTATTAAGAATTTAGGAAAGAGATCATGATAATTCAACTTTTTAAAAACATTATCTTTATATACTGCATTAACAAAACACAACCCTTTTGCTGGGGCAGATTCATGAACTTCTTCTTTTTTTTTATTTAACCACCTTTGATAAAATGCATCAGGAGTTATTTTATTTTCACCAACTAAAACTAACTGACCAACTATGGACCTTACCATTCCATACAAAAATCCAGTAGCTTTTATATCAATAAAAATCAATTGCCCGCTTTTACTTAATTGAGCATCTTTCACTGTCGTAATTGACGTTGATCTGTTACTTCCACTTTTTTGGAATGCAAAAAAATCATGTTTACCTTTTAGAGTACTTAAAGCATTATTCATTTTTATTGTATTAAGTTCTTTTTGATAACGATGCCAAGACCAATTATTTAAAAAAAGATTTGGCAATTTACTGTTATTTATTACATATCTGTAATGCCTATAAATTGCTGAATAGCACGCATGCCATGAAGTCGGAACACCCACAGATTCAGTAATCCTTATATTTTTAGGTAGCCTGCCATTTAAAGCACCTGACCATTTATCCTCTGGAATAACAAAATCAGTATCAAAATGAACAACTTGGCCTGCAGCATGAACGCCAGCATCAGTTCTACCCGAAGCAAAAGTTTTAATATTCTTGTAAGAAATTGCTTTTAATGCTTCTTCAAGAGTTTCTTGTACTGTATTTGCCTGTTTTTGTCTTTGCCAACCAGAAAAGTTTGTTCCATCATATTGAATGGATAATGCAACTCTTTTCAAAGGATTAGTAAAATATTCCTATACAAGTTCAATTATTGCCATTTGAGCATTATCACCTTTCCTTGGAACAGTTCTAACAATCCTCGTATATCCCCCCTCTCTATCTCCATATCTTTCTTGAGCTTTCTCAAATAGTGAATGTACCAATTTTTTATCGTATATGTATCCAAGCGCCCTTCTTCTAGAGGCTAATGAACCATCTTTAGCTAGAGTTATCATTTTTTCAGCCTCATTCCTTAAGGCTTTTGCTCTTGCCTTTGTCGTTGTTACTCTGCCTTCTCTAATTAGCTGGGTTGTCAGCCCTCTTAGAAGTGCTTTTCTCTGATCAGCAGGCTTACTTAATAGTGGAACTCTTAATTGATGTCTCATAATCTAAAAATAGTTAAACAGATGTTCTGCTTTGAGGAATTGAGATTCCAATGCGCTCAAGAGCCTCAATAACCTCATCAGCAGACTTCGAGCCAAAGTTTTTAATTTCGAGAAGATCCTCATAACTGAAACCCATCAAATCTGATACTGAATTAACTTGAGCTCTTTTCAAGCAATTATATGCTCTGACTGATAAGTTTAACTCCTCTAAAGGAATTTGAGCTTCAGGAGATGGTTCTGGCTCTTCAGGAATCTCCTCAACCATTGTAACAGTTGCAAGAGGCTGAAAGAGTTCTATTAATTGATTAGCGGCCTCTGCTATTGCATCATCAGGAGTAGTAGATCCATCAGTAACAACTTCCATCTTTAACCTTTCTCTACCAGTTCCTCCTTCTGCAACAGCAGTTTCATCAATCGTAAAATTGACTCTTTTTACGGGCATAAAGACTGCATCAATTTGTAGAAGATCAATAGATGTTGTCTCTTCATTTCTTCTATCTACAGGTCGGTATCCTGTTCCTCTTTCAACGTGAATTTCTAATTCAAGATTATGTCCATCTTGAATAGTGGCAATTGGTTTTTCTCCATCCACAACTTCAACCTGTGAAGAAAATTGTATATCATTAGCTTTAACTTCCATAGGACCTGTGGCTACTAATCTACCAATCTCTACTTCATTACTTGCACTATTAATTGACAATTGCTTGCAGTTTAAAAGAATATCTAAAACATCTTCTCTAACCCCTGGAACAGTAGCATATTCATGATTTACTCCTGCTATACGAACGGCTGTAACAGCGCTTCCTTCAAGCCCTCCCATTAGGACTCTTCTTAGAGAATTGCCTAAAGTAGTAGCTTGACCTCTTTCTAAGGGTCCAATTAAAAATGTCCCTGTTTGGGAACGATCATCTGAAACTTGATGGTCAATTCGATCAATCTGGTATTGCAACACGGAAAATAAAAAGATAAAGGAATAGTGTTAAATGAGACGAAACTCTAAACGCGTCTGCGTTTAGGCCTCCTACATCCATTATGAGGTAATGGAGTTACATCTCTTATTAGAGTTATTTCTAAACCAGCTACTTGTAAAGCTCTTATGGCGGTTTCCCTACCTGAACCAGGTCCACGCACAAGTACTTCAATCTGGCGCATCCCCTGATCCAAGGCCCTTCTCGCAGCAGATTCAGCTGCTGTCTGTGCTGCAAATGGAGTACCTTTCCTTGCACCTTTAAATCCACTTGCTCCAGCTGAAGACCAAGAAATTACCTGTCCAGAAGTATCAGTAATAGAAACAATAGTATTATTGAATGTACTTTGGATATGAACTATCCCATTTGGTACATTTCTTTTGGATTTCTTTGAACCAGTTTTTTTTACTTGAGCTGCCATTTTTTCTAGAAAATTAAAGTTGGTAAGTTATATTTCATTATTTCTTTCTTCCAGCAACAGTTTTCCTTGAACCTCTTCTAGTTCTTGCATTAGTTCTTGTTCTCTGTCCTCTCACAGGAAGACTCATTCTATGCCTTCTACCTCTTACGCAACCAATATCTTGAAGACGTTTCAAAGCCATACCTTCCTGTCTACGCAAATCTCCCTCGACTGTGTATGCCTCGGTAGCTCCTCGCAATTTCTGCACATCTGAGTCGGCAAGATCTTTAACGCGTGTATCAGGGTTAACGCCAGTATTTAATAGTATTTGTTTAGACCTAGTAAGACCAATACCATAAATGTATGTGAGGGCAATCTCAACTCGCTTTTCGCGAGGTATGTCAATTCCTGCAATCCTAGCCACTTGTTTTCAATAAATAAAAGTTTCGATTGAATTTTTATTTAATTTATATAAATTAAATAAAGCCAAAGTTTTACCCCTGACGCTGTTTATGTCTAGGGCTAGCGGTACAGATGACCATAACCCTACCGTGGCGACGAATCACACGGCATTTGTCACACATTTTTTTAACTGAGGCTCTAACCTTCATAAGGTTTTTCTCATTAAAATAATAATCCTATATTATACATCATCATCAAGCCATTTTTTGTTTTATGTCGTCAGATATTGTTTTTAAGTCTCTGTCACCATCAATATATTCCAAAATATTTAGGTCTTTATAGTACCCAATAAGTGGTTGAGTAGTTTTTTTATATATGTCTAATCTTGTTCTTATTGTTTTTTCATTATCGTCTTTTCTCCCTCTATTAAGTAATCTTTTGACTAAGATTTCTTCCTCTAAATTTAAATAAAACACCTTCTCTATTGGTTGGTTAAGCTCATCTAAGACTTTAGTTAGAGAGTTTGCTTGAGATATATTGCGAGGATATCCATCTAAGATCCAACCTTTTTTACTCAATGCCAAATTTTGTTTAACAATTTGTAAGACGAGTTCATCATCAACTAATTTACCACTATTAATAATTTCTTTAACTTGAATTCCTAAAGTTGTCTTCTGATCTACCTCTTTTCTTAATAATTCTCCTGTAGATAGATGTAAATAAGAATTTGATTCACATATTAAAGAAGCTTGTGTCCCTTTGCCAGCACCAGGAGGTCCTAAAAATAGTAAATGCTTTTTCGTCATTTATTTACCAACCCCTCATATCTTTGCGAAATTACATAAGTTTGGACTTGCTTTGCCGTATCTATTGCAACTCCAACTAAAATTAATAATGAAGTCGCACCTAAGCCTTGAAAAGTTTGAACATTTGTTGCTCTTTCGACAGCTGCAGGAATAATTGCTACTGAGCCCAAAAATAATCCACCAAGTAAAGTTAATCTATTTTGAATACCTGTTAAATAATTTGTTGTTTTAGATCCAGGTCTAACTCCAGGAATTGCTACTCCTCCCTTTTTGAGATTGGATGCTACATCAATAGGATTAATGGTAAGTGATGCATAAAAATATGAGAACCCAAGAATTAAACCAAAAAAAGTTAAGGCATAAGGCCAAGGATTTGAAGAGCCTGGATTAAGTAAACTAGCAAATTTAATTAAAACAGGATTGCCAGTAACATTTGCTATTGTAATTGGCAAAAATATCAATGCTGAAGCAAAAATAATTGGCATAACTCCTCCAGCATTTAATTTCAAAGGGAGATAACTTTGCCGTGTTGGAAGTAGCGAGGTACTACCTATTTGTCTTTTAGCACTAACTATTGGTATTCTTCTAGCCCCCTCTTGGACAAAAATTATTCCCACGATAGTTAATAAGAAAACACCTAATAAAATTAATATCCCCAACACATCTGCTCTATCACCAGTCTGTGCCTTTTCAATAGTTGAACTAAGAGCCTTAGGTAATGTTGCAACAATATTTAGAAAAATAACTAGTGAAGCTCCTTGACCTATTCCTTTTTCTGTAATAATTTCACTGAACCACATAACAACCATGGAACCAGTAACAAGCGCTATTGATGTTTGCAAAACAAATGTAGCATCACTAATCCCATCAATTGCATATTGCCTAAGTATGAGAGAGAAAATAATGCTCTGAAGGAAGCCCCAACCTAACGATACATATCTTGTAATTTGAGCAATCTTTCTTCTTCCTGCTTCACCCTCATTTTTCTGTAGATCTTCTAGGGGTGGTAAAGCTGCTGTTAAGAGTTGGATTATAATAGAGGCATTAATGAAGGGCAAAATACCTAGAGCAAAAATTCCTAAAGTTGAAATTCCTCCACCTGTAAAAATATCCAAAAATCCTATTAATTGTCCACCTTGATCAATAAAAGTTTTGAAAGCAACTCGATCTATACCAGGCATTGGGATATAAATTCCAAGTCTTACCAATAAAAGTAAACCTAATGTTATTAGAGCTCTATTTCTAAGCTCCTCATTGGAAAAAAGTTGAGTAAGAATCTCAGACGCGTTAGGATTTCGACTTTTCTTAACTAACATATTGAATACTCTTCATCAATTTATAAATTCAATACTATTTTAATTTATTATCTCGCAGGATCCACCCAATGATTCAATCTTTTCTTTTGCAGACTTAGTAAAAGCATGTGCTTGCACCTTCAATTTAACTGTAAGATCACCGTTCCCTAAGACTTTTAAAGGATATTTTGGTTTAAAGAGTAATCCTTGTTTAACTAATGAATCAACATTCACAGTATCATTCTCTTTAAAGTCATTTAGTTTAGAGAGATTTATAATTGAAAAAGATTTTTGATTAATAATTTGAAAATGCTTCAATTTTGGAACTCTTCTATAAAGAGGCATTTGACCACCTTCAAATCCTGGTCTAGTTGGTCTACCTGATCGCGACTTTTGGCCTCGCATTCCGAATCCACATGAAGCACCTTGACCAGCAGCTATACCTCGTCCTTTTCTAAGTTTTTTCTTTCGAGAACCTTTATTTGATTTAAGGGAATTTAAAGTAGAAGTCATAATTTTTAAGAATATAGCTGTTCTAAAGAAATTCCTCTTTCTCTAGAAACAGATTTATGGGTTCTTAGTTGGGATAAAGCAACCATTGCTGCCCTAGCATTATTGAGAGGAGTTTTACTTCCTAATCTTTTCGCTAGAACATTTTTGATCCCTGCTAATTCTAGTACAGTTCGTATAGATCCACCTGCAATAACACCAGTACCTGGTGCTGCTGGCCTTATTAAGACATTAGCTGCGCCTTCTCTACCTATAGAGAGAGTAGGTATTGAATTGTTGCGAGTTAGGGGCACTCTTACAAGATTTTTCTTACCATCAGCTACTCCCTTTCTTACCGCACCTATCACATCTCCCGCCTTACCTACACCGACTCCTACTTGCCCTTTTTCATTCCCAACAACGATAATTGCACGGAAACTCATTTTTTTTCCTCCCTTTACAGTTTTAGAAACCCTTCTAATTTGAACTACTCTTTCTTGCCAATCTGAATCTCTTTCAAGATTTTTTGAATCTCTCCTATTTCTTTTCCTATTATTTCTTTTAGGTTCATCTTGATTAGTAGGAGAAACCTTTTCAGAACTTGATTGAATGTCTTGATTAGTTGATTTGTCAGTCATGATTAGTATTTAGAATTTTAAACCAGCTTTTCTGGCTGCATCAGCGAGAGCTTTAACTCGACCATGATATATCTTACCTCCTCGATCAAAGACGACCTCCTTTATCCCTTTTTTGATTGCCCTTTTTGCAAGTAAAGATCCAACCTCTGAGGAAGAATTACAATTTGAGGAAGATTCATTATTTTTAATTTCAAATTCTTTATCAATTGTAGAAGCTGAACATATAGTTGCATGAGCCTGATCATCAATAACCTGAGCATAAATATGATTATTTGAACGATAGACAGATAACCTAGGTTTTGTCTTCGTTCCAATTAGAAATCGCCTTAGTCTTCTATGACGCTTTTGAGTTTGTTGTTTTCTTGAGATTGAATTCATGATTATTTATGTTAATTTATTTTTTGCCGGACTTTCCAGCTTTTCTAATAATCCTCTCATCATGATACTTGATGCCTTTACCTTTATAAGGCTCAGGAGGGCGAATTGATCTTATCTTTGCGGCTTCATTACCAACAATTTCCTTATCAATTCCAGAAACGAATACATTTGTATTGCTTTCGACCTTAAAAGTTATCCCATCTGGTGGAATAATTTCTATTGGATGACTATAACCTGCGCTAACAACTAAATTTTTTCCTTTAACTTGAGCTCTTGAGCCAACTCCGACAATCTCTAGTCGCTTAACAAATCCTTCACTTACTCCCTGCACCATATTGGCAATCAATGTTCTGCATAATCCATGCCTTTCTCTTGAAAAGCGTTTAGATGTTGATGGTGTGACAAATATTTCACTCTCCTTTTTTTGAAATTTAACACCTTCAGGCATTAAACGTTTTAATTCACCCTTAGGTCCTTTAACAGTGACAGTTGATCCATCGATATCTACAGATACCTTTTCAGGAATCAATACTGGTGTTTTTCCAATTCTAGACATAATAAATTCTCCTTAATAAACATAGCAGAGAACTTCTCCACCAATTCCTTGTTTTCTAGCATCTCGATCGCTCATGATACCTTTTGAAGTTGATATTATAGCAACACCAAGGCCACCTAGAACTCTTGGTAAACCTTTAGTATTTTTATAAATCCTCAAACCAGGTTTACTTACTCTCTGCATTGATCTAATGGTAGGAAATCTATTTTTACCGCTATATTTTAACCCAATTATTAATTGAGATTTGTATCCTTCTCCTTCCTCATTGATTGCATCGATAAAACCTTCCTTTTGAAGAACTTTAGCAATACTTCTAGACATTTTAGAGGCAGGAACTACTGTAGTTAAGTGCCTTTTTTGACTCGCATTTCTAATACGAGTAAGCATATCTGAAATTGGATCGTGATTTGACATAATTTTAAAAATTAATTACTACTAAATGGCATACCTAATTCCTTAAGAAGAGCTTTACCTTCTTCATCTGTGGATGCACTTGTAACGATAGTTATGTCCATCCCTCTTATAGAATCAATCTTATCAAAGGAGATTTCAGGAAATATTAATTGTTCTTTTACACCGATAGTATAGTTGCCTCTCCCATCAAAACTTTTTGGATTTACTCCTCTAAAATCCCTTATTCTAGGTAATGCTAAGTTTATAAATCTTTCCAAAAATGAATACATTCGGTCACCTCTAAGAGTAACGGCACAACCTATAGGCATGCCTTGTCTGATCTTAAAACCAGCGATGGCCTTTTTAGCCCTTGTAACCAATGCTTTCTGACCAGTAATAGTAGCCATTTCATTTAAGGAAGCTTCTAAAGCCTTTGAATTTGAAGCCGCTTCTCCTAGCCCTCGATTTATATTTATTTTAATAACCTTGGGAACTTGGTGAATATTTTTAAGGCCAAGGTCTTTAAGAAGCTTTGGCCTAATTGCGTCTTTGTAACGATGCTTAAGAGTCATAATTTGTGTAAATAATTCTGGTCTTTGTCAGAATTGAAAGATGAAATAAAAGAGATCTCATTTAGAGATGAATAATTAATTAATTAATCAATTAATTCACCTGTTTTTTTTAATCTTCTTTTCTTAACTCCTTCTTTATCAATGAAATATTCAATTTTACTTGTGATCTTTTTTTCTTTAGAAAAAAACATCACGTTAGAAGCATGAATAGAGGCTTCCTCTGTTACTACTCTGCCATTTTCACCCTCTTGAGTAGGTTTTATATGCTTTGTTCTAAAATTAATTCCTTTAACAACTAATCTATTAACAAGGGGTAATGTTTTTAGGACTTCTCCCGTTTTACCTTTTTCCTTACCGTTAATAACTTTAACCAAGTCGCCTGTTTTGATCCTCATCTTAACTTTCTTAGGGATTTTATTCTTTTTAATTGCGTCTAACATTTAAATGACCTCCGGTGCTAATGAAACAATTTTTGTAAAATTGCGATCTCGCAATTCTCTTGCTACAGGCCCAAAAACTCTTGTCCCTTTTGGATTCTTATCTTCATTTATAAGTACGGCCGCATTATCATCAAATCTAATTGAATTACCAGTATTTCTTCTCAATGTAGCCTTTGTTCTTACTATAACAGCTTTTACAACATCAGATTTTTTTACACCCATATTTGGTAGAGCGTCTTTCACTGAAGCAACAATCACGTCACCAACATGAGCATATCTTCTATTAGAACCAAGAACCCTGATGCATTGTAATCTCTTTGCACCACTATTATCAGCCACAGTTAAATAAGTTTCTTGTTGAATCATTGTGAATTCTCCTTTACTTTAGCTTGTTTATTTAGGATCTCATCTATAGCCCATCTTTTTTGTGAACTTAGAGGTCTTGTTTCCTTGATGCGCACTCTATCACCTGTATTACATTCATTTTCAGGATCATGGGCCTTATACCTTGTTGTGCGACTAACAATTTTTTTATAAGTAGGATGTGGATATCTATTAATAACAGCCACAACAACTGTCTTATCCATTTTGTCGCTTACAACAGTACCAACTCGTTCTTTTAATGCCATAGTTTTAATTAATCATTTACGGATGTACTAGATTGACTTTTCGAAAGAGTCAATAATTGCGCTATCTGCTTCTTAATGATACTAAATTGATGGGTCTCATTTAGCTGTCTTGTAGCTTGTTTAAATCTTAGATCAAAAAGTTCTTTTCTAAGTTCAGAAATTTTTTCAATAATTTCTTTATTATTCAAACTTTTAAATTCTTTAAGACTTTCTTTAAGTTTCATGATTTAACCTCCTTTGAATTTTGTAAACTATTTTCGTCCTCAGATGTATCCTTTAACTGATCTTCCGAAGTAATAAATTTTGTCTTAACTGGTAATTTATATTGTGCTAGCCTCATTGCCTCTTTTGCGATCTCTTCAGTGATCTCATCTCCACCCATTTCAAATAGTATTCTTCCAGGTTTTACTACAGCCACCCAAAATTCAGGATTACCTTTACCTGAACCCATCCTTGTTTCAGCCGGTCTCATTGTCACTGGCTTATCTGGGAAAATACGGATCCATATATTACCTCCACGTTTAACATATCTTGTCATGGCTCTTCTGCTAGCTTCAATCTGCCGAGATGTAACCCAACCACAATCTTGAGCTTGAAGAGCAAATTGACCAAAAGCAATTTTATTACCTCTAGAGGCAATGCCTTTCATTCTACCCCGATGCTGTTTACGAAATTTTGTACGTTTTGGACTAAGCATTTTTTAACCTCCTATGAATTCTCATTAGAACGATCCTCAAATTGCTGAGGAATTCGACTGGCCTTTCTTTTTTGAGTATTTCCAACAGGAATGGATTGCTCATCTTTAGAAAGAATCTCACCTTTAAATACCCAAACTTTTATGCCTAAGACACCATAAGTAGTGTTGGCTTCTCTTGTGGCATAATCAATTTCAGCTCTCAAAGTATGTAATGGAACTCTACCTTCCCTTGTCCATTCAGTTCTAGCAATTTCAGCACCATTTAATCTACCTCCAACTTGAATCTTGAGTCCTAAAACACCTGCTCTTTGTGCTCTCTGTAAAGCCATTCTGATGGTTCTCCTGAAGGCAACTCTCTTTTCAAGTTGTTGTGCGATGTACTCCGCAAGTAAAAAGGCATCTGCATCAACTCTCTCAACTTCAACAACATTAATTCTAACTTGTCTTGTTCTATCTCCAATCGTTTTTTGAATACCTGATCTTAGTTCTTCAATTCCGCTACCTTGTCTTCCAACAATCACACCAGGTCTTGCTGTTTTAAGTTCCAATTCTAACTGATCGGCTTTTCTAGCAATCAATACATCACTTATACCAGCGGCTCCATATTTTTTTTGCACAAAAGTACGTATTTTATGATCTTCTTGAAGAAGCGCTGGGTAAGATTTAGGTGAAGCATACCACTTGGAACGATGTTCCTGAGTAATGCCTAATCTTAAACCAGTTGGATTAATTTTATGTCCCATTATTTTTGTTCCTCCTTTTTAATTTCTGAATTTTGAGATTGAACAGAGATTGTGATGTGACATGATTGTTTTTTGATTGAGAATGCTCTCCCTTGAGCTCTTGGACGATACCTCTTCATGACGGGTCCACTGTTAGCAGCGGCAGAATTAATAATTAAAGTTGATGGATCCATTCCTAAATTGTGTTCAGCATTAGCCACTGCAGATCTTAAAACTTTTGTGATTGGTTCAGTAGATCTGTATGGCATAAATTCAAGCATGATTAATGCATCTCTGTAAGATTTTCCACGAATTTGATCCAAGACTCTTCTTACCTTTGAAGCAGAACCTCTTATATAGTTTCCGTGTGCAATAGCTGTTTTCATAGATTCTTTTGGTGTATTCATTATCTTGCTCCCTTTTTATCTCTAATATGACCTCGGTAGGTCCGTGTTGGAGCAAATTCTCCCAACTTATGACCAACCATTTGTTCAGTAATAAAAATGGGGATATGCGCCTTACCATTATGCACCGCGATGGTATGACCAATCATTACTGGAAGAATCGTTGAGGATCTCGACCAAGTTTTGATAACGGATTTATCATTATCATTATTTTGTTTTTCAACCTTTCTCAGTAAGCTATCAGAGATGAAAGGTCCTTTTTTAAGTGAACGTCCCATAATTAAAAAATGAATTTAGAAATAATTGAAATCATGAATCTCTTCCTCCTCTACTTCTCTTGGAAATGCGACGGCGTTTGCGAAGGACAAGCTTGTTACTAGGTTTGTTCTTCTTACGTGTTTTTAATCCTAAAGCAGGTTTACCCCATGGAGTCACAGGTCCAGCTCTTCCCACTGGAGCTTTGCCTTCTCCACCTCCATGTGGATGATCACATGGATTCATAACACTACCTCTTACTTGAGGTCTCCTACCAAGCCATCTTGTTCTACCTGCTTTTCCTAATTTTGTATTTCTTATTTCAGCATTACCAACTTCTCCAAGAGTGGCATAACATTCCTTCCTTACGAGTCTGACCTCAGTAGAGGGAAGTTTCAATGCAACATATTCCCCTTCTTTAGCCATAACTTGAGCACTTGCTCCTGCAGATCTAACCATTTGAGCTCCTCTACCAGCATATAATTCAACGCAATGAACACTTGATCCAAGAGGCATTACAGCTAATGGCATTGCATTTCCATTTTCAAATGGTACAGATTCCCCTGCAATTAATTTTTGACCAACTTTAATTCCCGCAGGAGCAATAATATACCTTTTCTCACCATCTTCATAAAACAGAAGTGCGAGTCTTGCATTTCTATGGGGATCATAATGAATGGCAGCTACCTTTGCATGAATATTTCTTTTATCTCTTCTAAAATCAACAATTCTATATTGTCTTTTATGACCACCACCTCTATGTCTACATGTAATAACACCTCTATTATTTCTACCTTTCAATCTGTGCTTACTGACCACAAGGGACTTTTCAGGTTTTCTTTCTGTAATTTCACTGAAGTCAGTTACTATTCTCTGACGAGTTCCAGGGGTATAAGGTCTAAATTTGCGAATTGCCATGATAAAAACTCCTTAAGATTCTGGGAATAACTGAATTTTGTCTCCTTCAGCCAAACGGACAATAGCCTTCTTAACTTGAGATCGTTTTCCAGCAAATTTGCCTACCCTCCTCGATCTTCTCGGAGGATTCATTGTATTAACACCTATAACTTTAACACTAAACAATGACTCGATGGCTGCTTTTATATCAGGCTTTGCGGCTCGATGATCAACTTCAAAAGTATATTGATTCAATTCAAGAGCATTAGTAGCTTTTTCAGTAATAATTGGCTTACGAATTACATCTGCAAGTCTATTTTCAAAAGATTTAGACATTAGCTATATACCTCCTGTATTTTAGAAATAGCTGATGTTCCAATAACTATTTGATTAGCATTTAAGATGTCAAACACATTTAATTGATCTGCGAGCATAAGTCTTACATTTGAAATGTTTTGAATTGATTTTTTGATGTTTAATGAAGGGTTATGAAGGATAACAAGTACTTTTTTAGTATTATCAATTCCCAAACGAGTCAGTCCCTCAATAATTTCTTTAGTTTTAGGAGTATCGATAGTTGAACCAAAATCCTCGACAGTTTTGATATTTGGGGATTGTGAGATTAAAGCTGTTCTTAAAGCCAACCTTCTCTCTTTCCTATTCATATCTAAATTGTAGGAACGGGGTTTAGGTCCAAAGATTATTCCCCCGCCAGGTCTTAGTGGTGTACGAATTGAACCTTGTCTTGCTCTTCCCGTACCTTTTTGCTTATAAGGTTTTCTCCCTCCACCTCTAACTTCAGACCTTGTGAGAGTTGAAGCTGTTCCTTGTCTCTTATTAGCTAATTGTCTGAGTACAGCTCGATGTAATAAATCATCAGCAGAGGATTCCTTTGCACCTTTCAAATCCAAAGAAACTGTGCCACCTTTTTTGCCATCCCATTTTAATGATTCGAAAGTTGTCATTAGTTATTTCCTCCATTGTTTCCAACCTTATTGTTAGGTTTAATATTAAGTAGTGCTCCAGGCTTCCCAGGAACAGAACCTTTAACAATGATTAGGTTCTTCTCATCATCAACCTTAACTACTAACAAACCCTTAGTTGTAATATTTTTACCACCATATCTTCCTGCCATTCTTTTACCAGGATAAATTCTTCCAGGCGTTGTACCCGCACCAGTTGAACCGGGTTGCCTATGGTTTTTAGAACCATGACTCATTGGACCTCTACTGAATCCATGCCTTTTCTGATAGCCAGAAAATCCTCTCCCCATCGATTTACCACTAATATCAACTTTTTGGCCTACCTCAAAATTTTTAACAGTAATAGAACTACCTAACTCGTATTTCGAAGTTTCGTCGACTCTATATTCTTTAAGATGCTTGAGCAAATAATCTCCAGATTTGGCCAGATGTCCTCTATGAGGCTTATTTAGTAGCTTCTCTCTGGACAAACCATATCCAATTTGGACGGCAGAATAACCATCCATTTCTTGCGTTTTCAGCTGAGTAACTTTGCAGGGTCCAGCCTGAATAAGAGTAACGGGAACCGCATTCCCTTCTTCATCAAATAATTGGGACATTCCCAATTTTTTTCCTAAAATTCCGATTGACATGAGATTTTATAAAACTAGCTTATATAGTTAATTTTTAATTTAATTATCTAGATACCTTAAATTTTTAAAGGACTAGCTAAAAGTAAAAACTAATTAATGATTGAGACTTATCAATAAATTGATAGTTTCTCATTGATCCAAATTTTTAACGCAAACATTAAAAATGGGTGTTTTATTTAGAGGCTCGGCTAGTATTCGAGCGTAAAAAACTACCAATTTAAAATTGTACATCATCAAGTTCCCAAAAATGAAATATCATATGCTTAGTTAGAAAAAATTTATGCCATTACTTCTTTCCGGTGAGAAATTTCATGATGATCTCTATAAGCATGGTTGCTTAGCAGTCTTTGCTCCTCTGGAAGGTGGAAGTGAAACACGTTTGTTAAGAAGGATGCGCGCAAAGGGCTTTAAAACATTTATAACCTCTGCCAGAGGCTTGGGAGATCCAGAAGTTTTTTTATTAAAATTACATGGCATTAGACCTCCTCATCTTGGTCATCAAAATGTTGGCAGGAATGGAGCCTTAGGAGAAATTCAACAAGTAATTCCAGTTGCCGCAGAATTATTTAATGATAATGATAAGAAAAAGTTACTCTGGTTAATTGAAGGTCAAGTTCTATCTCAATCAGAATTAGCAAGTTTAATAAAAATTTCTCAAGATGACAATACTATTAAAATTGTTGTTGAAATGGGTGGATCTAGAAATCTGCAGTGGCAATCTTTAGGAAAATATATTACAAATGAATTTTAAAGTTGAAAGATTTTAAAATTGAATACTACGCATTACAAAAAAGTCGCTTCAAATAAATGGGTAAAGTTAATTTGCGGTGCAAGTAATGAAGATAAAGGTTCTATTGAAGATCTTTGTGCTATTTATGCAGCTGCAGGGGTGGATTATATAGATATTGCAGCAGATCCATCAGTAGCTGAAGCAGCGAGGAATGGAATAGATTGGTCAAAGAAAACATTTGGGACAAATCCTGGATTAATGATAAGTATTAGTGATGGGAAAGATATACATTTCCGTAAAGCCAAATTTGATCCCAATATATGCCCTCCAAACTGTAAAAGACCATGCGAGAATATTTGTCCTACTTTCGCAATCAGTCAATATGGAGTAAGTAAAAATAAGTGTTACGGATGTGGGAGATGCATTTCAAGTTGTCCATTAAATTTAATTACTGAATATGAATATCATTTATCACAAGAATCATTAAAAGATATCCTTCTCAAAATAAAACCAGATGCTGTTGAAATCCATACGGAAATTGATCGAAAAGATGCATTTAAAAAGATTTCAAAAATTATTAAAGATTCTGGCGTTAAGTTAAAAAAAATATCGGTAAGCTGCGGATTAGCTCAGTCAAATGCTCAACCCAAAGACCTTGCAAAAGCTTTCTGGGAAAGATATGAAATTTTGTCTGAACATAAAGTGCAGTTAATTTGGCAATTAGATGGGAGGCCAATGTCTGGTGATATCGCTGCTACTACTGCAAAAGCTGCAGTAAAACTATGGGAACGAATGCAGCCAATATTACCACCTGGATTAATACAATTAGCGGGAGGTACAAATGGCAATACTTATAAATTTCTCAAAAAGGATCAAATCCCTGATGGCATAGCGTTTGGGAGTGTTGCAAGAAAATTAGTACAACCATTAATTGAAGAGACATTTAAAAAAAATCAAAAAATATATGAAAACCCAGAAAAAATGGCACAAGCCATTAAAAAAGCAAAGACTTTACTTGATCCATGGAAATCATAAAAAGAATTTTTAAATTTTTATATAGAAAAATATCTGTAAATGTACTAATATAAAAATTCATTGGGCCGTCGCCAAGTGGTAAGGCAGCGGGTTTTGGTCTCGCCATTCCTAGGTTCGAATCCTAGCGGCCCAGTTATAACTTTCTAATAAAGTGCATCATCAGAAATTAATCTTATTTGATTTTGATGGTGTTATTGTTAATGGAATTAATGAGTATTGGTTTAGTTCTAAGCTTGCATGCGAAAAATATCTGAAAACTAGTTGTAAATATCTAAATATAGAGAAATATATTCAAGTTCCAAAAATATTTATAGAAATTAGACCTTGGGTAAAATATGGCTGGGAAATGATTCTCATAACACATGAAATATTAAAAATACATAAACCTCTCAATGATGTCACCAAAAACTCATTTCTAGAAAATTATGAGGAAAATTGCTTACAGTTACTTTCAGAATATTCATGGAAGTCTGTTGAACTACAACAATACCTTGATAAGGCCAGAGCGTATCAAATAAAAAATGATTTTAAAAAGTGGATCTCCTTACATCAACCTTTTAATGAAGTCGTTAGTTTTATTAGATACGCGAAAGAAAAAAATTATAAAATAGGCATAATTTCAACAAAAAGTAAGATCTTTACTTCAAAAATACTTAGCAAGTTAGAGTTGTTTCCTGATTTAATATTCGGTTATGAATCTGGAAATAAAGTTGATATCATTTCAAATCTTTCTCAAAGTTATAACATCAGAGGATTTATTGAAGACAGGAGAAAAACTTTGTCAAACATCATTGATAATAATCAAACAAAATTTATTAATTGCTACCTCGCTGAATGGGGTTATTTAAAAAATACTGACAAAAAGAATTTACCTAATGGAATAAAACTGTTAAAAATAAAAAATTTAGAAGATTTACTTGCCAATTAAAAATCTTCAGCTAGAGTACGTCTGTACTATTTAACTAAATAAGATTCAAAACACTTATTTAAAATAGATAAATTCTAAATAAATTAAAAAGATGAGTATTGAAGCAAAGAGAACAGATGTAGCGAAAGATTCATTATCTAAAGAAAAAGATAAAGCTTTAAATTTAGTACTTGGACAAATAGAGAGAAACTTTGGGAAGGGCTCAATAATGAGGCTAGGAGATGCTTCAAGGATGAGAGTAGAAACAATATCAACAGGAGCTCTGACCTTAGATTTAGCACTAGGTGGAGGCTATCCTAAAGGGAGAGTTGTAGAAGTTTATGGCCCTGAAAGCTCTGGAAAAACAACCTTAACATTGCATGCCATTGCCGAAGTTCAACGGAATGGAGGAGTAGCAGCATTTGTTGACGCTGAGCATGCCTTAGATCCAGTATATGCAGCATCCCTTGGGGTGGATGTTGAAAACTTACTTGTTTCACAACCAGACACAGGTGAAATGGCCCTGGAGATAGTAGACCAATTAATAAGATCAGCTGCTGTAGATTTAGTTGTTGTTGATTCCGTAGCAGCATTGACACCAAGATCCGAAATTGAGGGCGAAATGGGAGATCACGTTGTTGGTAGCCAAGCACGCTTAATGAGTCAGGCGATGAGAAAAATTACCGGTAATATTGGAAAATCAGGATGTACAGTTATCTTTCTAAATCAACTGAGATTGAAGATAGGAATTACATATGGCAACCCTGAAACTACTACAGGAGGAAACGCACTCAAATTTTATTCATCAGTCAGATTAGATATTAGAAGAATTCAAACCCTCAAAAGAGGAACAGAAGAGTACGGAATTAGAGCAAAAGTGAAAGTAGCTAAAAACAAAGTTGCACCACCTTTTAGGATTGCTGAATTTGATATTTTATTTGGTAAAGGAATTAGTACTACAGGTTGCCTCTTAGATTTAGCAGAAGAGACCAATATAGTTATCAGGAGAGGTGCTTGGTATAGCTATGAAGGAGAAAATATAGGGCAGGGTAGAGATAATACAATTATTTGGCTTGATCAAAATCCACAAATTAAAGAGACTATAGAAAATTTTGTCAAACAAAAACTTACTGAAGGAACAGAAGTTAGCTCTAATTCCATGAAGCAGTTAAAAGCGAATCAAGACAAAACTACCATCGCTGATGATATTAAAAATGTAGCGTAAATCAAATACTATCTGCTGGGATCCACCAGCCTGCTGCAGGGCCAATAAAACGAACAACAATCCATAAAAGAATTAACAGGCCAATCCCGATCCAACTCGCTCTAATACTAAATTTAATAAAGGAATCTTTCTGATTTTCGGTAACAGGTAACCAAGTAATAAATCTAGGAGAATTATCAATATCTTTTTTAAGGTCAACATCCCTAGGTGGTAAACCTAAAGTTTTTCTTCTCTTAGCTTCACCCATTTTTTTAAAGTTTTATTTGATAATAACTTAATCAAAAGGATACATGTAAGTTATTGATTTTTGTGGCTGAATCATTTCTAGCATATCTCTACCCCATTTTCTTTTTGATATCCTGCCGTCTAAAAATACTAATTTGCCTGAATTTTTTCTCAAAGGAGAGACTGCCTTATCTATTATCTGAAAAGATTCGGGAAACATAAATTCTCTAAACCAATTGTTGGATTTGCTTCTAAAGAATGAGATAGTTTGTTGATTTTTAGGTTCAGCCATGTTAGGTAATGGCAAAAGAGGAATAATAATTTGATCTGGAGGATAAATTAAATGTAAATTATTAATCCACCATTCATAGCTGGAACAAACTATTTGATTGTCCATCTTAGGATAATTTTCAAGTAGTACTCTTTGCCCATAAACAGAAGCCAATTCAGTAGCAAGCTTAATCTTAAAACTATTTTCGTTAGAGAGAAAAATTGAAACACCTTTACTTAAAAAAGACAGTTTCTTACAATTATGAATTGTCGATTCTACAAATAAAGGGTTATTGGGAAGTAATAATTTTGAAGGAATGTAAATGATAATGTTTTTTTCAATAAAACAACTCTTTAAACTTATTGCCGAAGCGAGATTAATATCATTTTTAGTCAAGTATCTTTTAAAAAAATGATCCCTTCTTGAAGAGGATAAAAAGATCATACTATTTTTATTCAACAACTCCTTAATTTCCACAAAATGATCTATAGGCTCTACTTCTAAATACCATTCAAAAAGATCATGATCAAGATTTATCCAAAAGGCCCAACCTGATGAAATTGCTTTATTTAATTTGGCAAATTTATCTGAGCAATAGGCATTCCTCTTAATTATTTTTCTTAAAAGATTAACCTCATTAATATTTAATGATATAGATGTCTGATGAGGAATAGCCCTTAAAAAGAATTTTTCTTTTAGCAAATCATAAGTTTTAAATAATTCTTTTTCTTCTCTTAAAAATGAATCATTAATGTTGAACCAATCTTTTTTACATAAAGTTATACTTAAACTTTTTTTTAATTTTTTTTTAAACCTATCTACATCAGTAAAAATAATAATCTGTTTTTCATAATTGGATTGACAAAAATCATTTAATAAATCGTCAATAGTCTGAAGAACTATTTTATGTTTTGAAAAAATAATTTGATTATTTTGAACTGAAAAATTAAATCCTAATTTTTTATATAGATGTAAATGTTTATCCACTATAAACTTAATTTTATCTGCAGAAATAATAAATTTTGCATTTTCTTGATTAAGAAATAATGCGATTAATATACCTGGAAGCCATTCCTCAGTTAAGAAAATTTCAGAATTTATTAAAAGATTCTCCTTTTTTCTAACAAAACTTGCAACAATCCTGCCAAAAGAATATAAATGTTTCCAATTAGTAGGATTTTTACTTAAAAATTTCTTTAAATAATTATGAGTTCTTGCTTCAAGCATTTATTATAAATCAATAATGATTTTCAGAAATATGATATTAATATAAAAAATATTGTTATCAATAGAATTAAATAGATCTTGTTAAAAATTAATGAATATTGGAATTGTAGGATTAGGACTGATAGGGGGCTCAATTGGACTGAAATTGCAAAGTTTAAATCATACTGTTTATGGTGTAACAAACAATAAATCAAATGAGATCAAAGCCAAAAAAAGAAAATTAGCTAATTGCATAAGTCAAGACTATAAAATTTTAGAAAATTGCTCAATAATATTTCTAGCTTTACCAATAAAACAACTGATAGATCCCTCACAAAATTTAATTAAGGCAATTCCACCAAAAACAATAGTTACTGATGTTGGCTCAGTAAAGGTACCCATAATTAATACTTGGGAAAAAATTCATGATTTATTCATAGGTTCACATCCAATGGCCGGAACTGAAAAAAAAGGAGTAAATGCCGGAAGAATAGAGCTATTTAATAATTCAAAATGGGTGATCACACCAACTAATAAAACAGATCAAAATTCTCTAAAAATCCTATCTGAATTAATTAAAAATATTGGTTGCAATATTTATTTTGAGAATCCAGCCATTCATGATCAGGCGGTAGCTCATATTTCTCATCTCCCAATCTATTTAGCTTCTTGTTTAATTGAAACTGCGTATTGCAAAAATAATCAAGATTTATTAGATCTATCCGGCAAACTTGCTGCAACCGGATTTTCTGATACATCTAGAGTTGGAGGTGGCAATCCAGACCTTGGTGTAGATTTAGCAGAAAATAATACAATCAATATATTAGATACAATTAAAAAATTTAAAAACAATATTAATGAGATAGAAAAAATTTTTGAAGATAGAAACTGGGATTTACTAGAAAAAAAACTTAAAAATACTAAAGAATGGAGAAATCATTTCTGCTAATTGATTCTAGAGATTGAAATTCTGCATACCTTTTGAAGCAATTATCTGCCTAGAGACGATTAAAGCAGATTGACTTACCCCTGCTGTGCCCTCACCTGGATATATTGAATCACCACATAACCACAAACCTTTAAAAGGAGTTCTACTTGACAATCCAAATAATCCAAATACCTCTGGATTTTGTCCTATACCTCCAACAATTCCTCTAGGCCTATTTGTCCATCTTTCAAAGGCTCTAGGAGTTGATAATTCTCTGTGTAGCCAATCATCACGTGAAATATAAAATTTCTCTTCAATAGCTTTAGAAATTTTATCCAAATGTTGATCTTTCTTAAGAATATATTGATCTTTTGATAAATCGAACCATTCCTGAGTTTTTGTAAAAATACTAGCAATTAAAGTTATTTCTCCCATAGGTGCTCTCCCATCTCCTTCATCGCTTAGAGATATAAAGAGAGAACCTAATTCTTTATTGACAAATTGATAATGATTGGAATTTATATTTATCATTTTCTCTTTTTTCAAAGCAGCGTAAAAAACTAATGCTCCAGATGGTTCTGGTAACTTCTTTAATCTCTCATGATATTTTAAATAATAATCTTTTTTATCTTTCAAAAGCTTTAGCAGTCCTTGTGGAGGTGGTGAATAAATTACATCTTGAGCATGATATTCTTTTACTTTATTTCCTTTCGAAGTTTCTATTTTCCATAAGTTTTTTGCTGAATCATATTCTAAGGAATTTACTTTTTGATTAAATAAGATTTCTGCATTTGTTTGTTTCAGAGACTTTTCTAAAGCAGAGCTTAATGATTGCATAGAGTTTTTCAAGTGCCAAAGGCCATGAGGCCTTTGAGACATTTGTAAGACAGTACATCCATATAAAGCAGCCGTTTTATAAACATTTTCTTGAGAATATAATTTGAGTTGTAAATTTAAAAATTTTATTAATCTTTTATCTTGATCTGATCCACAAATTTTTAATAGATCAAAAATAGTTGATTTAAGTAATAAACCTGTTAAAAGATTTTGTGGTTTAAGCGCATTAATAAATTGAGAAAGATCCCAAAAGTTACGAATTGGGATAACGGGATCATTATTTGCAAATTCCCAATTACTTAGATGTATTAAGTTGCAAAGTTTCCAGAATTTTTCACTACCAGGGAATTGCCTCTCCCGTTCAGAGATCCATTTACTGGGCTCGTACCATATTTGTATAGGACTACTACCATCATTCAAATCTACAATACATGATGGATCCAATAATGATGCCATAGGTTTTTCAATTTGAAGAAATTTAAAAATCCTGGAATGTATTCCACCACTTTCTAAACCTGCCACTTGAGTTGCACCCACGTCAAAAATATATCCTTTCCTTTTAAATGTGCCTGCACATCCTCCTGATTGTTTATGAGATTCAATCAAAGTTACAGACAAGCCAAGTTTTGATAAAATTGCAGCTGAAGTTAAGCCAGCTATACCTGCTCCTATAACAACAACCTCTTTATTTTCTATCAAAATGGTTAAATTATCTAATAATGAACTTAGCGAAATTTGTGATCATTTAGGTAAATCTAGAATAATCAATATACAACAAATATGGGGGGGGTGTATAAATCATTCTTGGAGAATTGATTGCACTGACTATAGATTTTTTCTAAAAAAAAATGAAAGAGATCAAAAACTTCTTAAATTTGAACAACATTGCCTTAACGATCTCAATAAATACTCCAATTCTCAAAACATTATTATTCCAAAAGTGATTGATTATTTTGAATATGAGCAAAATGAATATCTAATAATGGAGTGGTTGGATTTAAACAATTTAAATCAAAAAAAACTTGGTGCAGGAATAGCCGAAATACATCTCAACTCCAATAAAACACAACCAAATAAATTTGGTTACTCTATTCCAGGTTTTATTGGTACAACAAAACAAATAGATGGCTGGGAAAATAATTGGATTGATTGCTTTATAAAGCTGAGAATTGAGCCTCAACTTTTATTACTAAAACACTTTGCATTAAGTATTAATTTAATTAATCGTATTAACTCAAAAATTAGAGTTTATTTATCTGATCATGAACCAATGAACTGTTTGATTCATGGAGATCTTTGGTCGGGTAATATTAGTACTGGTCTTAATGAGAAAGGTATAATTTTTGATCCTTCATGCTGGTGGGCAGATTCAGAAGTTGATATCGCGATGACAAGATTATTTGGCGGATTTAGTGCTGATTTTTATAATGAGTATTATAAATTAGTAAAAGAAAAAGATGGGTCACATAAGAGATCTACTATTTATAATTTTTACCATATACTTAATCATGCAAACATGTTTGGAGGAAGTTATATAAATGAAGTAAAGAATTACATTAAAATGATCTTAGATATGTAAAAAGATTCATCCTAAGTATGTTTTTTTAATACTTTGCAATTTATCCAAAACAGCCTCTCTGTTTTCACTAGTTCGAAGATTTTGCCAACTCCATTGTCCAACTACAATTACTCCTAAGAGTTCAAGAAGACCAGGTAATATCGGGAAAAAATTAATAGTATCAATAATAACCTTGATTATTATTTGAGCTATTACAACAACAGCAATAATTCCTGCTGCTTTACCATACTTACCCATTTGAGTCCAATCAACGTTTCCTATAGTCTCGTTGACTTTTCCCATAACATCGGAATATTTATCTGAAATGCTTTTTGTTTCAGAATTAGTATCGGTGGCAGAGTCTTGATTTGACTCAGGAGTGTTATCACTCATGAATTCAGTAATCACGTTATATGAACCAGACAGTATCGGAAAATTTGACTGTTGACTACCTATTTGTTGTAGATAATTCCGAACCGAAACATTTGATTTAAGCTAAATCTCAATGCCTGATTGACTTTTCAGGAATTTCGCTAAGAAAAAGGATTTACAAAAACTTCACATTTCGATCACCTTTTCATAATAAATATAAGAATTGCTATAAAAAAAATATATTTCTTTCAATAAAGCAATTTACTCAAAATTTACTAAGAATTTATAGATAAGCTTACTCAATAGTGCTATTTTCTTAGCTTGAATTCAAAAATGCAATAGAATAATTATGTTAATTAAAAATTAATAATGAATTTGTCGAAAAATAATAATAAAGAAATCTTAAATAATGAGGAGAGAGAAAGATATAAAAGGCACCTTTCACTAAAAGAATTTGGAGAGGAAAGTCAAATAAGGTTAAAAAAAAGTTCTGTTATATTTATTGGAGCGGGAGGTCTTGGATCCTCAGCTATTATGTATATTGCTGCTGCAGGGATAGGAAAAATTGGAATTGCCGATAATGATAAAGTTGAAATCTCCAACTTGCAAAGACAAGTAATTCATAATAATTATGAGATAGGAAAGTATAAAACAGATTCTGCTGAAAGACGAATTAAAGAACTAAACCCTCATTGCGTAGTAAAAACTTTTACTGAAAGAATAACCAGTAAAAATGCATTGGAAACATTAAAAAAATTTGATATTGTTTGCGACTGTTCAGACAATTTTGGTACAAGATATCTGATAAATGATGCATGTGTAATTCTAAATAAACCTCTTATATATGGCTCAGTCCAAGGATTTGAAGGTCAAGTCAGCGTGTTTAATTTAAAAAAAAATAGTCCAAATTTTCGAGATTTATTACCAAAGCCGCCTGAAAAAGGTTTTATTCCAAGCTGCGCTGATAATGGTGTTATTGGAGTATCACCAGGCATTATTGGAATATTACAAGCTAATGAGATAATAAAAATAATAATCAAAAAAGGAAAAGTTCTTGATGGGAAAATTTTAATTTATAATCTTTTGGAAAATAATATGAAAAAATTAAATCTATCAGTATCTCAACAAACACCAAAAATTAATGACCTCATAGAAAATAAAAAAGATTATGAATCTGAAATATATTGTGAAAACGTTGCAACTATAAGCCACATTGAGTTTCAAAAAATATATCAATCAAATTTAAATGAAATAATTATTTTTGATGTAAGAGAAAAAGACGAATTTGAAAAGTTCTCAATTAAAGGCTCTATATCTCTTCCATTAAGTTTGATTAAAGAAAAAAAATCATTGGAATTTATTAAAAATAAATCAGCTGGTAAAAAAATTTATACATTATGTCAAAGAGGAATTAGATCAGAAACTGCATCAAAATTATTATTTCAAGAAAGAATTGATACGGTTTCCATTGAAGGAGGTATTGAAAAAGTAGGTTATGTAAACAACCTTACCTAATAGTCAACACCTTTTTTTAGATCCACTCCAACATTTGCATAATGCTTGTGGCAAACCATCTCAGAATAAACATTAGCTAGCTGAAAATAAGATGGCTCATTTTTGCATCTTCCGGTTAATATCACCTCTGTTTCTGAAGGTTTTTTTAAAAGTGTTTGATGAATAGATTCCACTGGTAATAATTCTAAATCAACAGTTGGGTTTATTTCATCTAGGATTATTGTCTTATAAATTCCACTTAGGATAGCTGCTTTAGCTATTTCCCATGCCCTCTCAGCTTCTACATAGTCTATAGGCTGCTGCTGACCCCTCCAGACTATTGCATCTCTTCCAGACCTTAGATGATCTACTAAATGGGGGTAACTCTCTCTTAAGGCTTCGATAGCAGCATCCTCGGTATATCCAGAACCGCCTTTCAACCATTGTAAGATCAAAACCCTATGGCTTTTATCTTGAGAAATACCTTTACCTATGGCTTGCAAAGCCTTGCCTAGAGCACTAGTAGACTTTCCCTTCCCTTCACCTGTGTATACTTCTATTCCTCCAATATTTAAGTTATCTACCAAATTAATATTCTCTACTTTCGCACGTGGCCTCATCTCAGAGTGAAGTTGAGAAATACTTATTAATGAAGAAGGTGCAGCTCTACCAGTCACAATAATCTCTAATCCATTAGGTCTAGATTCAATAGTCCTCACAACATCATCTATATTTAGCATCCCAAGATCAAGGACAGGATTTAATTCATCTAGAACTAAGACTGAATAAAGAGAACTTGCAATAGCTCCCTTTGCAATATTCCATCCCCTCTCAGCTTCATCTTTATCAAATTTTGTCACCTCTTTCTCACTAAAAAATTCTGACCTACCAGTTCTCACATGATCTATTAGATGAGGGAATCCTCTCTGCAATGCATCAATTGCCGCATCTTCAGCATAATCTCGACCAGGCCCTTTAAGAAATCTAAGTAGCAATACTCTTGTTTGCTTTTTCTCGCATATTCCCAGACCAATAGTTCGAAGGACCACGCCTAGGGCAGCCTGACTTTTACCTTTACCTTCCCCATCATAAACATGAAATTGTCCTTTGGACCTTTCTTGGCTACCAGTTGCAGTAACGATACCAATTCCTGAATTTTGACTTGAATTTGACAATAAAAATTAAGATATGTTTTTTTTAATTTAGGTTATAGTAAAAGAAGTTATTTAAAATTTAATAATAAATTTAAAACTAACCAACCAAAAACTTTCCTAAGCATGTTTAAACAGCTGGATTTTATTTCTGAGAAACAAATTCTTAAGCTTAATCATCTAAGAGAGTTTCTCCTTAAACTTAAAAGTACATGTATAGCATATTCAGGAGGAGTAGACAGTGCTTTGATAGCTGCTATCGCTTATGAGCAGCTTGGTAAAAATTCAGTGGCAATTACTGGTGTATCGCCTGCACTAGCCTCACAACTTCTCAATGAGGCAAGATCACAGGCAAAATGGATTGGAATTAAACATTTAGAAATTAATACTTTTGAATTAGAAGATAAATCTTACAGCCAAAACCCAAAAGATAGATGTTTTGCCTGCAAAAAAGAATTACATAAACATACAACTTTCTTATCTAAAAAGTTAAATTATCAAAATGTTATTGATGGTGTAAATTTTGATGACTTAGGCGATTTCAGACCTGGGATCAAAGCTTCCCAAGAAGCAGGGGTCATATCCCCTTTGGCTTTATTTAAATTCTCCAAAAAAGATATTAGAGACATCTCAAAATCTCTTGGTTTACCTTGGTGGGATAAACCTGCACAACCTTGTTTATCTTCTAGATTTCCATATGGCTATGAAATTACAGATTCTCGCTTAAAAATGATCGAAAAAGCTGAAGAATATATTAGAAAAATTGGAATAAAAGATGTGCGTGTGAGATGCCAAGGAACATCAGCAAGGATAGAAATTCCCTCTGATCAAATTCAAAGCTTTATAAAAAATTACGACAGAGAAGAATTACTTAACTTTTTTTTTGAGATAGGATTTAAAAGTGTAAGTCTTGATTTAGAGGGTTTAATAAGTGGAAAACTTAATAGATAAGAATCTATTTAGGCTCTCTTATTTGATTTTCAATCTGTGATGGGAAAGCTCGAGCAATACTTTTTAAGAGATAATTTGAGGCTTCTAAACATTCAATTAAAAATTGGCTCGCTAATTTTGGCTTCATATTCCTTCCACATGTAAAAATATCGATTGCAGAGTACTGTGATTCAGGCCAAGTATGAATAGACAAGTGAGATTCAGCAAGCAGGGCTATAGCTGTCACCCCATATGGTTCAAATTTATTGCTGACGATATTTAGAACTGAAGCTTTTGCTAATTTCGCTGCACTATTTAGCTGACAACGAAGATATAGTTCATCATTTAATTTTTCACTATTACATCCATATAACTCCAAAAGAAGATGGTTTCCATGGAAATCACATAAATTATCACTTTCAAATTCCGATTTGATATTAATTTTTTTTTCCTGTTTTGAAACTTCCATTATTCAAATATATTTCACAGAATAATAGATTAGCTAAATATTGGTAAATTTAAAAACTTATAAATAAATAATTTGAGAATCTCCGACAAAATTTTTATGAAATTTATCTAAATGAGTTGCACTTATTAAGCATTGACTTTCTGAACCTACAGCATTCAATAATAAATTTTGTCTTACTATATCTAATTCAGCAAGAACATCATCCAAAATTAATATTGGATTAACATCTATAGTTTTTCTTACTAAATCAAGTTCAGCCATTTTCAACGCCAAGGTTAATGTTCTTTGCTGACCAGATGACCCAAATTTCCTAACAGAAAAATTATTAATACAAAATTCAATATCATCACGATGAGGTCCTACAGAACATTTGCCAGTCAATTCTTCTAAATCACGTTGAGCGATTAACTTTTCAGTAAATAAATCTATTATTTTACTCTCATCATCATTTCCATCTAAAGACTGTAATTTAGAAATAAATTTTATTCCAATATTTTCTTTGGATTTACTAAGGTGATTATGCCAGAATTCTATATAAGGTTGCAGTTTAATTAAAGCCCTTTTTCTTCTTCTAAAAATTCTTGTTCCAATAAGTGCAAGTTGCGAATCATAGCTATCAATTAATGTTGAAGATGAATACTCTTTTGATATACTTGAGCGCCAATAATGACTCCTTTGTTTTAATAATTTACTGTAACGACCTAATAACTCAACATAAACAGGTTCAAGTTGAGCAACAACTTTATCCAGCCATACTCGTCTGAAATTCGGTTCACTCCTAACAATATTTATATCATTTGAACTAAAGCAAACACTTCTTAGATAATTTTTAACGAGACTCTGTTTTTTTAAGATGCAATCATTTAAATATACTTTTTTTGAGCCTTGCCTTGATATTTCAATCTTAATATTATGATTAAAATCAACTATAGCTGATATTATTGATTGCCCTTCATCATACTTTATTAGGTCTTTATCATTAACAGCTCTAAAAGATTTTAGTTGACTGATGAACTCTACTGACTCAAGTAGATTAGATTTACCCACACCATTAGATCCCAAAAGTATTGATCTGCTTCCGTCAAAATCTAAAACAAAACTTTTATGATTCCGAAAATTTTTAATTTTTAAGTGATTTAAAAAAATTTTTTTTTATCTATACATTGTTTAAACTAGCTATTTTATTTAAATTATGATTATCCTTATATAAATTGAAAAATTTGGGCATGTAGCTCAGTTGGATAGAGCATCAGATTCCGGTTCTGAGAGTCGGGGGTTCAAGTCCCTCCATGCTCGTTATATTCATAACTTAAGGCCCATAACCCTTATCCCATTAGGATCTAGCACAAACCCAATCTTCTTTAAACTATCGAAAGAAGACTGTGGAGCTTGAACCGAAATGCTACAACCAGGCATTTCTCTGTTAATTTTTTCTAAAGTCAAACTTAATATAATCGAATAAAAAAGTTTTTGATTTTTGCCAGGTTGTGCACACAAATTCCATAAATTTGCATTTAAACCTTTGTCTGAAGTAACTCTTACAAATCCAAATACTTGCCTTTTAGATTCATTCTGTATAGCAAAAAAGAAATTACTATTTTTTATCGCCTGATATAATTTTTCATTTGAAAAAAAGTCACTGCCAGAACTAATAAGCAAATTATTAACTAATCTAGCAGGAGGGATTTCTGTGGAGTTTATAAAAAAACCATCAGGTAAATTTAACTTTTTATTTGAAAAATATTGCAATGATTATCCTGTATTTCTCATGCCAGCTGCTATTCCATTAATTGTTAACAATGCACCTCTCAGAAGCTCACTTCTACTATAAGTTCTTTTTGAATCAGACTTCTCATTTAAAAATTCACTTATGGGAGGTTGTCTTTTTTGGTCCCTTAATCTTTTTAATAATGAAACTTGTAAAAATCCTAGTGGGATAATAGTCTTATTTCTAAGTTCTACAGACGCTCGAAGATCTTTATCCGTTTCCAAAAGTTGTTTTTTACCCGTTATCTTAAGAATTAAATTTTTTGTAAGAGCATATTCTTTGGAAATAATTTCAAATATTGAATTAAAAGATTTACTGTTTTCTACACTACCAAGTGTATCTACATAATATTTAGCAACTTCTAAATCAACTTTTGATAAAGTCATTTCAACTTTGGATATAAGCATCCTAAAAAAAGGCCATCTTTGGTGTAACATTCTCAATAATTCTATTTGCTTTGGATCTAAACTTAATTCTTTAGATAAAGCGGTACCAACGCCAAACCAGCTTGGTAATAAAAATCTACTTTGAGTCCATCCAAAGACCCAGGGAATTGCTCTTAAACTAGATAAATCTTTTTTACCTTTTTTTCTCCTTGCAGGTCTACTAGAGATTTGTAATTTACTAATTTCCTCTATTGGAGTTACTTCTTGAAAGAATGTTAATAATGCTGGATTTTCATGAACTAATGCACGATAGTGGGCTCTTGAAGAATCAGCTAATCTACTCATAAGTTGATCCCATTCGGGAGTTGCATCTAGAGTATTATTAACTAAGCTATTTTGTATTACTGCAGTTGTCACAGTTTCTAAATTATAAAGTGCTAATTCTGGCAAACTATATTTAGAGGCAAGCACTTCACCCTGTTCGGTAATTTTAATTCGCCCCAGAAGCGTTCCGCTAGGCTGTGCCAAAATAGCTTGATAAGCTGGTCCACCTCCTCTACCTACAGATCCTCCTCTCCCGTGAAATAATCTTAAAAGTATTCCGTTATTACTTGATAAATTTTGTAATGCAATTTGTGCTCGATGTATTTCCCAGTTACTTGATAAGAATCCTGAATCCTTATTACTATCAGAATAGCCAAGCATAAGTTCTTGCAATGGCTTGTTATTATCACCAACTTTTGGGAGATATGATCTATAAAATTCTAAATTAAATAATTTATCCATTACTGTAGGAGCCCTTTTCAAATCCTCAACAGTTTCAAAAAGAGGGACAACCAGAAGATTTGACTTATTTGATCCTTGATTTATCAGACCCATCTCTTTTGCTAAAAGTAAAACTTCTAATAAGTCAGAAACACTATGGCTCATTGAAATGACATATGAGTGGCAAATCCTGCTCCCAAATTCTTCTTGTAGCCTTTTAACCATCTTAAATACTGCAAATGTCTCTTCTGTACTTTGTGACCAATTTTCATTGCTTGGGATAAGAGGTCTTTTAGTTTTCAATTCATTGATTAGCCAAGAAGTTTTTTCTTCCTCAGACATATTTTCATATGAAGTAGGTAATGCTAAATATTTAGTTAATTCTTCTAAAGCATCACTATGTCTGGTACTTTCTTGACGGATATCTAAACTTGCTAGAGAAAAGCCAAAAATATGTACCTGAGTTAGAAGTATATTTAATGGTTCACAACTTAAATCAGTTGTAATCAAACTATTCTTAATCAGTTCAAGATCATTAGTGAATTCATCGACAGATCTATAGAAAGGCTCATCATTAAACTCATCATCTTTTGATCCTGATTCACTCTCTAGAGAAACTTTCCAACCTGTTTGAGAAAGTAAATCATTTCTCTCCTGTGTTAATCGTAATTTTTCCAACATATAACTTAACTTTAGTCTGTAAGGCTCAGATCTATACCTAGTAGCCCTCATCTCATATATCTCAGGAAACTTTACTCGATCAGTTTCTAACGATTCTAAAAGAGACGGACTCACTTGACTCCATTGCATTGATACACTCAATTGATCTCTTAGATTTGAAATCGCCGTAATATATCTTTCCAACATTAATTGCCTTTGATAACAGGCAGTCTTCCAAGTAATTTCTGGTGTAACTGAAGGATTACCATCTCTATCAGAGCCGACCCAAGAGCCAAACGTACAAAAAGACTGTGTGGGGATCTGTACATCAGGATAATTTTCAATTAATGCTGAAGAAATTCTTCTTCTCAGTTGAGGCATTGCATTAAAAAGGATTTGCTGAAAATAATGCAAAGCATAATCAACTTCATCTAATACAGATGGTTTGAATTGATGTAATTCATCTGTTCTCCACCAAAGACGAATTTCCTCTTTTAATTGTAGTTTGAGTGAATTAATTTCTTCTTGCGTTAAATATTTCTTTGATTGAATCTGTTGAAGTAAATTTGCGACCCTTCGCTGTTTATGCCTAATAGTATGTCTTACAATTTCTGTAGGATGAGCAGTGAACACTAATCTAATATCCATCTCTTGGAGTAATTCCTCTAATCTGCCTGGTGGAACATTTAACCTTCTTAATCTATGAAATAATTCTTTAAAAGTTACTGGAGCATTTTGTCGTGCCAATGGAGGTGCGAAAGGATCAAGATTATCTTCTGCGTACTCTATATCTTGATTTGTAAAACTCTTTATATATCGATCTTCCTCTACCCTTTGCTCTAATATATTTACCAATTGAAAATATAATGAAAAAGCCCTTGCAGCTGAAATAGATTCAGCGAGATCCATCGAATTAATAATTGCAGCAATTTCATTTTTTAAAGTTTTTTGATTACTAATTTTTGAAGTATCAATATAACTTAGATGTTTTAACTTAATTAAACGATTAGCATGCTCAAGTGGGCATTCCACTCTTAAAACAGATTCCCATAATTCTTCTATCAATAGCCTATTTGTATTAGCCGGATCAACACCATTCACTATTTCTATATTTTTGTTGGTTGGTTTTTTTAAAGACTCCATATATTTAATATCTTACACTTAAAGCATAATTTAATAATATTTTTTTGATTTATTTAAACCATAAATTATTCTCTTGTTCATTTTTAATCATATTATCTATTGCTGATCTCATGATATCTTCCACAGAAATTCCCTGATTGTACTTATTAATCCACTTAATCGCTTCATTACCCTCCTCTAAAACTTTATGGATAGGTTTTAGGAAATGACTCATTTCTAAAGTCCTCGAAGAACTTGATAATTCCATTAATAAGTTTTGAATCCAATCTTTACATATTATTTTCTCACCATTCTTCCAATGAATCAATTCTGCATTGAGGCTTTCTTTAGAAACCATTAATTCATTTTGATCACAAATTTCTTTCAATTCATCAGTAGAGAATTTACTAGAGGAAAGAGGATCTAAATTTTCTAAATCATCAAATAATGAAATAACTCTTAATTCCAAAAATGCAGTAATTGCCAAAAGCAAATCAATATTTGAAATAAAATCACATATTCGTAACTCCAATCGATCCAGACCATATGGTCTTTGGGGTCCATTAGGTCTAACAGATGACCAAAAATGTCTTACATTCTGCATAGTCCCATTACTAATATTGTGTTCAATCCAATTTATATAGTGATTATGATCTAAAAAGAAAGGGACTTCAAACGGTGTTTTTGGGAACTGATGCCATCTTTGTGAGTGATATCCTGTGAATTTCCCGTTTAAGAAAGGTGAACTCGCACTCAAGGCAAGAAAGAGAGAGGCCTCGCATCTAACAAGACGTATAGCCGCGAATAGTTTATCTATTTCCTCAATGCCTAAATTTATATGAACACTAGAGGTGGCTATTGATAACCCATAATTTGATTCAATAAACTGATGATAATCATTTGATTCATCAGATCTTTGGAATTTATTTTGATGAGGGAAGCAAAGGGTAGAGGATGGGATTATTGTTAAATTAATTACTTCCAACCATTTACGCAAATCCTTTCTTGGTTCCAGCAAAGAATAATATAAAATTTTATAGTCTTTGCTCGGATCTGTAATATATTCAACATTTCTGTTGTCAGGCTCATTGACAAAATTTGAAAATATTTGTTCTATTTGACTTGATACTCCCACATGAGACCTATAAGTACCAGTGAAAAGCTCAATCTCAAAACCTTTATTTAAATTATTTTTATGCATTAATCAATCTAAAGATGATATTGCTATTAAAACGGCTTTTGCTTTATTTACAGTTTCATTATATTCATTTGTGGGTGAGGAATCAGCGACAACTCCAGCGCCAGCCTGAACATAAACATCTAAATTTCCATTTTTATTTAGGGTTGCAACCATTGATCTTATAGTAATTGCTGTATTTAAAGCTCCATTAATATCTACAGAACCATATATACCTGCGTAAGGGCCCCTTGCCTCTTTTTCAAAAGATTTGATCAATTGCATCGCTCTTATTTTTGGCGCACCAGTAACTGTACCTGCGGGGAAAGATGCTTTGAGTAGATCCCATACATCTTTATCATCTTCTAATATACCTTGAACCTCACTTACTATGTGCATAACATGAGAATATTTTTCTATAGTCATTAAATCTGTTAATTTAATACTGCCAATCTGGCAAACTCGACCGAGGTCATTTCTACCTAAATCTACAAGCATTACATGTTCAGAAACTTCTTTAGGATCATTTAATAAATCATTTTCTAACAAAGAATCCTCTTGCAAGTCTCTGCCCCTCGGTCTTGTCCCAGCAATTGGTCTAAGGCTTGCAACTATTTGTTTATTTTTTTTTCGTTCGGCTTTAACCATAACTTCGGGACTAGAACCAATTAGGAACCATGATCCAAAATCAAAATATGCCATATATGGAGAAGGATTTATCATTCTTAGACTCCTATAAAGATCAAAAGGCTTACTTTCTACTTCTGTCTTGAATTTTTGGCTGATAACTATTTGAAAGATATCCCCTTTCTTAATAAATTCCTTTGCTTGCACGACAACTCTCTCGAATTCATTTTGAGTCCAATTACTCGAAATTTCTAAATCTAAATCTTTTTTTTGTTGCCAATTTAATATATCAACATTCTGTAAAGGGGTTTTCATTAAATTTTTTATTAAATTAATCTTTTGAATTGATTTTTCATAAATATCTTCAATAGGAAGTCCTTGAAATTGTTTTAAATCGGCATAAACCAAAGCTGTAAGACATCGTTTCATTTGATCAAAAACTATGATTTGATCAAAAAACATCCATGATCCATAGGGTATTTCGTTATTTTTTATCTTATGTATGGGAACCGATGATTCTATGAAATTGATTAATTCATAACTCCATGATCCATATAATTGTCCAATAAATGGAAATTCTTCTAAACCATGAGATTTATATTCTTGAGTCCAATATCTTAAAGAGTCGAAGACATCACCTCTCCTTTTATCTTTTGCCCCGTTCCTAAAAGTACGGATAGTCTCATCCCCTAGACATACTGCTTCCCATAATGGATTAATAGCTACGATGCTCCACCGACCAATATTCTCACCACCTTCAACAGATTCAAGAAAAACCCCATGGGTATTATCCTTTGACAATTTAAGCCAAGTTGTTAATGGTGTCTCGAGATCTGCAGGCCAAGATTCGTATATAGGTATAAAATTTTTACCATCTTCGTAAGCCTGAATAAAACTTTGTTTTTTTGAACTGATCATACTAGTAACGCCAGTCCAAATTATAAATATAAATAACTTTTATATCAACTTATACTTATTAATCAAATGTATTTTTAGTTGTGAACTTTAATCCCGCAGGGTTAGGATTCTCACCAATTCTTCTAGGATTATGTCCAACTTGTTCTCTACCTTCATTAACTTTTTCAGGGAAAACTCCATCCTTTGGGTGTAAAAATTCTATGTCTCCTCCCGGGAAAATTCTATAAATTTTGAAATTTTCTATTCTTGGTTTAAATGCCCTTAATTGAGTACCTAAAGCTAAACATTGCTCTTTTCTCGCAAAGTACATCATATTATCACCCTCATGCATTATTGCAGCCCCACCAGTAGGCAATTCAAACGGTTGTTCTTTTGAACTGTTCCAACAAATTGCATACTTTTCTTCTTTTTCTGCAGAGTTTAATAGTCCACCAGTACTACCAATATGCTTTGGGAATTGACCTATTAAAGTTTCACTCATTTATTTGAAAATTTACCCTACATATGAAACTAACATCTATACATAAAATAAATGGAATTGAATAATAAAGTTTCTACATTATTTAATAAAAATATTGAATTAATTTAATTTAAATCTGCAATAGGGAAAAAAACAGTTAAACCAGAATCTTTTCTTTGGGTTACCCTACCTCCCAAACTAGCTAATATTTTCTGGGTTGCAGATTTACTCAATTGTAGAGTTCCTGTCTGTGGATTCCAATTAAGGACAGGCCCAATATCTGAGCCATCTAATTTATTGCTTTCATCACTATCGCTATGTTTTGTCTGCACTATTAACTGCAATTTTAATTTTTGCCCTGCTGGTCTTAATTCTAGGGTTAAAGTACTTCCCTCTTTTAAGCCTCTAGTATTTTTATCAATTAATCCACTTAGCATTAATTCTAATTTTTCTGAATTACTTAAAACATCAGGTAATTCATCTGTAATATCTAGTTTCAATATTATTCCTCTTCTTCTTAATTGTTTGATCCAGTTAGGAGATAGTTTGTTTAAGATCGAGCCTAAATCGATCCCTGTTAATTCTTGAGATGGAGAAGATTTACTATTAACTAATTCAGCAGCATTAAAAATTAAACCAAATCTATCAATCTGTTCAGTACATTCATTATCAATTTCTATTAAACGACTCCTGATAGTTTGATCCATTGTATATTTCCTTAAAGTTGAACTGATCAAAGTTTTTATAGTTGCTAATGGAGTTCTAACTTCATGGGATATGGCCTCCAACATCTTTGCTTCTAAGCTTTGCAATGTTTTAGAACGTTCCTCCTTTAGTAAAGTTTGACAAGTTATATTGGGAATTAATTTTGCTAATTTAATTGATAAGCTTGGCCAAAAAGTATTTGTAAATTGATTATTAATTATAAATTCCCCAAAACTCTTTAGTTGATCTTGAAATTTCTTAGATTCCTCTAAGTTATCTTGGGTCAACTTCATACTAATTAAATCAATAACTCTCTCAAGACTACTTTCATCATTGCGCATTATTAGAAATTTTTTATCCTTTTCCCCTGAGATAGTTAATATACACTGAAATGTTGGAGTAACAATCATTAAAAAGGGATCGAATCCATCGTTTTGATTCAAACTAAGAATTTTATAATTATTTTTATATATAAATTTCTCTCCACTAATACGAGCCTCTTGATATGGCAATAACTTAGACTGGTCTTTTTTAAAAGCAGGGAATCCTTCGGGAGCCCATAGCCAACCATTTAATTTATTTAAATATTTCTTTTCATTAAATACTGGTAAAGGTGCAGCTACCCATAATCCACCATTTTGCAAATGATAAGGTAAAAATTCTTCTTGTATGACTTCTAAAGCTCCCCACCACATCCTCCTAGATGTTTCATCGTCAACCGAATTAAAAGATACATAATCTTTCAAAAGAGCCTTTTGTATTTGATTTACAGTTATCAAATTTTTCATTTTTTTCTTAAAGATATAGACCTTTTAAACGTTGAGAGTGCCATCCCAATAAAAATAAAATTAACTAATAATGATGTTCTTCCATAACTCATAAATGGAAGAGGGATTCCTGTCACAGGACCTAAACCTATTGTCATATAAATGTTAATTATTATTTGAAATAAAAGAATAGAGGTCATACCGATTACAAGTAATGACTCAAAATCAGTTCTCGCATTTTTAGCAATTCTCAATAAAAGAATTATGAGAATTAAAAATAAAGAAACTACAAATATCGAACCAACAAAACCCATCTCTTCTCCTACAGCACTAAAAATAAAATCTGTATGTTGTTCAGGGATAAATTGCAAATTTGTTAACTTACCTTGTAGAAGACCAGTGCCAAATAATCCACCTGAACCAATTCCAATTTTACTTTGCAATAAGTGATAACCTCCCCCTAAAGGATCTCTATCAGGATTAAGAAAAAGAATTAATCGATCTTTTTGATATCCTTTCAAAACAAATTCCCAGAGGAAAGGGGTTATTTGAGCAATAAATCCATGAAATATAACTACTAAAAAAGAAGATATTATTTTTGCATGAAAGGATTTAAAAGCTAAAAAACCCATTAGCGGAATCCAAAAAATCAATATGTATGAATAATTAAAAGAAAATAATGCCGTAAATATACAACAAGTAAAAATTAATATCCACTCAATTGGCATTTGCACCCAATAGAGCATAAACAAAAAACAAAATATCAAAACTAATGATGTACCCAGATCAGGTTGCAAAAAAATTAATAACCAGGGAAATAAAACTATTATTAGTGGATTAAGTAAGTCTCTAACATGACAAATTGATTTTTTTTCGAGCACTGCCGCTAATGATAATACGGTAGTCAATTTTGCAATTTCTGAAGGTTGAAATGTGAAAGAACCTAGACCTAGCCATCTTTGAGCTCCATAATTTGTAATCCCAATAAAGTAAATTAAAACTAAAGATAAAAGTGATAAAAAATAAAGTGGAATAATAAATTTTTTAAATTTCTCAAGTGGAATGTAGGAGATGGTAATAGCTACGAAATACCCTATCAGGCCTGAAACTAGATGTTTAAATGAGTCGTTATATGTAGATTGTTTCTGAATACTAAAAATTAAAAGACTTGAAATTAAGACTAAAATTACAGGTATTACTAAAATCGGTGCGGCAAAAATATGAGTATCCTCATTTCTTTGGAGGATAATAAATTTTCTTTTATTTAAGAATGAGGCACTCTTAAACATTAACTTTTAAATTTATTTTGAATTAATGATGCCAGCTCTTTAAATTTTATTGAGCTATTAGTATTTGGGTCACTTATTGCGATAGGAATTCCTAAATTGCTCTCTCTGACCACAGGCATTTCAATTGGTATTTTGGCAAGAAGAGGCAATTGATTTTCTTCTGCCAACAGTTGACCTCCTCCATTACCAAATATTTCATATGTTTTATCTGGTTGGTCAGGCGGAATAAAAACAGACATATTTTCTACAATTCCTAGCAAAGGCACACCTAGTTGTTTAAACATTGCCAAACCCCTACGAGAATCTTGAAGTGAAACCTTTTGAGGAGTAGTTACAATTATGGCACCTGCTATTGGTACAGATTGTGCCAATGAGATTTGAGCATCACCTGTCCCAGGAGGCAAATCAATTATTAGGAAATCCAAATCGTTCCATTCAACTTGATACAAAAATTGTCTAATAATGCTGTTCAACATAGGCCCTCTCCAAATAACAGGTTGTCCTTCCTCAATCAAAAAACCCATTGAAACAATTGAAATTCCAAATTTCACAATAGGTATTAATCTTTGATCATTTCCACTCCCATTCACTTTCGGATTCTCCTCAGACACACCAAGCATTGAAGGGGTATTGGGACCATATATATCGGCATCTAATAAACCTGTCTTTAAACCTAATTTTGCTAATGAACACGCCAAATTAACTGCGATTGTACTTTTACCAACACCTCCTTTACCACTACTCACAGCAATTACTCGCTTTATGCCTTTAATACTTTGTAGTTGAGGCGAATTATTTTCATCGTTATTTGATTGAGGAGCACTATTATCTAATTCAATCTGAACATCTTCAATATCAGGGAAGTTGAGTAATATTTTTCTTACTTCTTGAACTATTCTATCTCTCTGAGAATTTGCGTGTGATGGTAATGCTAGAGTAATTATCGATCTTGGGACTGCAACCCTAACGTTTTTTATCCAACCCAACTCAATAACATTTTTTTGGGAACCAGTATCAAGTATCTTAGACAAGGCATGATTCGCTTCTTCAACAGTTGTCATCAAAATTTTGAATACTTTTTATAAGTTAGCCGACACTAAAAAGAGAATTAGAACTACGCCGAACTGACAAATAATGAGAAAAACCCCCTAACTAAAAGTATAAGGGCAAACTCTACATTGATCAAAAATTCCGAAATTATCAAAGAAAATTGATGACAAAAGAACCTCCACAGAAATCAAGAGAAAGAGTTAAAGAACTCTTACGAAATTTACAAGAAAATATTTGCAATGGTCTAGAAAAACTAGATAGCCAAGAAAAATTTAACAGAGAATCTTGGATTAGACCTGAAGGAGGAGGAGGCATATCAAGAGTTCTAAAGAATGGTTTAGTATTTGAACAAGCTGGCGTAAATTTTTCAGAGGTCTATGGCAAAGAATTACCAGAATCAATAATATCCCAAAGACCAGAAGCGAAAGGTCATGAATGGTTTGCTACTGGTACATCTATGGTCTTACACCCTCGAAATCCTTTCGTCCCAACCGTTCATCTGAATTACAGATATTTTGAAGCCGGACCTGTTTGGTGGTTTGGAGGTGGAGCAGATCTTACTCCTTTTTATCCATATTTATCAGATATAAAAAATTTCCACGAGAAACACCTCGAGGCTTGTAATCAAATCAATCTTAATCTTCATAAAGTTTTTAAACCATGGTGCGATGAATATTTTTACTTAAAACATAGACAAGAATCTAGAGGTATTGGAGGAATCTTTTATGATTACCAGGATGGTTCAGGGGATATTTATAAAGGCAATAAACAGAATGGTAATGCTTACAGAATATCTCAAGAAATTGGTGAGATTAATTTGGATTGGGAAGATTTATTTTTATTAGCAAAAAATTGTGGGAATGCTTTCCTTCCTGCATATGAACCAATTGTTCTAAAGAGGATGAACCAATCTTACTCCGATAATGAGCGAAAATTTCAGTTGTATAGAAGAGGAAGATATGTAGAATTTAATTTAGTTTGGGACAGAGGCACTATCTTTGGATTACAAACTAATGGGAGAACCGAATCAATTCTAATGTCGCTACCTCCGCTAGCCAGATGGGAATATGGATTTAATGCAATAGAAAATACTAGAGAAGATTTATTAACAAAAGTCTTTACTAAGCCTCAAGATTGGTTGAATGATATTGAGTTAGAAAAGTATTGTAAAGAAAAAAATATATATGATTAGAAATTAAATAGGGGTCTTAAATAATGAACCATCACTACTCAACTGCAGTTTATCCTTAAGGTCATTTTCAAAAGCTATTAATTCATCTCTATGAGCGCTTAGCCTTAATTGAGTAGATTGTCTTTCATTTCCGTTTATTAATTTAAATTCAAAAATTTCCTCTCTTTGCGAATTTTTAAAATAAACAAATCCAGATATTGGGCCTCCAACTAAACCAAGAAGTATAGGCCACCAATTTAAAAATGGATAGATCTGAGCAAGAACCAATCCTAATGAACATGAGCCTAAACCTCCTAATATTGATAAAAATATGGCCAAAGACTTACTAGAAACAACTTGACCTCTAAAAGTTAGAATTTTTTTATCAGAATTAACTTTTATTTGCTGCCAACCTCTTAATGTAAGCCAATTACAAACTTCATTTAATACCTCAATATTTTTTTTGGAAGAAGATATATCTATAATTGTAGTCCTATCTTTGCTTGATGCTTTTAGGAAAAAAAATAAACCAATAGCTAAAAGTATCGTTAACAGCAATGTAGATCCCAAATAATAATTCATTTATAAATATTTCATAAAATTATAAAATTCTAATCAATATAACATGAACTTTTATGGTTGATAGTATCTAAACAGATCAATACTTATTAAATTCTTAAACGATAATATTTTATTATCAATATAAACCCAAAAACATTATCTAAAAGATGAACAACAATAACAAATATTCAGGAAAAATAAGTTTTTGCGAGAATGATCTTACAGAAGAATTATTTAATGTTTACAAGAGTTCAAAATATTTAGCTTTAGATACTGAAGCGATGGGTCTTTGCCATGGAAGAGATAGATTATGTCTTATACAAATATGTAATGAGTCAGATCTTACTGCATGTATAAAAATTGAGATTGGCAATCGAAAAGCTCCAAGAATTCAGAATTTATTAGAAAATGCAAAAATAATGAAAATTTTTCATTATGCGAGATTTGATGTTGCAGCTCTAAAGTGCAACCTTTCTATTGAAACTCAAAATATATTCTGCACTAAAATTGCTAGCAAACTTGCACGTACCTATACCAATAAACATGGTCTAAAAGATTTAATCAATGAACTCTTGGCTATTGAATTGGATAAATCATCTCAAAGTAGTGATTGGGGAAGCGAAGAGAATTTATCTCAAGACCAAATAAATTATGCTGCTAATGATGTCAAATACCTTATAAAGGCGATGGATAAATTGACTTTGATGTTAAAGAGGGAAAAGAG
>CACOIM010000008.1 GCA_902627325.1 uncultured Prochlorococcus sp. | reverse complement strand
ATTAAGACTTGATACCCCAAGGAGTCTAATTTTGCCTGGGAAAGTTTCATTAGGGTTTTTCTGCAGAATTCTTATCGATCTACTACATAAAGAAACACATTGACTTCTTTGATCATTATCACCCCTAATAATCTTTTTATCATTTATCCAAACACCTTTGCCTTTAATTGCTAAAAATTTTTTCTTTAATGTTGGAATTATAAGGAATGATGCTTGTGGTTTCCCTCGTACTAATCTTGCTATTGAGATAGACCAATATGGTATCCCTGCTGCAAAGTTTGTTGTACCATCTAAAGGATCTACTACCCAATAAGCATCATTTTGAGGAACGATTTTGTCTCCTTCTTCGCTTAATACGCCTTCGTTTGGAGCTATCTTTGCAAGACCCTCCACAATCTTTTTATCACTCCATATGTCGCAGCTTGTAATAAGAGATCCATCCGCTTTATTACTAGCTGTAATATTGCCAAAGTCTTTAAGCTGTCTATCACTAATAGAATTAAAAAGTATATTTAATTCTATTAATTGTTCATCGCTTAATTGTTGTGATGAATTATTCATTACCTTATTATGCATTTAATAATCGCAAATGGAATATTCTGAATCTTCATTTGTATTATTTTCAATATTGCAACTTGCGCTTTTTACGAGAAAAGTTAATCTTTCTAATTTATCTAAATTAATATTGTAATTATAAATAGCATTAATATTTTTTGATTTTGACAAGGTTGATTCTTGTTGCTTAATCAATACATCTTTCAAAGTTGAAATACCTACATCATATCTTAATCTTGCTAACCTTAATGCCTCTCTGCTCGCTAGGATTTCTTGTTTAGTAGATATCAATTTGTTTTTCGCCTTTAATAAATTCAAATAGGCCTCACTAATATTTGTTCTAATAACATTTTGAAGATTTAGATATTTTAATTTTTCAGCTTCAGCTTCAGCTTGTTTAGATTTTGCAGAGTTACTATTTTGTCCACCATCAAAAAGATTCCACGCTAAGTTAAGACTTATTGTATTGGAGTATGTAGAGGATGTTTGATTAGGATCAATTTGCGCAGTTAAAGAGCTCCCTTTAGAAAAAGAGCTTGAAAGGCTATTGCTAATAAATATTACAGGTAAATAAGCATTCTTAAAGATTTGAGCTTGATTTCTTTTGAATGAATTTTGAATATTTATGTTTTTCAGTGAGTAGCTTTTTTCTAAACCACTTTTTAAAATCTTTTCAAGTGGGTGTGGCCAAAATCCACTTAATTCATGTTTTTCTTCGAAAGTAATATTTTCATTGAAATCAATATTCAAAATCTCTTTCAGCAATATTAGGTTTATCTCTTTGGCAGTAGTATTTTCTTTAAGAAGCTGTTTATCTATTTCTAATTGAGAATTTGCCTCTATCACTTCAAATTTAGTCCCTATTCCAACCTCTAATTTAGCCTTGGCATCTTTTAAACTTGTTTCGGATAACTTTACTGCAATAAGAGCATTTTTTTCATCTTGGATAGACTTTTGAAATCTATGATATCTAGTGTTTGCCTCTTGTATTAAATCCTTTTTTTTTATCTCATAGTTATTTAAAGCTATCTCATACCTATTTTTAGAAGATTTAATCTCTGGGCCACGTTTTGGATCAATGATGTCCCATCTTAAATTTAAAGATGGATTAATCTGATATTGAGATGTTTTAGTGTCAATTGAATTACTGCTAGATCTTTCTGAGTAAAGATATTGAGGAAGTCCGTTCGCATTTAAATCTAGTTTTGGATATTTTTTTGATATTTTACTTGATACATCATAAGACGCTGCCTTAACAAGTTTCTTTAAGGATTGAAGCTCTAAATTATTATTAGCTAATACATTTGGAATCTCTTCAAACTTAATCAATCGATCTTTTGGTGAATCTTTCATTGATAGCTCTTCAGCTAATAATCTTACTGGGAAAATACTGCTGCATGGAAATATTAAAAAGGTGGGAATTATAAAACAAAATTTGAATAAATTTTTAAACATGATTAACTAATTTTTAACAAGAACTTTTCCAACTAGATCTTTAATAATATCATTTGCTTCACGTACAACGTGAATTTTAGTTTTTAGTTCTTTTTCTACCTCTTCAATATTTTTATCATCTAAAAAAAGATCACTGTTAGCCTTTAACATCATTGAGGGAAGGTAAATTGCTTCTCCAAGGGCTTTATCCTTTAAACCTAAAATCAAGTCTTCTCCAGTTAAAAGTCCTGTAACTACTTGTTCTTGCCCCCAGTATATGCTTGGTAATCCATAAAGATTAATTGTTAAGTTTTCTATTTGATTTAACTTTTCTTGAGTTGGGATAAGAGCTTCATAAACTAATTTACCGACGATCCAACTAACATTTCTTTTTTTAACTAATTTTTTGGGTAAAGTTTTTGTCTCATTATCTAGCATTTTTAAAAAGCTACGAATTGTACCCACGCCGTTTGATTCTTGGGGCATGTTTTCATAAGTTTTATATTGGGGTAATTTTTCACCTGCAATTAAGTACCATTCATCGGATAACCAGCAGAATCTTGTACCAAGTTTTTTCTGCATAATTTTTTGTATATTTTCTACTTTAATAATTATTTTTTTTGCATAATATTTATCAATAGCTATTAATCCATCATCTTCAGGTCTAAATCTTGTTAACCCTACTGGCACAATAGCTACAGATAATACTGTTTGTTTTTCTTTAGACCAAAACTGTGAAAGATCTAGAATTGATTTTTCAAGTATTTCATTATCATTTATTTTTGGACATACAACTATTTGTGCATGTATTTGCAGAGAGTGTTTTTCAAACCATTTAATGTGATTCAAAATTTCTCTCGCATTTTTATTTTTTAGTAGTTCTTCCCTTATATCAGGATTAGTAGCATGAATAGAAATGAAAAGAGGAGAAAGGTTTTGAGTGGATATTCTGTTCCAGTCTTTTTCCTTTAAATTAGTTAATGTCAAATATGATCCATATAAAAAACTTAGTCTATAATCGTCATCTTTAAGATATAAGCTTTTTCTCTTGCCTGGAGGTTGTTGATCGATAAAACAAAATGGACATTGGTTATTACATTCTTTTAAAGAATCAAATAAAGCCTCTTTAAAGTTAATACCTAAGCTAGAATCTGGTTCTTTTTCAATTGTAATGTTGTGAACTGTATTGTTTTTATCTAAAACTGATATTTCTAAGATTTCATCGCATATTAATATTTGGTAGTCAATTAAATCTCTAGGCTTAATACCATTAATACTTAAAATTGCATCTCCAGATTCAAAACCTACTTCTTCTGCTATTGAATTATTTTCAATACTTTCTATTAAAGCAGGGTTGATTTTGTGACTATTTTTTGGAATTAATACATCATTTGAATTTTCTAGATAATTAGTTTCTTGCCACACAGTACAAATGCTAGATTGCTGTAATATTCTTATTCTAAACCTATAAAAGACTCAAAGCCTATTAAATGTTTTTAGTATGTCTAATATCTTTTGTTTTTATAGTTTTAGTTTTTTAGAATATGTATTTCATATTTTATTTAAGTTAATTCAAAATTAAACAAGTTTCATTTTTCATTATTAATTCATTGAAAAAAGTAGTTTCTAAAAATTTAAGTAAAGAAGATCATTATAAATCGATGTTTATTGAGGATATTCATATTGTTGATGGTACCTATCTTACGAAAGCAAATACCTTAAGATTTTGGTCCTCTTTTTTTGTTATTTTGCCTATATTTTTACAAGCTCCATGGGTCAGGTTTCAACCAAATAGTGCTTTATTATTTACATTTTTTATTTTGGCAACAGGAATATTTTTGTCTAGTGAGCCTTCAAAAAAATTCTTCATTATTGGATCATTATTGCTAGGTGTCGCAGGAAGCTGGCTAGGTGGTTCACTCTTTTGGGGTTGGTTAAGTGCTCATCCTGTTCTTCATATTCCTGTTGAGGCTGTAGCTCTTCCTCTCGCTTGTATTGGGCTAGGTACAAAGTGGAAAATAGGATCAAGCTTTTACATAGCATCTTTATTTGGGACTGCAATTACTGATTTAACAATATTTCTTACTGGATTAATGGATAGATGGATGGAAGTTATAAGTGCCGAATCAGAAATTGCTCCATTAATACTCCAAAGAACGTCTGAAAATCTTATTAATATTAAACCGTTATCTATTATTTTTATAATTGGTTTTTCTCTATGGTTCCTTTCAAAGAAAATTGCTGATTATTCCTCTATCGATACTTCTAATGGTAGATCTGCTTTGGTATCAAGTTATGTATTGCAAACTACATTAATAGTTGATGGCATTTTTATGTTGCTTGCAATAATACAACCAAACTTAAGTGGATTGGTTTAATGTTACGACCCCCTTTCTCAAAAAAATTAATTGAATTTCATAATTGGGATGTAGTCGTTATTGGAGCTGGAGCAGCGGGTTTAATGGCCTCTTTAGAATTACCAGAAAATTTAAATGTCCTGCTGTTAAATAGAAATACAAGTAAAGTATCTTCAAGTATGTGGGCTCAAGGTGGTATTGCATCTGTTATTCGTCCTGATGATTCATTTGAATTACATATTGAAGATACGCTAAATGCTGGTGATGGATTATGTGATATTAAAGCTGTTGAAATGTTAGTTAGAGAAGCGCCAAGTTGTGTAGATAATTTACAAAGGTTAGGAATGACTTTTGATAAGAATTTAGATCAATTATCGACAACTCTGGAAGCAGCTCATTCTCGTAGAAGAGTGCTGCATGTAAAAGATAGAACTGGAAGAGCTCTTGTTGAGGTTTTAGAAGATCATGTTGAATCTAAGAAAAATATTCTTCATTGTAGAGGTGTTAGGGTTACAGAATTACTTGTTGAAGATGAAATCTGTAAGGGTGTACAGGTGTTAGACGGATCAAATTTGTATTGGATTTCATCTAAGGCAGTTGTATTGGCAACTGGTGGAGGTGGACATTTATTTACAAATACAACAAATCCCTCACAGTCAGCTGGTGAGGGAGTTGCACTTGCGTGGAAAGCAGGTGCTTTGATTCAAGATTTGGAATTTATACAGTTTCATCCTACTGCCTTAAAATTTTATGGAGCTCCTTGTTTTTTAATTTCCGAAGCCTTGAGAGGAGAAGGAGCTGTCCTAATTGATAAATATGGGAATAGTCCAGTTGATCATCTAAAAGATAAGGAATTATCCTCGAGAGATCAAGTAAGCAGAGCTATTATGAATAATATGCTTAAAAATAATTCTGATCATGTTGGTTTAGATTTAAGATTTATTGATCCAGATAAAATTGTTAAAAGATTTCCCACTATATTAAATAGATGTCAAGAATATGGCGTTAATCCATTAAATGAAGTCATTCCAGTTGCTCCAGCTGCACATTATTGGATGGGTGGAGTGAATACAGATCTTAATGCATCAACAACCATTAAAAACTTATATGCTGTTGGTGAGGTTGCCTCAACAGGGGTTCATGGAGCGAATAGATTAGCAAGTAATTCATTAATGGAATGTCTCGTCTTTGCTAAAAAAATGTCAACAATAAATTTAGAATCTAGCACAACGAAATCTATTAATCGTATTAATAAGAGTTTTGATTTGAGCGATGTTGATAAAGATTTATTTAGTAAAATCTCAACAAATATTGAAACATTGAGAAAGTCTTGTTGGGAAAATATTGGTGTATCTCGTTCAAAAAATAAAATGAAGCTTTTTTACAGTAATTTTGGAAAAGATACATCTGCTATCATTGATAACTCTATCCTGAATATTATTAAAGAGGTTGAGGTGAGTGAAAAAATATCCTTTGATGAGCAACATCGAAGAGCACTTAATTTATTAATCGATTTACAAAATAGGCAAATTACAACAAGACTTTTAGTAGAGGCTTGTCTTTTTAGAGAGGAGAGTAGAGGTGGACATTATAGAATCGATTATCCAAATAAAAATGATCTTTGGAAATGCCACTCAAATCAAAGAATAAATCAAAAAATTGTAAAAAGTCCTATTCAAAATTGATATCTCCGTCATAGTTTGTCATCTTAGCAAGTTCATTTAAACTCATAGTTCCACTATATATTTGATTATTAATTTCCCATGAAGGAAATCCTTCAATACCTTTTTCCTGACAAAGCTTATATTGATTATTTTTACCATCTTTAGCACATTCAACAATTAGTAATTCTTCAACTGCTTTTTTCCCAAAAAGTTGCTTTTGGTCATTGCAATGAGGGCACCAATATGCACTGTACATTACAATATTATTATCATTAAGATATTTTGCAAAATTTATTTTTTCTATTGAACTCAAAGTCGTAATTGGGGGAGATACATTTTCCCTAGACAAGTTAATTTCGTTTGCCCTCGCTGGATCAACTTGATTAGACCAAATTAATCCCCCTATTAAAACTGTAAAAGCGACAATTAAACCTCTATAAAACATAGTTTCTCTGTTATCAAACCTTGCTCCAATAATAGTGAGAATAAAAATAGAGAAAGATAAAATTGCAGAAAGTAAACAAAAAAAACAAAAAGATTTAATTTTTACAATCATAATACTTATTAATAAGATGCTGAATACTGAAGATCCGCAAGATATTAGATATAACAACCACCAAAAATCCTTATAAATTTTTTGTTTTGGAGATATTACTTTTAAGCTCAAAATTAATACTATTAACAATATCGTTGAATAAGTTAAAAAGCCTGCAAATGATAGTGGTATATCATATTGATTATTTTTTATTAATGTTCCCCATGGGCTATTTAAAACTGCATCGCATCCTTTATTTACGCCAGGGCAGCTTAATGAATTTAACAAACCCCAATTTTTCAGAGTTATTGATCCAGTATCAGCAATCCCAATAGTACTTAAAATGGCTATAAGTGTTTTTGGCCATTTTAAATTTTTTTCATTTGTAATTTTTATTGTGTTCAAAGACATTCAAAAACAGATTTTATATTCATAAATTTATTTTAATATTATTTTTTTCTTAAACACTTAGCATACCTGGAAATTTTTGTTTATCCCATTCATTTTTTAAATTAATTTGACGGCTCTAAGCAGTTTATCTAAAGCAAATGCTGCTCCAAAGCCAAAGGCAAGAAGACCCAAATAAAAAATAATGTTCATAGCTTTTTTTTTTAATTTAGCACTTACTCTATAAGGGGATGAATTTAGTTTAATTTCTTAATCTTGTATATACTTATGATCTTTTAATAAGCATTCTTCTGCCTTTTGTAATTCTCTGCCCAGATACAAAGCATGATCTAATTTTGAAATTAAATTATTATTTTTTTCTGTAATATAAATCCCAATTTCCTTAGCTGTATTTCCTACAAAGATTTTATTGTATTGTCTTTTATTTTTATTATCACATTGTATTGGTTTATTAGTAATAGGATCTAAAGCTATTCCCTTCTTATCAATATTATTAAGATAATGTTCAACAACTATTTTTTTATTAATTTGATCGATCTTGATAATAAAATATCCAGATGAGTCAAGAACTATATCTCTTTGAGATAATTTCTTATCAATAAGTTCATTTTTTCTTTTTAAATCCTCAATAGCCATGTAATTAAAAAATTATTTTTATTATACTTTCTCTACAAATTATTATTTGAATATTCTTTTAATGATTAAAAAGAAAGTAACCTATATTTAAGTTTTTCTTTTATTATTAAATCTAGAACTTTAGTTTGTTAATTATAAAATTATTTTTTAAAAGGAATAGAATTATTTTCATCTTTGATGCTAACTAAAGTTTCTTTATTGACTTTGTTTAGCCATTGAACAATTAAATTTTCCATATTGTAGTTAAACCATTTATGTAAACTATTTGTTCCCTTTGCATAAAAACCTCTTCGTCTTTTGTGTTGGCCGCCAGCACCTGGGTCAAAATATTTAATTTTGTTCTTAATTGCCCATTCTATTGGCTGATAGTAACATAATTCAAAATGCAAGTGATTTATTTCTTTTAAGGAACCCCAATATCTTCCCCATAAATTATCCTTATTTTTGATGCACATAGACATGGCTATGGGTTTTGTTGATGTCTCCTCAAAGGCACAAAAGATGATTAAATTTTCTTTTGTTTTTAGACTATTTTTAAAGAAATCATGGGTAAGATATTTGCTACCCCATACCCCCCACCTCAAGCAATGTTGTTCATAAAAAAAATGCATACTATTCATTAAATCTTCATTAATATTGTTTCCAGTAAAAATTTTTATATTAATTTTTTGGTTATTAATTGATTTTCTTTCTTTTTTGATATTTTTTCTTTGATTAGAGTTAAATCTATTTAAGAATTCTTCAAAATTTTTTTCTCCTATTGATTCCCATTGACTTCTTATGTTGATCCATTTGTGATAATTATATTTAGTTAATAATTTCTCCCATTCTTCATCAATATATAAAAAATTACAGCTGAGTATATTATTTTTTTTAGCAAAAACCTCAATATAATTCAAAAGTGTTTCAGTTATTTCTCGCTTGTTTGAATTTTCTTTGTAAATAAATTGATATCCCTCTATAGGACTATAGGGACTCATGCCAATCAGTTTTGGATAATAAGCTAAATTTAAATCTTGGGCTAATCTTGCAAATGATTGATCAAAAATAAATTCGCCGTAACTATGATTCTTCAAAAAAAGAGGTGCTATCCCATGTAAGTCTTTATCAAGATAAAGGAGAAAGTATAACGGTTGCCATCCTGTTTTTTGAGATACACTTTTTGATATCTCAAGATTTAAAAGCCATTCCCATTCATAAAAAGGGTTATCTAATTTTTTTGCAAGATTATTCCAAGCATCTTTATCTACATCTTGAATCCTTAGTTTGATTTCTATATTATATTTTTCATTAATCATGACTAATTATTTTTTAATTGATCTTTTTTGTGTAATGAATGAAGACTTCGCTTGTTTTTAATACTTTAGTCACTTTAATTTTCCAACTATTTTCAAAATTGAAGATTTTATTTTTTTCTTTAAATGGTATCCATGTGTATTTGCCTCCAATAACTTTTGGACAAATAGTTATTTTAATTTCATCTATCAGATCTTCTTTAAAGAAAGATTCTATTAACTTAGCCCCTCCTAACAAAGCGATTCTTTTTATGCCCTCCTTTTTTAAAATATTTAATGTTTGAAGCCATGAATTTTCATAAAACAGTATTTTATCAAAATTAACTTTTGAATCTTTTGTATTTCTATTTGAGCTTATTAACCATCTTCTTATAGGTTGATTGAAATAGAGCCAACTTTTTGAGAAATTATTACTATTTCCAGCAATAATGGATATTGGTTGATTAACTGATATTTCTTTTCTCTTTTTTAAGAAGTGCTTTTTTCTGATTAAGAAAGTACTTTGATGCGCTTTTAATGTTCCAGAACCAAACAAAGTTGCATCAACTTTTTTTAGAGATTGATTTAGTAATTGTTTATCATATGCGCTCCCAAGATGTGTTTCTCCACCTTGAGGGAAAGCAATTCTTCCATCTAAACTACTAGCAATAACAAGTATTATTTCAGGTCTTTTCAAGCTTGAGTTACAAGACTATTTTTAAGATTAATTTGTAGAGAATTACTCAAACTTTGTTCAACATAAATTTCTGCGGCGTTATTTGGACTTTCTTGAAGTCTAACTTTATGAAGATTTGCTCCTATATTTTTTATAGGTTTGGATAATATATCAGAAATGTATAAGGCGATGTTTTCACAGGTAGGTACACAAGTCTTAAAGTACTCAATATCTTTATTTAAAAATGTATGATCAAGTTGCTCAACAATTAGATCATCAATAATATTTTGAAGAGAAGGTAAATCACATATCATCCCAGTCCTTGGATCTATATCTCCTCGAACGGTGACATCAAGGAAATAGTTATGTCCATGTCCGTTAATTCTTGCACATTTTCCGTAGATTTTTTTATTTTCACTAAGAGAAATCTCATCTTTAGCTAATCTATGAGCTGCATTAAAATGAGTCTGAACTGTTAATAAAGCTTCCATTTTTTTTCCATGATAATCTGCCCAAAGAGTAGGGCTTTCGTATAGTCTTAGTGAAGTTAATGGTAAATCGTTTTTTAAGCGATTCCAGATAATACTAACAAGAGCTTCCGTTGTAGGGAGGATTCCTGCATCATTAGACATATCAAATTCTGGCCAAACTTCATTTAGGAAACGGAAATCTAATGGTCCAGTTACTTTATCTTTAATAGAATGTTTGACATCAGAAAGATTTAAAACCATCCCGTATGGATCTAGTTCACCTCCCATTGATACAACTAGCTCATAGTTATGACCATGTCCAGGAGAAAAACTACATTTTCCAAAAAGAGCAAAATTTTCTTCGGGACTTTTTTCCGGGAGCCAATAGCGATGACTAGAACTAAAGCAGGCGCGGCGAGTAATAACGCATTCACGTCCTTCCCCATGTTTATGTTTGGAATGATTTAGTGCCATCTATAGCTGTATTATTACTATCTTAAGGTCTTAAATACAAATTTGTCTTCATGGAAGAAACTTTTATCAATAACATTACTAATCTTTTAAAAGGTAGAAGTATATTTTTAATAGGTATGATGGCTTGTGGAAAGTCAAAAACAGGGCCAAAACTAGCTCAGCTACTTAAATATAAATTTATTGATTTAGATTCATTAATTGAAAAAGTAGCTAAAAAATCGATTGCAAAAATCTTTGAAGAAGATGGAGAAACAAAATTTAGAGTGTATGAGAGACAATGCCTCCAAGAAATTATTAAATATCCTTCACTTGTAGTTTCAACTGGTGGTGGAGTAATAACAAAAAACGAGAATTGGGGTATCTTAAGGCAAGGTATTGTAATCTGGATTGATCTTGAGAAAAAATATGCGATAGAGAGACTTAAAAATGATATTAATAATAGACCTTTGCTTAATGGAAGAGATATAGAGGAAAATTATTCTGAGATTTTCAGATCGAGGAAATGCTTATATGAAAAAGCAGATTTAAGAATTAAAGTGCAACATGAAAATATCGAGCAAGTTTCTAAAAAAATTATTAGTGAATTACATAAAAGTATATCTTCTTAATTTGGATCAATTCTTACAGCAAACCACTTTATAACATAGCCACTATTAATCTCAAGTTCACAGGTATCTTCTAGAAATTTTGATAAAGTTTCTTCCTTTTCAAAATTTTCATTTTGATTTATTGTTGTAATATCAATCTTTTTAAACCAATCTCTTAACCAATTTATAGCTTCTTCTCTTGAAACGATTCTCTCTTTCTTATCAGGTTCTAATAAAACATAATGATCTTCAGATCTTATTAATGGATTTGACATGACAAATTTTCTTTTAGGCCTGATTTGTTTGTTTTTTTCTCAGGTAATTAATTTTACCGAAGTAGATGCATTACCTAGTAAAAATATAGAGCAATTTTTAATTAATAGGGAAAAAGCATGGCCTAATTGGAATTTAACTAAATTAAAATTATCAAATATAAATTATGATTTAATTTATCCTGAATGGTTTGAAGGCAACTGGATTGTAAAATCTGAAGATTTAAATAATAATTTGCAAGAACCAATTATTTATAGAGTCAATTTTTTTAAAAATGAAATGGGTAATATTGTTGGTAATAGAACTAAAAATTCAGAGTCAATAGGAAAAGAAATCTTTGGGGAACAGCTTCAAAAAGTAAAAATTGATCCAAAGTCTTTTAACAATCAAATTATATATTTAAAAGATAATGAATATATAGATTCTAGAGTAACAGGAAGAAATCAAATATTTGATAATGACTTGTTTTTTGCAGATGAATTTTTTATTCAAACAAACCATAAAAATGGTATTTCTCGAATAAATCAGGTAGAAATTATGAGTAAGTTTTTTAAATGTAATTCAGAAGCTAATACCAATAATGAAATAAATGATGATATTTGTGGATTCCAATATGTGGCAACTTATGGATCAAAAGTAGGGGAACTAAATACAAAAGCGATAACAACAAATCAATATAGATTAACTTTTAAATCTTCTGAGATTTAGCACTAAATATTAATTCTTCTAAATTATCTCGCCATTGGAATATATTTTCTAAATATGGATTATTTATAAATTCTTGACATCCTTCTCCCGCTAAAATTGGGCCGGCGGAGGTTGGGAATTTTAATAAGGATAATTGAGCAGCAATTGATATATCAGCTATAGATAAACTATCTCCAATTAAAAACTTTTTATTTATTAATGATTTAGATAAAGCTTCTAAAATCTTTTGTAAATCAATATTGTTTTTGTTTGATAAAACAATATTGGAGAGCTTACTAACATTATTAAAAGGCAATTTATCTATTACACCTTTTATAGAAGAGGGGAAATCATCTGGAAGTAATGCACTTCTCAATTGAGGATTTTCTAATGCAGATGTTATCAATACTTTTTTACAAGTAGAAGCCATTGTTGTGTCTGCCCAGTCTTCAATTAATTTCGATTGAGCTAGTAATATTGGATCCTCAGGAAATAGGTTATTTGATTCAAATTTATTATCAATATATTCACAGATATTTGAAGAATCGCTAATAATCTGGTCATTATCATCTTTGATAACTGGTAACTGCTTTTGACCAGATATTTGGAAAATTTCAATTTGGCCTATGCCAGGTTTCACTTCTTCAATACGGTATGGAATTTTTTTTGCATGAAGTGCCATTCTTACTTTTAGACAAAAAGCACTGTGCCTAAATTGATATAATGTAATCATAAAACTATGGTTTTTAAAAACTTAGCTAAAAAAGTAATCTTTTTGTGGGGTTTATGGGCGAATTCTTTTCTAACGTAGCAAGATACCCTAAATATTTAATCTCAATTATTGTTGGTGGATTTGTCGCTTTGTTGGGACCTCTATTCAAGAATATTTCCAATCCTGTCACTGCTGTTGCTTTAATTTCCTCTGTTATCAGTGCAATGATTACAATCTTTTTTGTTCTACAGGCAATGACTAATACTAATCAACTATAAATTAATGTCTCAAAATCGTCGAATACAAAAAGTTGCTTCTCTTTTAAAAAAAGAATTAAGCTTAATCTTAAATAATGACCTTGATGAACCAATAATTTCAGATAATTTTATATCTATTTCTAAAATTGAAATTTCCCCAGATTTGCATTATTGCAAAATCTACATCACTAGTGCAGTTGAGGATGAAAAAAAAGAGAAAATTGTGGATAGCTTGAATAATTTAAAAAGTTTTATTAGACATAAGTTAACTCAAAGGGTTGAAATGAGAAGAATACCTGAATTAACATTTAAGATAGATAGAGCTTTAGAAAAAGGTTTAGCAGTATTGAAAGTCCTTGATAAATTAAGAGATCAAAAAAATAACTTATAAATTTAATTATGAAAGAAATTAAATTACCTTTGCAAGATAGAAATATTGTAATTACACGTGCTAAAGGTCAAATTTCTGAGGCAAAAACAATCTTTAAGAATGCAGGTGCTTTTATCTTTGATTTGCCAGCGTTGGTTATTGATTATCCTGATGATATGACACTTTTAGATAAGGTGATAGATCAAATAAATAAATTTGATTGGATTATTTTTTTAAGTAGTAATGGGATCAAGTATTTAAACAAAAGATTAGTAGATAAAGGTTCATCTTTAAAAACATGTTCTAATGAGTTTAAAATTGCCGTTGTTGGTGAAAAAACCTCCCAATATCTAAGTAGTCTTAGTATTGTTGCTGATTATATTCCTCCAGACTTTATAGCTGAGAGTTTAGTAAAACATTTCCCATCCCCTGTAAAGAATTTGAGTATTTTAATTCCAAGGGTTCAAAGTGGCGGAAATAATCTTATTATCGATAATTTGCTTAGCCGCGGAGCTTTGGTAAAAGAAGTAGCTGCATATGAATCAAGATGTCCAGAATCAATTCCTTTGGAGACAATAAAAGCCTTTGAAAGTAGAACGATTGATGCAATATTATTCTCAAGTGGTAAGACAGTTAAAAATACTGCTTTTTTGTTGCAAAAGCATTTCGGTAGAGAATGGGAAGCTATCCTTCGTGAAGTAAAGTTATTTAGTATTGGTCCTCAAACAACTTTGGAATGCAAAAGAAATTTTGGAAGAGTTGACAAAGAAGCTGATATATATACTTTTGAAGGTTTACTTAATGCATCTATAAATTACTTTAGCAAGGGTTATTAAGTGAATAATTTTTTTCTACAAGCTTTTTGAATCTATCTATATTTGCTTGCAATTCGTTAGTTACCATTTTTCCTAAGATATTTTCTTCCATTAGCCTTGCAATCATTTTTGGTAATTCATAAGTGACTGATAGATTGACTGAAGTTAAATTTGAATTTTCTGAACTAAATATTACCGAACCTTTTGTAGGTAAACCTCCAATTGACTCCCATTTCAACTTTTGTTTTTCAATTCTCTCGGTTATTTGAGCTTTCCATTTAAATCTAAAGCCATTTGCTGCTAAAGTCCATTCGGTTAAATCAGGGAGTGTTGATGTATTTTGATCAATGGTTTTAACAGATTCAATCCAACTCATCCATAAAGGCATGGAATCTAAATCACTCCATGTATACCAAACATTTTCCAAGGGAGCATTTACAGTTGTTATAACATCATGCTTAAGCCAAATTCCCATAGTTAGCTTACCGCAAGATTTTTTGCTAATTTAACTTCTTTATTTAGCATAACAGAGGCAGCTAAATGGCCACTCATCGTTGCACCTTCCATAGAATCTATATAATCTTGTTTAGTATAACTTCCTGCAAGATAAAAGTTTTCAATCGAAGTTTTTTGATCAGGTCTAAATGGATCCATCCCTGGTGACTCTCTATAAAGAGATTGAGGGATTTGGACAACATTACTCCATAAAAGTTTTAGATTTTTAGATGAGGGGAATAATCTTCTGACTTCTTTATCAATTTCTATTGTAATTTTCTCTTGAGATCTACCGATCCAGCGATCTCCAGGTGTAAGGACACACTGCAGTAATGATCCCATATTTTCTTTTTTGTAGTCTTCGGGACTTGTTAGAGCAAGATCAGCAAAACAACTAAAAGATGCATCGGCTGAGTATAAAAGATTATTCAATCCCGAAGGCCTGCTGAGATTTTTATTATTTGTATTTAATTCAGTGACCCAACCATCATATCTTAATTGAATGGTAGCTACAGCTACAGCTCTCAACTTATTTATTCCTTTAAATTCTTTTAATTCATACCAGTCTTTTGGAATTATTTTTTTTATTCCAGGGACGTCACAAGCTGCCAGGTACTTATCTGCTGATATAGATTTTTCTCCTTCTGAGGTTTCCATTATTAATTGATTAACTATATATGATGAAGAATTCTTTTGATAACAAATTTTTTTAACTTTATGATTTAAGTGTATTTTTGCTCCTTTTTTAGTAATGTAATCTACGATTGGCTTTGTTAACCACTTATGGGGTGATCCTTTTAATAAATTAAGCTTAGAGGCCTCTGTCTTGGCCGCAAACATCATAAAAATCGTCAACATACAACGGGCAGATATATCATTGCAATTTATAAATCCTAAGGCATAAGCTATAGGGTCCCACATTCTTTGTAAGCTTCTTTCACTTCCTCCATGATTCATAAACCATTTTTTGAAACTTATTTTATCAAGATCTCTTATGATCACCATTGCACCCTCATAATCAATTAATCCTCTAACAATAGGGCTTGTTCCTAATGCAAGTGCATTCCTTAATTTGTCTACTATATTCAATTGTTCAGTTGTAAAAAAGGCTTTTAATCCATTAAAAGGAGCCCCAATAGGGAACCTAAAATCTAATGATTTAAGATCTCCACCATTATTTATGAAAAGATGTGTGTGCTCCTTAGGGAGTATATTTTCTAAAGCTCCAACCTTCTCCATTAATTTAAAAAGGTTTGCGTAATTATAAAAAAATACATGTAGACCCATCTCGATATGATTACCATCTTTATCTTCCCAGCTCCCAACTTTCCCTCCCCAAAATGATCGGCTTTCATAAATATCAACCTTATGGCCAGAATCAACCAAATCTACTGCAGCTGTTAAACCAGCCAAACCAGAACCAACTATTGCAATTTTCACTTTTTAAATAAATTATAACAAAAAGGATATGCTAATCGCATTAGGATGCGCCTAGCTAATCATTTCTATAATATAGGTAATGAGTTATTAAAAATATGACTGAAAGCAATCTTGATGAAAAATTAAAGAATTCTGATGATGGGAAAGGAATACTGATTACAAGCACTGCAATACAACAAATATCTAATTTGATTAGAAATCAAGTTGATAAAAAAGCTCTTAGAGTTGGTGTTAGATCTGGAGGATGTAGTGGCATGAGTTATACGATGGATTTTATAGGAGATGATGAGATTAATTCAGATGACAAAATTTATGATTATTCCTTAAGCGAGGATGTGGCTTTCAAAGTTGTTTGTGATCCAAAAAGCTTACTTTATATTTACGGAATGCAATTAGATTTCAGTACTGAACTTATTGGGGGAGGATTTAACTTTACCAATCCAAATGCTTCTCAAACATGTGGGTGTGGTAGCTCTTTCGCAGTTTAAACAATTTTAGAAAATGAATGATATTGAAGCAGAATTTAACGCAGCTTTATCTAGATATGAAGCTGGAGAAGATTTACTACCATTAATAGATGATTTTAAAAAAATCATTAATCAAATACCTAACCATTTTGCAGCATGGACTTGTTTGGCTTGGCTTCATCTGTTGCTAAAAAATAATAATGAAGCCTTATTTGCTGCTAAACAAGCTGTTAAATTAAATGGTCAAGATTTACAAGCTCGTATGAATCTATCGTTAGCATTATTAGCCACAAATACAAAGGGTGTCAGAGAAAATATTGATTTAATTAAGAGGATTATTATTATGGCTCCTGATTTAGAGGAGGATCTTAAATTATCTGTTGAAGATGGGTTTTCAAGATATCCAGAATGGCCAGAATTAAAAAAGGTAAATAAATGGTTGGATTTTTAATTTGTATAAAATTTTAATATTAAGTAATGGACATGGTGAAGATTTATCCGGTTCTATTTTAGCGAGTAGATTAATATCAATAGGAAATGAAGTTGAAGCTTTGCCATTAGTTGGTTCTGGTGATCCATATAAAAAAGAAAAAATAAATATTATTGGTAAAACAAGAAAATTTAATACAGCAGGATTAGGATATAATTCTTTAAAAGGAAAATTATTTGATTTATTTAATGGACAAATAAATTATTTTTTTAGAAAAATTTGGCTTGTTATTCTTATAAGAAAAAAATATGATTACTTTCTTGTGGTTGGTGATATCGTGCCAATTTTTTTTGCATGGTTATCTAGAAAAAAATTCTTTACATATTTAGTTGCATATTCAAGTCACTATGAGGGTAAATTAAATCTCCCTTGGCCTTGCAAATATTTTTTAAAATCGTCAAATTCCAAAAGAATTTATACAAGAGATACGCTTACCGCTATTGATTTAAGTAATCAATTAAAAAAAGAAGTTCTTTTTTTGGGTAATCCATTTATTGATAAATTATTAAAAAATAATATTAAAGATTCAAATAATTTTTTTACTATTGCCTTATTACCTGGAAGTAGGATTAATGAGCTGATAAATAATTTTGATTTGATGCTAGATATTATCCAGGAGCTCTCAAATTATAAATACTTTAAAACAGTTAAATTTTATTTCGCTCTTTCATCAGATCTGGAAATGAAAAATGTACAAACTAATTTGGAGAGCAGAAATTGGCAAATTGAAAAAAATTATTCTAATGATTTTAAACTTTTATATTTTTATAAATCTATTAAAGTTTTTTTTCAGTGGAATTCTTTTGAAAATATTTTAATTAAATCTGATTTAGCAATAAGTATGTCTGGGACTGCTGCCGAACAGGTAGTAGCGATGTCAAAACCTGTAATACAAGTAGAGGGTAAGGGCCCTCAGTTCACGAGGTCATTTGCAGAAGCTCAGCGTAGATTACTAGGTAAGCATGTATATTGCTTTACTGATTATTCTGATAAAGATGAGCAGATTGATGGAACTATTAATTTGATTGTGAAAATTATGTATCTAATGAAATTAGATAATTCTTTTTTGAAATCTTGTAAGGATAATGCTAAAAATAGACTTGGAGATGAAGATGCTACTGTAAAAATAACTTCTGATATTGGAAAGTTTTTATGTAATGAGTAATTTTATTTCGAGATTTGATTTTAAAAAATATTTAGATAATTTTTTATTATGTAATTTATTTGTTGTAATTTTTAGTGCATTATTTTTTATATTTTCCTTGATCATGGAAATTAATGGGAAATCAACTTTTCTTGATTTTTTTAGGAAGATTTGGGAACCATTTATATTGCCTGCAATATCAATTTTAATATCTAGTTCATTATTATTAGCAATTATTTCTTGGTTAAAGAGAAAATTGCTTCTTCAAGAAGAGGATATTTAAATTTAAAAAATTTATTTAATTTAATGCTTTTTATATTTTGTCCCTCTAATAACAACTTAGCACTATCGCCTAAAATTAATTTTAAACTAGCTGCCGGAACAGGTAGTAAATTTGGCCTCTGAAGGCTCTTTGCCAATATAGAGGAAAATTCTTTCATCTTTACGGGTTTTGGAGATACAGCATTAATTACACCAGAATATTTTTTGTCTTTTATTCCATTAACAATAATGTCACATAAATCATCTATGTGAATCCAACTCATCCATTGATTGCCATCGCCAATAGGGCCTCCCAAACCAACTTTAAAGATAGGTAACATTTTACCTAAAGCACCACCATTAACTCCAAGTACTATTCCAATTCGAAGAATTACTAATCTTGTGAAAAATGGTTTTTGTGAAGCGGCTTCTTCCCATTTTTTGCATAATTTTGCAAGAAAATCTTCTCCACTAGGGCTTGTCTCGTCAAATATATTATCTAAACTAGTCCCATAAAATCCAATAGCTGAAGCATTAATTATAACTTTAGGATTAATTGCGTTTTTTTTCAGAGAATTCATCAAGTATGAAGTAGTATTTACTCTGCTATTTTCAATCTCTAGTTTTTGTTCTTGTGACCATCTCTTTTCAGTAATAGGTTCTCCACTAAGATTGATAATTACTTCACAACTTTTTAGTTGATTTAGTAGGTTAATATCATTCCAGCTTCTCTCTTGAGCCAAATTTAACTTTAAAAATGCAATCTTTTCAAAGGAAGAATTTATCTTTAACTGATCAATATTTTTTCTGCTTATTAAACATAATTCATGACCTTCAGAGATTAATCTAGGTATTAAACTCTTCCCAATAAAGCCTGTACAGCCTAACATTAAAATTCGCATTTTTTTTAATCAATATTATTAAACCTTAAATAATTTTTTTATTTTCTGCTGATAGTAGAAAACATTAATTACTTATTTTATTTTGTAAAATGCATTTTTATGTCTAATCAGATAGATTATTATATAACTTTGATCTTGCATTTATGACAGAATCAATACAAAAGAAACCACTTAAGAAAGGAAGTTTAGTCGTCCTCGACAGGGAAAAATATATGAACAGTTTGGAATCTTTGGCAAGTGATATTGAATTGCCTAATTATGTATTTGAAGGTCCAGGTGAAATACTTGGTATAAAAGAGGATTATGCCCAAGTAAGATGGAGAAGGCCAGTTCCCGATGTATGGTTTAAACTAGATCAGCTTAAAGAATATACTCCTGAGTAGATTTAAACAGTTTAAAAAGAAATATTTTTTTTGTTAATTTTCATTTTTAATTGAATTCTTTTAGCTTCTTTCATCATTTGCTTTCCATCAAATAAGTAATCATCAACATATCCTTGCGTATATCTGTCTAATTCATCTAATGCATCTTGGACTTGAGAAAAACAATGGTATAAATCTAGCCCAATAGAGGAAATAGAGCTTGGAACCGCCTGAGACTTGAATAGAGATGAAGCTTTTTCAATTTTATTTCTACTCTCACTTAAATATAAACTAAAAGCATTCATCAATTCATCATCGTAAGGGTCAGCTGAGAGTTTTTTAATTTCATCATTTAAAGGTTTTGTTACTTGTGAGATGAATCTATTGATGGGATTATATATTTTTTTTATCCAATCTTTAATATCTTGATCTTTATTGGTTGAAATGTTTTTTTTATTTTTTAGATCTGAGGACCAATTCTTATTCTTACTAACAGTGTAACTTTCATCACTTGCCAGTGATTGGTCATAGATTGCTTTTTTTTGAGGATCATTTAAAGTCTCCCAAGCAAGCTGTAAAGCAAGAAATTTTTCATTATCACCTCCTGTATCAGGGTGATATTTTTTAGCTAATAAACGATATGCAGACTTTATCTCATTTTTTGTAGCGTTTTTCTTTAAGCCTAACTGGATATAGAAATTTTTTGTCATATATTTAGCTATAGATATCCATCATTTCTAGCTTGAATAGAAGTGTTTGAATCAAACATTGCAGTTGATAAATATCTTTCTCCAAAACTTGGTAAGATTACAATAATTCTTTTATTTTTGAATTCCTTTCTCTTCCCTATCTTAATTGTCGCCGCTACCGCTGCACCACTGCTGATACCTGATAGTAGTCCTTCTGTTTTAGCAAGTACTCTCCCAAAATAAAATGCTTCCTCATCTTGAATTGATAACACCTCATCAATTAAATCTCTCTTTAATACCTTCGGAATGAAACCTGCTCCGATGCCTTGAATTTGATGAGAACCGGCATCTCCGCCAGATATTACTGCACTCTTTTCAGGTTCAACAGCAAATATTTTACATTTAGGATTTACTTCTTTGAGAAAACTAGCGCAGCCTGTAACAGTTCCACCAGTACCTACTCCAGTGACTAGACCATCTACATTATGGCTAGATTGTTCCCATATTTCTTTAGCGGTAGTTTTTGCATGAATTTCTGGATTTGCAAGGTTTTCAAATTGATTAAATTGAAAGCTATCATTTAACTCATTGGCTAATTCTTTGGCTAAGTTCAAAGCACCTTTCATGCCCTCACACCCTGGTGTTAATCTTAATTCGGCTCCATATGCTCTTAACATTGATCTTCTCTCGATACTCATTGTGTCTGGCATGGTAAGTATTAATTTATATCCCTTAGCAGCTGATACCATTGCCAGAGCAATACCAGTATTGCCGCTTGTAGCTTCAATTAAAGTTGTTCTCCCAGGAGAGATTAGTCCTTTGTTTTCTGCTGATAAAATCATTGAGTAAGCAATTCTATCCTTAACAGATGCGGAAGGATTAAAACTCTCTAATTTTGCAATTATTTCTGGGTAACAATTATATTCTTTTCTTATTCTATTAAGTTTTACTAATGGGGTGTTACCTACAAGGTGTGTAATATCGTTAGCAATATCCATATAATGATAGTTTCTAAATTTTTTAAAAATTTATATATACCTCATAATAAACTTATTTATTATTTTTTATAGAAAATACTCTATTTATATAAAAATCTTTTTCCATTAGAAGTTTCTATAGTTAACCTAATATTAGTTTAAAAAGGTTTTATGTTCACTTTAGAATTATCTCTGAGATATTCACCATTTCCAATTTCGATACAAAAAAAAGAACACGATGATGTCTTAAGGGTTTTTGAGGAGATTAAAAATGCAATGAGAGAGAATTCAGATTCTGTTTTGATTGATTTGAAATGTGACAAAATGAATAGTAAGTCTATAGCTGTTTTGTCAAGGGAAATTATTGCTGTACAAATTTATGAAAAGTCCGCGATAGCTGGCGGATCAAAAAGACCAGGTTTCTCTCTAGAAAGCTAACTAATGTATAACAATGGAAAATTAAAAAAAAATCAAAGTAACCAGTTAATTTTTCAAGATGTGTATTTTACTTGGGCTGATAAAAAAGATTTTGTCATAAAAAATTGTAGTTTTTCTCTTTCAAATCCAGGTTTATGGATGCTTGTTGGAGAAAATGGATGTGGTAAAAGTACTCTTCTCAAACTAATTAAAGGAATTTTACAGCCAACTTATGGATATATACAGAGGCCTTCAAATTTGTCTTTAGTATTTCAAAATCCAGATCATCAAATATTGATGCCTACTTGTGGAAGTGAATTAATATTAAGTATGAAAGGTGATTTGAGTAAGAGTTTTATCAATAAGAAAGTTAATCATTGCTTAGATTCTGTAGGTTTAGAAGGTTTTTGGAAAAGACCTATCCATACTTTAAGCGGAGGGCAAAAACAGAGATTAGCAATAGCTTCTGCACTTATCAGTGGAAGTGATTTTATTTTAATGGATGAGCCAACGGCACTTTTAGATAAATTAAGTAGAAAAAAAATACTTGAAATTATTAAGTCATTGATTCAAGATAAAACTAATCCCATAACTGTCTTATGGATTACGCATAGATTAGATGAATTAGTTTTTGCAGATAAAGTGTCTGTAATGAAAATGGGTAAGTTATCAACTTGGCAACACCCAAATAATTTAAAATATAATTAACCCCCCCTTGTCATTTGGTGGGTATAAGAGCTAAATTCTTATTATTCCTCGGTAGCTCAGCGGTAGAGCGATCGGCTGTTAACCGATTGGTCGCAGGTTCGAATCCCGCCCGGGGAGTTCCATTTCAATTTCAAGAGACTTCAGGTCATTGCACTTGAGGTCTTTTTTATTGACTTGAATTTGTAATTTTTTTAATAAAATTTGCAATGAGCACTTGTTGGATGATCAATGCATTCTTTGTCCCAGTAATCTTGCTTTGCTTCTTTTGGCAATTTGTAATTAAAATCATGCATTCTCCACATATCTGAAGTTGCATTTCTAAGAGCAGTGAACGGAGTTGTGAGTTTCATAAGACCTCCTAGATCTCTACTCTTTTATTATCCTCCCATTAATTTGAAATTCATAGGGTATTAATACCTGAGTAGAATTGCATTGTGATTATATTAATTTGATAAATGAATAATCTGGGCAACAATTAAACAAATTGGAAACTTATTAGAGAAATCATTTTCAAAGTGGGAATATATCAAAACAATTAAACTTAGCGAGAACGAATCTCAGACCAGTAATTATTTAATTGAACCATTTTTTAATCTTCTTGGACATAACAAAATGGAACATTATTCTCATGAATTCAGTCTGAAGTTTGGGAAGGGTAGTGTAAAAAAATTGATATTGTAATAACTTTAAATCGAAAAACACCAATAATGTTGATCGAATGTAAAAGATCAACTTCAAATTTAACTGATACAAACTGAAAGCAGTTAGCAGATTATTTTCATAATCATAAAGAGTCAAAATTAGGAATTTTGACTAATGGTATAGTCTATGAATTCTATTCAGTAATGTGGAATGACTCCAAAAAACTAAGTAATTATGCATTTATGGTTTTTGATTTAAGAGATTTTACAAGAGCAGATCTTGAGGATATTGCAAATTTTCATTTACAGGTTTTTAATACTCAAGATATTCTTAAAATATCCGAGGAAAAATACTTTTTAGATGATTTTAATAATGCATTAACTCAGACACTTTATCCAGCTGGAGATGGATTAATAAAACTTGTTTTTCAAAAGATGAGTGGAAAGAGAATTACTGAAAAAATCTCTGAAAAATTATCGAATCTTATAAATTCTGTCTCATTACAAAACTCAATAAAAAAGATAAAGGTTCTTGAGGGAGAAAAATCATCAACTGGAATCTATACAAATGCTGATTAATTAAAAGCATTTCAAATTATAAAAACAATGTTGGTAATGAATCCCAAAATTAAAAATCTTGATGAGCGTATTGGATTCAAAGACTATAAAACTGAATTTAAAATTGTTTTAGATAATATGCCTTCCAAAGAGATTTGCAATCTGATACTGACAAATACAACTAAAAGATTAGTAATAGACAATGTTGATTATGAATTACTCACAGTCTCCACTTTAGAATTAAGTAAATATAGAAAAAATTAGTTGATTCTGCTTTAGAAATTATTTCATAGAAAATCAACTTAAATTCAAATCATGATTACTAATAAAAGATCCCAAGAATTATTGATGCTTGCGACTACAGGCAAACCTTTAAATGAAGACGCTACAGAAGAAGAAAAGAGATTTTATATAGAATGCAAACATGACTATAAAGTTATGAAGGGAACCGCCAATAAATATGGTATAAAGAATCCTATTTTAGAAATACCAATGGAGGTTGATCTTTAGAGGAATCATACGATCTGCTAAACCCCCTGATAAACCTGAAGAAATGTATCCAGATCCAGAACCGAGGCAAAGGGATGAACTTGAAAGAGATCTTCATAGAGACTATAAAGAGTTCAGAATTTATCAGACGGAGTATTTTCGTTTAGATGAGAATCGACTTTTTGAGGTTTCTAAGAAGTTCAAGTTATGGGCAAAATAAATTATTTAATTTGTAAGAAGAAATTATTTCTTTTAGGTTTTATTTTGATTAGTATTTTAAAAGTTTTCCTTTGATGGTTGTACTGAATAAGTAAAAGAATAATGGACAAAACTATAACTTGGTTAATTAGAGTATTTGCTGTTGTTCTTATTTCTGTTTTCCTTATCGCATATCTAAATTCACAAAAGAAACCATCCTTACTTCTTTCAAAACCTAGTATTGAGGATTTGGAATATAAAGCATTCTTACTCCGTCCAAAACCTAGTATTGAGGATTTGGAATATAAAGCATTAGATAAGAAAAGGGCAAATGCTGAATTTGCTGCGAATAGGGATTATACGGACTATGAAAAATTTGGAAGTATAATATTCTGCAACGCTTCATTCAATAGTCGGATTGAATCAGCGAAGTATTCGAAACAAATGGAATTATATATTTCTGGAAAAGAAGCAGATTTATTAGAATGGGATACTGCTATTAAAGATTATGAAAACGAAAGAGCAAAATGTAGAGACTTTAATCCTTGAAAAAATGAACATCATGAATAGGTTTGGTGGTTTTTGCTCAAGTAATAATACTTTGTGGATCTCTACACTATATATCTCTATTTTATAGGAGTAGAAAGAATACAGGAGTCACAGGAACCTCAAAGCACCACTCATTTAGGAAAAGAAGTTCAAGACTCGAAAGGGGCAAACACATGCCCCTTTATTTTTTTGGAATATAGTTGTTTTTTTTTACTTTTTATCCAATCCTCAATATCATTTTTCATAAAAACTATTCTTCTGGGTGTTATTTTTATTTTTTTTGGAAAGTCTCCTTCTTTGACCAAGCGATTAATTGTTGATATAGAAATCCCAAGAAACTCAGAAACTTCCTGGATCGAGAAAAGGGACTATTTTCTGTATTCATGCGTAGGTGATTTAAATCTTAACAGGGAAATGAATTAATGAATGTTTTGGTAATTCCAAAGAATCTTGTAAAAAATAGTTAGTGTAATGCACAAAATATAATGAAATAGGTTTTCAAGAGTAGTCATAACAGTTCATTATGCATTTGTTTTAATCGCCCTGGGAGTCCAATTTCAAGATCTAAAGACTTCACGTTATGGTACTTGAGGTCTTTATTAATGCTCTAACAGCTACATGAAAATCAGAAATTCAGGTTCCGTCAAGATAATGCAGATTCAACATTTTGACCTTGGTAATATGTTGAGAAAAATATATTTTTGGTGTTGGTAAGAAAATATGGATAAAAAAGATCCTAACTGGGTAAGAGTCAGGATAGAAAAATCACTATGGGAAAGTTGGGATAGTCCCTACATACCACAAAACTATTTAGATCATATTCAGACCTCAGTTTTACTCTAAGTTTGAAACTGTCTGATCAATAAAATGTACTAAAGGAAATATAAACTTAAGATAGTAAAAAGACCCTTTTGTGTAGTCTTTTATTTAATAAGATATTTCTTTATAAAATTAAAAATGCCTTCTAAGAATTTTATATCTAAATATGATTGGCAGTACATTGTTAGTGGATTCTTTTTAATCTCAGTTTTTATTTTTACAGATTTAATTAGAGTTTTTGATAAAGAATTTTTTTACTACGTACCAAGATTAATTAGTGATCAACCTTATAGGATTTTCACCTCAATTCTAGTCCATGCAGATTTAAATCATTTGTTAAGTAATCTTGGAGGAATAATTATCACAAGATATTTTTTGATGAGACTTGGAATGGAAAGTAGATTTTTTTATTTGAAATTTATTTTAATTTGTTCTTTTTTAAATTTCTTGATTATCTGGGCTTACGAAAAGATCTTATTGTATTTTTTTAACGTCTATCAGAATTATGCGGCCTTAGGATTTAGTGGAATAATTTATGCTTTATTTGGATTCTTATTATTAAGTTCTTTTTATGGAAAAAATTATTTTTTAGGCAAACGAATTAATTTGACATCCAATTTTGAAATTCAAAAAATGTCAAAGACAATATGTCTTATAGGATTGATTTTCTCTTTCGTACCGGGAGTAAGTTTAATGGGTCACATAAGTGGATTTATTTCTGGATGTTTTTTGTTCTTAATCTAAAGTAAGATAAATTATTTTTTGATTGACTTAATGTTGTTATAAGCTAAACATCCAAAGATTTTTTAGTCTTTACTTTTAAATAATTCAATTTTGATATCAAAAGTAACAACTACTCCAATACTTATTAGCAATAATCCAATTGCAATTTGAGGTGAAGGTAAAATCATATAAAGCTTATTTTCAGTCACTCTATCGAATCCATTCAAATATTAATGAAAGATTGATTAATATTAACTTTAAATCAATCAGCATATTTAAAAATGGCACAAGTAAAAAATGATCTCGATATCTATTATGCAGTTGGTAATGCCAATACCCAAAGACAAGAGAGTGAAATTTCAGTAATTATTAATAAAAGAAATTCTGCAGGATGGAAGTTGATTTCAACAGCCACAGCAATTGTGGATACTAAAAATAATTTTTCAAATCTTTATTTGTTTTGGGAGAAGTGATAATACATAATCGATCGATATAATTTTTTACTTTTGGTTCTAAAGTATATTAAAGACATTAAAAAATGCTCCTATAGGGGTCTTTTGTATTAGTGAAGACAGAAGGAGATCGAGATCTATTTGATAATCAGATTAAGAGTTCTTTTAAACATTACTTTTAGGATTAGATTAGATGCATCAGAAAACTTCTTACACACTAATTTCTGATCACTAAACGCCTCGATTCACATGAATTAGGGTGTTTTTTAATGACTTAATTTTTTTAGGTATTTTGCATATGTGCCAATTTAATGACCTAACTCCTAATATTGCCTAAATAAATAATTCCTTTAGTTTTGTATTGTGTGTAGGAGAGGTTTTACTTAATCACTGGAAACAAGGAAACACTTGATTCAGTAGAACCAGCAAAAGACCTCTAGAGATAAGGGCCTTTTTTTTATCATTATTTTTAAATGTTCAGTTAGATACTTTCAGGTTCCTAAAATCAACACTTAAATTCAATAATTAAAATATCCCTGACAACAAAAATGACCTTGAAACGGAACGATGTTTCAAGGTCATTTTTGCAGAGAGAAAAGTACCAGTCATTCACTACTAACCGAATGACCATCTCTTACTGGATAATTCACCCCTGAGTTATCCAACTCAAATTAAATTAGCGTACCTAAAAAATATTTTTGACAAATGTGTTGGGGATCATATATTAGGGGACATTTGTATGCCACTTTAGAGTCTTGAACTTCTTTAATGAGTGGTACTTTGAAGTCCCTGTGAATACTGTATTATTTATAATCCTGTCAATTAGAGAAATATAGTGCTCAAAAAGACAAAGCATTATTACTGGAACAAAAATACTCTACAAATCCAATGCGAATCGAGTGACAATATATAAATAGATCTTGGAGCAATTATAAAACTAACTACTCTTTTCGCAATTCCCAATCGAAAATTAAACGAAATGGAATTTATAAGAAATAAAAAAAATTAAAAGAACACTCTACATTTAAACAATTCAATCATTTGAAGTTTTTTTAAGTGATCAGAAATTAATAAATAAATTAGTACGAATTTCATTTTTATAATTTGTTTTAATATTTTCAATTTACTGAGATATTAATTACAAAAAATATGTTTGTACGTATTTATTGAGCTAAATACTCTATAACAGATGAATATCATTGAGGCATTAGAGATGTCATGATTGACCTAAAAAGAAATAGTAAAAAGGAACCCATTAGAGCTACTGGCTTAAGATCTAGAGCCTGCTCATTTTATTCACCGAATCAAAAAGAAGATTTTAAAATTAGTAGAGGAAGATTTTTTAATTTTTTAACCTGCAAGAGATGTTTTTATTTAGATCGAGTAAAAGGGTTAGATCCTCCAGGCACCCCTGGATGGACTTTGAATGAAACAACAGATTTACTATTAAAAAAGGAATTTGATTATTGCCGAGAAAGACAAATTCCTCATCGATTGTTTATCGAAAACCAATTAAGTAATCTTGTACCTTTTGATCATCCAGAAATTGATAATTGGAGGGATTCTCTTCATAAAGGATTGATGCTTCGTTACAAGAATACAAATATCATTTTAACTGGAGGAGTAGATGATATTTGGCAGCATAATATCTCAAAGCAATTAATTGTTGTCGATTACAAATCACAAGCAAAACTTGGGAGATTAGATAAACAAGACTATCTCGAAGATCCTTATCATCAGGGATATAAAATACAAATGGATTTTTATGCTTATCTTCTTATTGGTATGGGTTTTGATGTCCATAAAACTTCCTACTTCTTAGTTTGTAATGCAAAGAGAGATCAACAAGAATTCAAGAAAAGAATGAATTTTGATGAATATTTAGTGCCCTATAATTGGAATATTGATTGGATTGAAAATAAAGTTGACGAAATGGTCGACTTAATGAATAGTTGTCAACTCCCATCACAGAATTTATCATGCAAAAACTGTGCTTATTCTGAACAATATGCCAAAGTGATTAGTAATAAATTCAAGGGAGATAGCGAAGGAATTCAAGGAAGTCTTTTTTAGGAGAATTAATTATTTAAAAAATTTATTTCCAATTTATTTGATGCCACCATTCCTTTACTTTTGAGCAACTACCATACCAATCCTTTCCAAAAATTTTTCCATGAACTGTTTCCGGTAATATGATTTGTTGAGAATTTCTTAAAAGTGATGAGGATAATGGTACTAAACCGTCTCCAGTTGCATTTCTATCTCCTGAAATTGATTTGTACGAATCTCTAGCGATAAGTTTGGTTAAAATTGAAGTCTGCTTAGTATTAATTTCTATTGCACCTCCAATAGAAACATAATTGATATTTTTAAAAAAATCGCCTGGATATTTTTCATCTACAAATTTTCTCATAGCAGTAGCTTTATCCGCTTGATGTGGACTCCCTAGTGTAATTAAATTTCTAGTGGTTGATTTCCCATCATAGATTACTCCCTTGAATGGTTCGTCGGAAAGATAAAGTCTCAACATAATCCCTCCTGAACTATGTCCAATGAGATCTATTTTTTTTGCTTTAGTTTCTTTTAATGCTAAAGCAACTTTGTCCTGTACTTTATTCAATATATTTACCCATCCTTCTGCAGAATTGCTTTTAAACCAATCTCTTCTTGTCACATCCACCACATATACTTTCCTGCCAGAAATACTTTTAATTGTATTTTTTGCATCATTATAAGCCTCAGAAGTGATCAGAAAGCCACCGAGAATAATTATTGGATTTTTGATCTTCTTATTTAAGAAACTAATTAAAATATAAAAAAAATAAATAAAATTAATAAAGATTATAAGGATATAAAGTTTTTCTTTATAAATTGATATTGCAGAATATGGATTCTTTAAGTTTTCAAATATTGAGAAAAAGTATTTTAAAACTTAATATAGAAATACAAATTCCTTTTTTGTTTAAAATTATCTAAAGAAGATATTTAAATTGTATTGGTTGAATTATATGGTTGATAAAAAAATAACTCTCATCATTGGTAATGATGTTCATAACACAAATCCAAAATTATTTGAAGAATTTAAATCTTTTGAATATCAAGAATTCTTTATTGATGAATTTGGTTTAAAGAGAACTATGGATTATTGGTCTGGGGATCAATTTTTTGGTAATTATATGGAAATATTTTATTTTTTTGGGATAGATGATGAAGAAGATAGTTCAAAGTGTAAAGGTTTAAAAATTTGGTTTAAGGAATATTCAATATTTAGTAAAAAGGATGAAGAAATTTGGATGCAGATTGCAGAAGATTCAGGATATCCAAAACAGATCAAAATAAATATCTCTTTCGGTGAAGTTAAAGATTTTGAATATGATGAATTAAAAGATTTATAGTTCACAAAACCTAAAAAGTTTTTTTAGATACTGAACCCCTGAATCTTTTATTAATCAAAATTTTAGAAAACCCAATTATTCTTATTACATAACAATAAGAATAAGTATGAAGTGAATTTCTTATTTAATTTCATTAAATCAGACAAGAATTATTAGTTGGATGATCAGAGCATTCTTTATCCCAGTAATTATATTTTTGGGAATTATTAGAAGCACTTTTAGGATAAATCTTTTTGCTTAAAATTATTTAGAAATTTGGGATGAATTTTGTGCGGAGCAGCTAATTTATAAGACCTCCTCTATTTTTATGGTTTTAGTATCTACTCATTCAAAAAGTTTTAATATGGTTTTTTATACTTAAATGTATTAGATTTATATCTTTTTCCGTGAAAGAATATTTATTAGCTTTAAAGAGTGAAAAGTGTCTTTATGTACTTATAAATAACTATTTAGCTTTCAATTAAGAGAGTTTATAAATAAATTACGTAGAAAAAATTTTGTAGTCTAATGAAGTTCTTATTATCAATAAACCAAAAAATTAATAAATCAATTAAAAATTAATTATTTACTGACTCCAAAATTAGCAATTGGTTTGTTTTTGATTTCTATTAAACTAATTACTAAATTTCAAAAAAATATTGATATCAAATAAAAAATAATCTTTTAAATTTTACTCTTTTATTTCTTAATCTATAGAAGTATCACTTTTAAGTCTATTAAAAATACATTTACTGTGGATAATCATCCCTTTATATTCGATAAGATTCAACTTTTTGATCCATAAATCAATATTTACGGGGTTTCTATAATCATTTGAAATATAAAAAATGACTTCTTTGCTTTTATGCAAAATTATATTGGGTGGAATTTTATCTGCCATAAAATGTGTTTTTTGGTTTTATAAGTAGATTAGAATTTGTTTTTAATTAAATAATTGATGTTGATAGTCTAGTTAAAAGTATTCAATTAATGCAGTTTATATTTAATTATCTGTGTATTTAAAATCTATTAACGAGAAATTATTAATTTTTTCACTATGACTTTGTATTATTAAAACATTTTACTTATAAATTAATTTATAGATTAAAGCCTTATTTTATTTCTATTTTAGTAATTTGTTAGCTTAAGACTAAACCTCCATCTACTATAAGATTTTGCCCTGTTATGGCTCGCGACCAAGGAGAAGCAAAAAATAATACAGCATCTGAAAAATCTTCAATAGTAGTGACTTTTCTTAGAGGTGTAATGTTTTTTATATACTCAAAAACCTCTTCTGGAGTGCCTTTGCTAGCATCTGTTATCCTTAATAGACCCCCTGAAATCATATTTACAGTTATATTAAATTGTCCTAAATCTATAGCTGCGGTTCTTGTTATTGATAATAATCCACCCTTCGCCGCAGTATAATCATGATAGGGGACTACAGGGTTTTGAAATAAATTTGTGCCAACTGTTATAAATCTTCCAAAGCCGCCCTTTCTCATATTTGGTGTAAAAATACTTAGTAAATTTAAAAAACCTTTTTGACTCGTTTCAATTTGATTTTGGAAATCTTGCCAATCAATATCTTCAATTTTTTTCCTTTGTTCTCCGTTGAATTTATAATCATTAATTGCGTTATGAACAATTGTATTAATTGTAATTTTTTGCTCTGATAATTCTTTGCTCATTTGAACTACATCTTCTTTATTTCTGATATCTCCTTGAATTATGAGTGCATTTTCTCCAAGATAATCACTCAACCTTTTCGCGCTCTCGTATGATTTCCGGTAATTAATTATTACTTTTGCACCCTCTCTATGAAAAGATTTTGATATTGCGGAACCCAATCCTCTTCCTGCACCTGTAATTAGAACAGTTTGTTTATTAATAGGCAAGACCATGTGTTTTAGCTGAGATTTTGTATTTGTGATCAGATTCTAATCAACTTAGCCAGAAAGTAATCATAGCCTCTTTATCTTTTGAGGCTTTAATCAAAATACTATTGTTCTTTTTACTGTTCTTTTAATAATATATATAATATTGTTTTTATATGCTTTTATGCTTTATTTTTGCAGATATAACTTAATTATGTTTTATTCTTTAAGTTTTTATTTTGATATTATTAGAACATTATTTAATGTATTAAAAATATCAAAAAAACATGATTATTAAAATATTTTTCTATTTGAAAGTTCATAGTCTCAAGGATGCATTAGGTGAAAATTTAATTAAAAAAGATTTAATAATTCTATATTCATAAAAATCTGTCAGCTTTATTTTTAAGGATTATTTTTGAAGACATATGCAGTGTTGATAGGTGAATAAGCAAAAAATATTCAATTAATATCAAGTCTCTAATAATTTTGGTGTAATTAACAAAATATTATGTTTGATTTATGAATGCATAAATTCAAGGCAAACTTAAATACATAGTTATGTATATTTAATCCTTTAAAGTCTTAAATACTATTGTTTTGTTTTATTTTATATTAATCATCTGGGGTAAATAATTATGAATTTAAATTCTTCTTCTTTAGATGAAAATATGAAGAATTTCCAAGAATATGTTTTTTCTTTTTATGGTGAAGGAGGTATTGAAGATATTGGAGCATCTAAAGAACAAATATATCAGGCCACTTTAAGAGTATTTGAATATTGTTTAGATTCTGGGGAGACAGATATTCAAGGTGCATTCACATCAGATTTATCCTTAATAAAAGAGATACTTGTCAATGAATTTAAATTAAAATGAATAAAGGAAATTGTTCTAAATTTTTCAGGTTGAAGTTTAGGTTCTTCTGAATATTTTTTATAATATGTATTTTTCTTATTTCATTTGTAGAAAAGGTTCATATCAATTTTATTGATATAGGTTACTATTTAAAAATTTTTGATTTGTCTTTGAAGCAGGATAACCACCTTAAGGATATAAATAAATTATGGTTTTATTTACAAGAAGGCTAATTTACTAAATTGAAAAAAATTAATGCTGTTCACACTTGATTGATATAGAGATATCTCTTAAGAAACCCTATATTATTATATTTTTAAAATCATTCAATTTCTTGTACTTTTTATATTTAGTTCCTAGAGGAAAATTTATAAGTATGTTTCCCAAGTTAAATAACAGTAATTTCATGTGACAGTTGAAGTAGATAAACATTTGATACTCACGAAAATATGCTAAACAAGTTATGTTATGTGAGTGTGTAGGAGTAAATGGTTTTCGCAGTGGAAACAAGGAAACACTTGTTGAAAACCATTATATAAGGCCCTTAAAAAAGGGTCTTTTTTTTATTTCAATCTATTTAGTCTTCCCACATATCAAGTTTTTTCTCATCTTCTTTCTTTGCAGCTTCAACTTTAACTTGTCTAACAAAAGGGTCTTTTTGTGCAATATTTTTTGATCCTATCTTCATTTGAATGCCTTTTATAGTACCCTCAAAGTCGTCTTTAAAGAATTCTTCCATCTCTTTCCAAGCGTCTATTTCTTCATCATTTCCGATTGTGTTTTTAATTTGCAGAGAAATATTGTCAGTAGCAAATTCTTTTAAATCAGCTAAAGTCATGCTTTTAACCTTTAATTCTATATAGATTTCTTTCAATAGTTCGAGTTCTTTAGGGGATAAATCAGAATAGTTAAATTGTTTTTTAGCCATGTTTACTAAATTTATATCAATATAAGATAAACCTTATTTTATTTAAGAGGATTAATTTTAATTTTCTCAAATAAATAATATATCCTTTAATTTAATTAAAAATTTAGTTAGTTCTCCATAATTTGGGTTAATTGGGAACTAAATAGTGCAAGAAATAACTGAATTTATTGTGTATTATTAAGCAAAGGTTAAAAAAAATGGAAGAATTTATAAAATTTCTTTAGGCTTTGATTGGTATAATTATCCAAAAACTATTGGTACGATTGAATTTATCAGTTTTCTTAATCCAAGGTGCTTTCAAAGCATTGTCTGCAATAAATAAAAATTATTGAGAGAATATTAAAAATTTTATTTTTGTAATCAATATGAAAACTACTATTCTATTAATAGAGGACGATCGAGATATGCGCGATTTAGTTGCGGGTCATCTTGAGCACTCTGGTTTTGATGTTTTAAAAACTGATGATGGAATTAAAGGTCAAGCCTTAGCTTTGCAATATTCTCCAGATCTTATACTGTTAGATTTAATGCTCCCAAATGTAGACGGGCTCACATTATGTCAGCGATTGAGAAGAGATGATAGAACATCAGGTATTCCTATTTTAATGATCACAGCCTTAGGTGGTTTAAAGGATAAAGTAACTGGTTTTAATTCAGGAGCTGATGATTACATTACAAAACCTTTTGATTTGGAGGAGCTTCATGTTCGTATTAAAGCCCTTTTGAGAAGAACTAATAGGGTTGCACTTAATTCTACAAATCAACAAGAGATACTAAATTATGGTCCACTAACATTAGTTCCAGAAAGATTTGAGGTGATCTGGTTTAATTCTCCAGTAAGATTAACGCATCTGGAATTCGAATTATTACATTGCCTACTTCAAAGACACGGTCAAACTGTCTCCCCCTCGCTAATTTTAAAAGAGGTTTGGGGTTATGAACCGGACGATGACATTGAAACTATCAGGGTTCATGTTAGGCACTTAAGAACAAAATTAGAACCAGATCCACGGAAACCACAATTTATAAAAACAGTCTATGGAGCAGGTTATTGTCTTGAACTGCCTACAGGAAACCAAGTAGATGTAGCAAGAGATGAATTTATTAACTCGAGAGAATCTAATTTAATTAATACATAATTTTCTATTCTTCAAATTTTATTTTTAATAAGCCTACTTCCCAAGACACTCTTGGTTGTACGTTTGAATAAATATTATTTTTGATTGTTTCCAGTATTTCAGCTATTTTCTTATTTTTTGTCCTTTTCCACCAATTCCTTTGTATATAGTTTAAGAGAAATTCTTGTTGATTTAAATCCAGAAGATTTGCAATATTTTTAGCTAAATTCAAAATAATCTCATAATTTTTGAGAGGAAATTCAATTTCATTTTTAATTGTTTTAGGTATTTGATTCCAAATGTCTAAATTATCTAATAGCTTTCCTGGAGATCCATTAGATATAAAGATTAAGTTTTCCAAAACATCACTATCTGATAAAACATCCAGGTTGTTATATTTTGAATTTTTGATAAATTGCCTTAAATCTTTATCTGAATATGGCTTGAATCTTATTGTTTGACATCTTGATATAACTGTATCTAGTAATAAATTCAATCTTGATGTTAATAAAATAAAAACTCCATTTGTTGGCTCTTCTAGAGTTTTTAATAAGCAATTTGATGAAGACTCATTCAATAGATGAGCATTGTCTATTAGTATGAATTTTTTTGTAGATTGGATCGATCTTTTGCTTAAGAAAACTTTGATATTGCGGATCTGCTCAATTCTGATCAAAGGTTTAGTATTTTGATTATTTTCTTTATTTATTTCTGATTGATTAATAAGATTTCCTTTGTGTATGAATGTTGGTTCAATTTTTAAATAGTCAGGATAATTATTTTCTTTAATTTTTGTGTATACATCTAAATCAGAATTATTTGCTCTTATTATTTCTGAAAAAAATCTTAAGGCTGTCTCTTTTTTACCTGTATTTGCGGGACCATAAAAAATATAAGCATTCGAGATGACATTTTCTTGTATTATTTTGTCAAATTTTAAATTCATTTCATTTTTAAATTTAATATTCATAAAATTAATTATTATTTGTTTAAAGAGAATTTATTGATTAATGACGTTTGAATTTGTTGTGATATCGACTTTAAATCTTTGGAGGCTTTGATTATTTTCCAATTATTTTCTAAAGCAATTAATTGAAATCCATGGTTAACTTTCTTGAGAAATTCTAATCCTTCGGATTCAATTCTATCTGCGACTTTATTCTGTCTTCTTTTTATACTTTCTTCCGGTGAGATTTGTAAAAGAAATGTTATGTCTGGTTTTATATTAGGACAAACAATATTTTCTAATTTTTTAATAATATCTACATCTATGTCTCTACCATAGCCTTGATAAGCTAATGTTGATCCTGAAAATCTATCACTTATTATCCAATTTCCATTTTGTAATGCAGGTAATATTATTTTAGAAATATGCTCGGCTCTATCAGCATAATATAGAAGTAATTCCGTTAAGTTCGATGGTGGATTTGCTTTATCATTATTTAAAATCATATCTCTGATTTCTCTTCCTAGAATGCTACCTCCTGGTTCTCTTGTTTTTATTAATGTTGCATTTTTATTGATTAAACCACTTTTTGGTAACCATTCAGAAAGTTCTTTTATTTGAGTCGTTTTCCCACATCCATCAATTCCCTCTAGAACAATAAATTTCCCTTTCATTTACTTCAAAGTTAACGCATTAATTACAACTGTAATTGAGCTGATAGCCATTAATAATGCTGCAATTGAAGGTGATAAAAGTATTCCGAATTTAGGATATAGTACGCCAGCCGCTAAAGGAATTGCTATTAAATTATATCCAAAGGCCCAATATAAATTATGTTTAATTTTTTTAATAGCTTTTTTTGAAAGCTTAAAAGCATAGTCAAGACCATTTAATTTATTACCCATCAAGACTAGATCTGCATTGGCTTTGGCTATTTGTGTACCTGATCCAACAGCAATTCCAAGGTTTGACGCGGCTAAAGCAGGGGCATCATTAATCCCATCTCCCACCATTGCGACTCTTTGTTTATTATGACTTTTCAATTTTTCAATATTTTTTAGTTTTTCTTCAGGTAAAAGTTCCCATTTTAAGTCATTTATTTTGCAATTTAGTTTTCGTCCTAAATCAACAACAGATTCTTTTCTATCTCCACTAAAAATATAAATGTCAAGTTTCTCTTTTCTTAATTTTTCAATTGTAGATAGAGCATCGTCTCTTAATGTATCTCCGAATAGAATACAACCGATAAAATTTGTAGATATGCTTACACCTATTATGGTATATTTCTGCATCTCACTTGAATTGATCTTATTTTTAATTTCATGACTTATTGCAACATTGTGGCACTCTAACCACTGTAAATTTCCTACTTTTATTTCTCCATCGATTGAACTTAATTTGCCTGAGATCCCTCGACCAGTCTCTGTTTTTATATTTTTGATTGGGAATAAATTTAGATTTTGTCTTTTTGCTTCCTCAATCAGCGATTTTGCAAGTGGATGTCTACTATCACTTTCTAAACTTGCAGCTATTTGCAAAAGAAAAGTTTCATCCTTACTTCCAACGTAGCCAACAATATAGGGTGATCCTTTTGTCAGTGTACCAGTCTTATCAAAAATAATTGAATCTATTTTTGAGGCAATCTCTATTTTGTCGCCACCTTTAAAAAGAATACCTTTTTTTGCAGCCTTGCCAGAAGCAACTGTAATCACAGTGGGAGTTGCTAATCCTAAAGCGCATGGACAAGCAACTACTAGGACCGCTATAGATAGTTGTATCGCAAGAGTAAGAGGGTTATCTGCGTTACTTCCTAAAGAGCTGTGTAATGAATGATTGTTATGAATAGACAAACCAATATTTTCAGCTTTGGTAAGACTTGGCCATAATCTAAAAGCTATTTGCCACCAAAAAATGAAGCTTGATATCGATGTTAGAAGTACAAAATATGTAAATTTCCCAGCTATTTGATCCGCTAATCTTTGGATAGATGGCTTTTGTGATTGAACAGATTCAATAAGATTTACAAGTTTGGCTAATGAAGTATCAGATCCTACTTTAATCACTTTTAAGCGTAAACTTGAGTTTAAATTAAGAGAGCCATTCAGTAAGTTATCGCCTTCATTGACTTCAATAGGTTTTGATTCACCAGTAATATGTGAGACATCTATTAAAGAATTTCCCTCTAAAACAATACAATCTGCAGGCACCCGATCACCAGCAAGGATTTTGATTTCATCATTAGGACTTAATGTACTTACTCTAATTTCCTTAATGTTTTCATTCTTATCATAAATAAGAGTTTTTTCGGGCTGTAAATCTAATAATTCATTTATTGAAGATCCGGTTTGATATTTAGCTCTGTCTTCTAAAAAACGTCCAAGTAGTATAAAACCTAATAACATTACGGGTTCATTGAAAAAACAAGGGAATCCACTCTCGGGGAAGATTAAGGATATTAGACTTGTTAGATAAGCACTTGTTACTCCGAGCGCTACGAGAGTATCCATGTCTGGTCTATTTAGTAAAAATGATTTAAAACCTTTAATTATTATTGGTCTGCCAGGGAAAAGGAGTGCAGTAGTAGCTATGGATGCATGAAAATATATGTTTCCAAGCAATGAGGACTTAATATAACCGCCTTCAGCTAAGTGACCTAATACTGAAATAAATAAAAGAATAAATGCAAAATTAAGTTTTTTCCATTTGTCAATCCATTTTTGTTTTTTATCTAGTTCTGCTTTATTAATCTTTTCTGAAAAATCATTTGTATAGATTTTGGAGGGAAATCCATTGCTAGACAGATTATCCAATATTTCTTTTATATCTAACTTGTTATTTTTGATATCAAAGTAGGCACTTTCTGTAAGAAGATTTACGGTTACATTTTTAGTCCCTTCACTATTATTTATTATTCTTTCAACAGTTTGAACACATCCTCCACATTTCATTCCGCTAATATAAATTTGGATGCTTTTCATATCTCTTTTGAATAGCTTAAAATACTTATAGTTTATTAATTACTAGCATAAATGTTAGTAATCCTTTTTAAATAGTTGAATCTTAATTTTCTATTTATTTTATTAAAAATTTAAAGTGCCTAGCAATCAAAACAGAGACAATTTCATAGATAAAGCTTTTACAGTAATAGCAGAATCAATCGTAAAAGTCCTCCCAATCGCTGAAAAAGAAAAAAAGGCGTATATATATTACCGAGATGGTTTAGCTGCCCAAAATAATGGAGATTATTCAGAAGCTCTTGAAAATTATCAAGAAAGTCTATTGTTAGAAGAAAGTCCTATTGATAGAGGGGAGACTTTAAAAAATATGGCCATAATTTATATGAGTAATGGTGATGAAGATCTCGCTATTGAAACATATAAGAAAGCATTAATTGAAAATCCCAAACAACCATCTTGTCTTAAAAATATTGGTTTAATATATGAAAAAAGAGGAAGATATGCTGAACAAAGTGGAGATTTTGATCAAAGAGATATTTGGTTTGATAAGGCAGCAGAAGTTTGGATTAAGGCTGTAAGGTTATATCCAGGAGGCTATCTAGATATTGAAAATTGGCTTAAGACTTCTGGTAGAAGTAATATTGATGTTTATTTGTAAGTTTTATTAATTCTTTAAAGCAATATTTACTGCCCCCTTTATATTTTCAATTTCAATTAGAGAGATATAATTTTTAAATTTCATCACTATTTCACTATTATTCTTAGGAATTAACATTTTTCTATAACCTAATCTTATACACTCTTCAACTTTTGATTTTAAATTATTAGTTTTTCTGAGTTGTCCATTTAAACCAAGTTCACCAATAAAGGCACAATCTTTGATGGGTTTTTTGTTGATGAGGCTAGAAATAATTGATATTGCTATACATAAGTCTGATGAAGGATCATTTATCTCAAAACCACCCGCTGTCGCTACATAGCAATCGAATTCATATAATTTCAAATCAACATGCTTTTCAATTACTGCAATTATCTGATGTAATCTATTGATATTCAATCCAGTAGTTGCTCTTTTGGGATTGGTATAGAAACTTTTGTTTACTAATGATTGAATATCAACTGCGAAAGATCTAGTTCCCTCAACAGTAATTGTTGTAGCAACACCAGCGATATTTTCTTGACATGTAAAGTTAGAACTTGGATTCTTAATTTCATTTAATCCAGTTTCAAGCATTTCAAAAATTCCTAGTTCAAAGGTTGCTCCAAATCTATTTTTTATTCCTCTTAGCAATCTATGAGTAGCAATTTGATCTCCTTCGAAATTCAGAACAACATCTACTAAATGTTCTAAAGTTTTAGGTCCAGCTAATGTTCCATCTTTAGTTACATGTCCAATAATAAGAAGTGCAATATTATTATCTTTTGCATATTTTTGTAATTCAGAAGAACATGATCTTACTTGTGATACTGACCCTGATGCACTCTCTAAGTCACTATTATTTAACGCCTGTATACTATCTATAATTGCAACTGTTGGTTTGGAAGATTCAATTTCATCAATAATGAGTGATAAGTTATTTTCTGCAAAAACTTTTAACTCAGAATTGCCTTGATTTAGCCTATCCCATCTTATCTTGACCTGCTCTAATGATTCCTCAGCTGTTATGTAAAGAACGTTATGAGATAAAGAAATTTTCCCAGCGGCTTGTAAAACAAGCGTGCTTTTCCCAATGCCAGGTTCCCCTCCCAGTAATATGATTGAACCATTCACGAGTCCCCCGCCTAAAACTCTATCAAATTCATTAAAACCAGTCTTAATTCTTGAGATCTCTTGAAGTTTAATTTCTGTAAAGAGTTTTGATTTTTTAGTTTGTTTAATAATATTTTTTTTTGAAAGAGTACTTTTCTTTTCTTCTATAATCGAATTCCATTCTTTACAGTTATTACATCTACCAAAGTATTGAGAAGTTTCATAACCGCAATTTTGACAAACATATCTTGAAAATTTATTTAACATTTTGCTTATGAAGATAAAATTGCTACAAAAGTTGCTTTGGATATTGCCCCTTCACAAGTTAGATTAGATAAAGGTTAAATACTCATACTGATTAGCTAATAGCAACAAATGGCTGCATCAAGTCAAACAAAAGAAACAATTCTCGTCGCCGATGATGAGGCAAGTATCAGGAGAATACTAGAAACTAGGCTCTCTATGATTGGTTATAAGGTGGTAACCGCTTCTGATGGTAAAGAAGCTCTTAAATTGTTTAGGGATTATGAGCCGGATTTGGTCGTTCTTGATGTAATGATGCCAAAATTAGATGGTTATGGTGTCTGCCAAGAATTGAGAAAAGACTCCGATGTCCCTATCGTGATGTTAACAGCTTTAGGAGATGTAGCAGATAGGATTACAGGATTAGAGCTAGGGGCTGATGATTATGTTGTTAAACCTTTTAGCCCGAAAGAACTTGAGGCAAGAATTAGATGCGTATTAAGAAGAATTGATAAGGAACAAATTGCGGGGATGCCTAATTCAGGGCTAATACAAGTTACAGATATAAAAATTGATACAAATCGTAGGCAAGTTTTTAAAAGTGATGAGCGAATAAGACTAACTGGTATGGAATTTAGTTTATTGGAATTGCTGGTCAGCAGGTCAGGCGAACCATTTAGTAGGGGTGAAATCTTAAAAGAGGTTTGGGGGTATACTCCTGAAAGACATGTTGATACAAGAGTCGTTGATGTACATATCTCTAGACTTAGATCAAAATTAGAGGCTGATCCCGCTAATCCTGAATTAATTCTTACCGCTAGGGGAACAGGTTATTTATTTCAGAGGATTGTAGATATAGCTCCCTTTGAGGGTAATTAAATGGCTAAAGAAGCTTACAGGAAAATTAATAAATCAAGGGCTATCAGGAGATTAGTGATTTGGTATAAGAGAAATACCGCAGTTACATCTATTGTTGATTCTGCTGCAAATTCTGCCGCCACCGCGAGTAACGTAGCTGAGAATGTAGTATCTAGTGCAGGATCAGTTGTAAGTACTGCTAGTAATGTAGCTGGAAATGTAGTATCAAGTGCAGGCTCTCTAGCAAAAAATACACTGCAACCATTGGTTTTTGACCCGTTTAAACGCCTTCAAACTAGTGAGAACTCAAACGATAGGGGAAATGGTGTTACTACTAAAAGAGTATGGATAGCAGTTGATGGGATGGGGGGAGATCATGCACCGGGTCCTATCCTTGAAGGTTGTTTAGATGCGATACAAAGATTTCCAATAAACATAAAATTTGTTGGTCAAATTGAAAAAATTAATGAAGTTTCTAAGAAAATTGGATTATACGAACTAATGGAGAAAGAAATACAAAATAATCGCTTTGAACTCGTAGCCAGTGGTTCACCAATAGGTATGAATGAAGAGGCAACAGCGGTTAGAAAGAAAAAAGAAGCAAGTATTAATGTGGCGATGAATTTAGTAAAGAGTAATGAAGCTAAAGCAGTCTATTCTGCAGGTAATTCTGGAGCTTTAATGGCCTCAGCAATCTTTAGAATTGGAAGGCTCAAGGGTATAGATAGACCAGCAATTGGTGCATTATTTCCAACGAGAGATCAAAGCAGGCCAGTTTTAGTATTAGATGTTGGGGCAAATACTGATTGCAAGCCAAATTATTTACGTCAATTTGCATTACTCGGAAATATTTATGCCAAGGATGTGTTGCAAATAGAAAGACCCAAAATAGGTCTTTTAAATATTGGTGAAGAGGATTGCAAAGGTAATGAACTCTCATTACAAACTTATAAACTACTTTCAGAAGAAAAAGAATTAAATTTTTTGGGCAACTGCGAAGGGAGAGATGTTTTAAGTGGAGAATTTGATGTTGTTGTTTGTGATGGCTTTACAGGTAATGTGCTACTAAAATTTCTAGAGTCAGTGGGGGGGGTTTTATTAGATATTTTGAAATCTGAATTACCCAGAGGAAGGAGAGGAAAAGTTGGATCTGCTTTTTTAAAAAGTAATTTGATGAGGATTAAAAAAAGATTAGATCATGCAGAACATGGGGGCGCTTTGTTACTTGGTGTAAATGGTATATGTGTCATTGGTCATGGGAGCAGTAAATCATTATCTGTTGTAAGCGCCTTGAGATTGGCACATTCAGCAGTTAATCATGATGTCATGGAGCACTTGATTCAACTTCAAAAACTACCAGTTTTAAATTCATAAACATAATGTGTCTAATTTATGTTTGACTTATATAAGTAATAATTAATTTCTTGGAAGGTTCAAACTTTGCCAACATTGGAATAACATTTAAGGGTTCCGGCAGTTATTTACCTGCTCAAGTTTTGAGTAATGAACAGATCAGTCAAATTGTAGAGACAAGTGATGAGTGGATTAAAACAAGAACTGGTATTTCAAATAGAAGAATAGCTGAAATAGATGAAAATGTATCAGATATGGGTTTTAAAGCAGCATTATCAGCATTGGATATGGCAAATTGGGCTTCTGAATCTGTAGATTTAATCATATTGGCTACTTCTACTCCAAGTGACTTATTTGGTTCAGCACCCATGATTCAGGCTAAGTTAAAAGCAAAAAATGCATTGGCTTTTGATCTTACTGCTGCTTGCAGTGGTTTTTTATTTGCTTTGATTACTGCTTCGCAATATCTAAACTCAGGTAAATATAAAAGAGCATTAGTTATTGGTTCTGATCAATTATCAAGTTATGTTGATTGGCAAGACAGGGGAAGTTGTATCCTTTTTGGAGATGGTGCAGGAGCATTGGCTATTGAAGCTTCCAGTGATAATAGTAATTTATTTGGTTTTAACTTGAGAACTGATGGAGAAAGAGGTTGTTTCTTAAATCTCAATAATAAAAATTTAACTGGTAATATTATTGATCAAATTAAATATCGCAAAGGAGAATTTTCTAATATTTCGATGAATGGGCAAGAAGTTTATAAATTTGCTGTTAGAGAGGTGCCAATAATCATAAGTGATTTGTTACAAAAAATAGACTTTGATAGTGCGGATATTGATTGGTTAATTTTACATCAAGCGAACCAAAGAATATTAGATGCCGTAGGAGAAAGACTAAAAATAAATAAGGAAAAAATCCTAACAAATTTAAACCAATATGGTAATACTTCTGCAGCAACAATACCTTTAGTTCTGGATGAATTTATTCGAAATCAAAAGATTAAAAAAAATGACATAATCTTAACTAGTGGTTTTGGTGCAGGACTAAGTTGGGGTGCTGCCCTATTAAAATGGGGTTAATAAAATATAATAGATTTTTAGAATGAAGACTGCATGGTTATTCCCAGGTCAAGGTTCACAAAAAATTGGAATGGGACAAGATGTTATTGAATTGAATGATGCGAAAAGAAGATTTGATTTAGCATCAAATATATTCAAGAGAGATTTATATCATATTTGCAGTTTTGAAAATGATAATAATAGCGATGAAAAAAATCTCAATAATACAAAAAATACTCAGATATGCCTCTTTTTGGTTGAATCAATACTTTTAGATTCACTAAAATCTAAAGGATATAAACCTGATTATTTAGCAGGCCATAGTTTAGGAGAAATTACAGCTTTATATGCTGCAGATGTTTTGTCATTTGAGGAATGTGTATCTCTAATAAAGATTAGGTCAGAATTAATGTCATCAGCAGTTAAGGGTAGTATGGCAGCTTTAATTGGGTTTGATATGGAGGAGCTTAGGGAATTAGTTGATTCCCTAGAAGACGTTGTTATCGCTAATGATAATAGTTCTTCTCAGGTTGTTCTGTCCGGGAAAAAAGAAGAATTAGAAAAATTATCCTCAAAAATCTCTTGCAAAAGATTTATTTTTTTAAATGTTTCAGGAGCTTTTCATTCACATTTTATGAATGCACCTTCACAAGAATTTTCGAAATATTTAGATGATCTTAATTTTAAAGAACCTGTCTCACCTGTTATAAGTAATTCTAATCCTTCACTATGTACTGACTCTAATGAATTAAAAATTCGTTTAAAAGATCAAATGTGTAATGGAGTTAGATGGCGTGAAACGATGGATTTAATTAAAGGGCAAGGGGAAGATGTGCATATAGTTGAGATAGGCCCTTCTAATGTGCTCGGAGGCCTTGCTAAACGACATTTAAAGAATATTAAGATCAGTCAAGTCTCATCTGCTAAAGAGATTTCTTATTAAATTTATGAATTACATGTTTTTTAATAAAATTACCTACCATTTCATAAGTAAAATAATAGTATTTCCCATTTTTAAATTTTTATTTCGTGGGGAATTAGATGGATATTCAAATATTCCCAATGAGAAATCATTCATTATTGTTGCTAATCATGGTTCTTTGCTAGATCCTCCATTTTTAGGCCATGCATTAGGAAGAAAAGTGTCATTTATGGCAAAACAAGAATTATTTAATATTCCTATCCTTTCTCAAATCATAAAAGCATGTGGTGCATATCCCGTAAAGAGAGGATTGATTGATAAGAATGCAATTATCCATGCATCAAACAAACTTTTTAATAATGAAATCATTGGTATTTTTATTGATGGTACTAGGCAAAAAGATGGATTCGTTAATAAACCTAAAAATGGCGCAGCTATGATTGCTTCAAAAACAAAAAAACTATTATTACCAGTTGCAATAATCAATTCTCATAGGTTGGTGAAATTTAAATATTTTCTGCCATGTTTTAATAAAGTCATAATTAAAATAGGTAAGCCAATTAATTATCCGTTGAGCACCAGAAAGATTGATATTACAGAGACAACAATAAAACTGCAAAATGAAATTAATTTTTTACTCAATTGATTAAGATCAATTTACTGGTTCCAGAGGATAGATAGGTAATACATTTGTCCAATGATTTGAAATTAGATTTTCATAGTTATGAGCAGATAATTCGAGTAGCTGCTTTAGCTCATTTTTAATATCATATTCGGCTTCAAAGTATGCTTCCCTTGTTATGAATTTTTTGTATAGTTTGGGAGGAATTACTTCTTCAATATGCAAATTTGAATTGTAAAGATTTAAATTATTTATTCTATATTTACCAGCTATAGAGCCTCTTTTCTTTAATTTTTTTATAATCCAAAAACATTCATTATTATCGAGGATATGATTTTTAATAGCAATTCTTTTTGCCATAATTTTAAAAGAACTATATTTATCTAAAGAACAATTTAGTTGTTGTGACATTGTTCTAGCACAGACAACTATTTGGCGAGAAGCATTAAAATTTGCTGGTCCTATACTTATAGAAATTCTTGCTATGGATTCAATTTTGTTTTTATTTAAAAATTCAGCTAGATTAGTTATTAATTGTTTTGATAGATCTTGATCTAAATTTTTTATAAAAAAGTTCTCTTTAATATAATTAAATTTTAAATCTCTATATCCAAAGCCAAAATAATCATTTGTGCAGTGAATAGCAAGGATAAATTCATTATTTTCAATATTTTGTGCTTTCAACATTTTTCTGATTTAATCATTTCTAAATCTTATTTTTGAGAGGTAATTAGATTAATTTTCTCATTCGAATATGACTTATATAAAAATAATTAATTAATTTTATTCATATTTATTTAAATAAATAAATATGAAAATTTTGCTGTAAATTTACTATTAATAATAATTGTTAGAATGATTTATATTTCTAATGTTTTTAAATATAGAAATAAAATAAAAATGGAACTTAATAACACTCTTGAGGATAAAAATTTATCGATTCAACATTCTTTAATAGTTTCAAGGATAGAAGATAAAATTAAAAGTTATCAAAATCTGGTAAAAATTTTATATGAAATGCCAGACGAATCAATCTTAGTAGGCGGCTTTATAAGAGATATAATTCTGGACAGGCTTAATCCCTATCCTGATATAGATATTGTTCTCCCCAGAAATTCTATAGAGTTTGGTAAGAGTATTTCAGAAAAGTATTCTGGTAAATTTTTAATACTTGATCAAGACAGAAAAATAGTAAGAATTATATTTTCGAATTATATAATTGATTTAGCTAATAAAACTCATGAATTGTTAGATGAGGATTTAAAAACTAGAGATCTTACCATTAACTCAATAGGTTTTTCATTAGATAAAAGAGAATTAATAGATCCAGCGAATGGAATATATGATTTAAATAATTCTTTACTAAGGAGTCTTCGTAATGAAAACCTTCTTTCTGATCCCTTAAGAATATTAAGGTGTTTTCGTTTCATGTCAGAACTGAATTTTCATATTGAACCTAATATCCTTGAATTTATAGAATTAAATAAATTTCAACTACAGTATGTTTCTGTAGAGAGAATACAGTATGAATTAAAAAAAATTGTCTATGGGAAAGAAGCTTATAAGACTGTTGAATTTCTTAATAAGATAAAAATATTTGACTGGATTCAATCGTATGAAAATAATAATTCCAGTAAGTTAATCTTTGCAAATTTTGATAATTTTTTTCAAGATGAAATTGATAGATTTTTTCCCATAGCTTATTTAAAGGAATTATTAAAAGAGCCTGTTATTAAAAAGTTTAAATTTAGTAAAGCTGATTCATTAGCTATTAGCTCCCTAAGAAGATGGACCCAAAAACTTACTCAAAAGTCAATTATGAATTTTACAGAAATTGAAAGATTTCAGCTACATAAAGATTTAGAAATGATCTTGCCAGCATTTATTGTGTATTTACCAAAAAAATATCATAAAGAATGGTTACATCGTTGGCGGAATAATAAAGATAAATTATTTCATCCAAGAAAATTTATTAATGGTAACCAACTCAAAAATATTGTTGGAATTGAGGATGGGCCTTTGCTGGGTGATTTACTAAATTATCTTTCAAGAGAATTTGCTTATGAAAGACTCAATAATTTTGATGAAGCTATTTATAAAGCTAAGGGATGGTTTCAACAAAATGCGCCAAAATGTGATTAAATACACATAGTTAACTTTGGTTTATTTATTTAGATCCAAATTATTTTTAAATTTATGGGCATTCGTATTTACATTGGAAATTTACCAAAAGGGTTTAATCCCAAAGAATTTGATAGTGTACTTAAGTCACTTGAAGAAGATATTAGATTTAAACCTGTACTAGATAAAGAAACTAAAGAATGTAGAGGATTTGGTTTCGCAACTACTAATGATGAGAAAAGTGCAAATTCTTTAATTGAAAAGTTAAATGGATTTGAATTTCAAGGTTCAAAATTAAGAGTTGAAAAGTCAGAAAAAAAAGATTCTTCAACCAATAAAAGAAACGCAACAAATAATAAAAATAGTAAAAGGAAAAATATTAAGAAAATTGTTCATAGCGATGCACCAAATATTCAGTCTCCTGATCCAAGATGGGCAGGTGAATTATCAAAACTAAAAGATTTACTTGCTAATCAAAAGACACCAGTGTAGTTATTTAAATCTTGAAATTAGGTAGGAGATTGGAATCTCAAAAGCTTTGATTGTTTTATTAACATATGCTCTGTTATTGAATACATCATAGTCTAGATTTTCTATTGAATTTAAAATTTTTCTATAAAGCCTCAAAGATGTCCATACTGGCCAACGAGCATCAGCTGAGAGCCACTTTATTCCTTCCTCTGAACTTTTAAACCATTCTCTAGCTCTATTAAGTTGAAAAGCCATTAAATTTTTCCATTGGGGATTGATTTTCCCTAACATTAATTCCTCTTCTGAGTAGCCAAAATTTTTAATCTCATCCTGTGGAATATATATTCTTCCTCTTTGCCTATCTTCACCAACATCTCTTAAAATATTTGTTAATTGGTTGGCAATACCTAATGCAATAGCAGCTTCCGAGATGTCAGGAACTTCTATCCATGATGCAGCCTCATAGAAAGCATCTATACCCATTACATTTTGAGTCATAAGTCCTACGGTTCCAGCCACTCTATAGCAATAAAGCTTTAGTTCATCAAAATTTTTGTATCTAAATTTAGTTAAATCCATTCTTTGACCTGCAATCATATCTAAGTATGGGTCAATATTTTGAGGATATTTTTCCAATGTATCTGCTAGAACTGCATCCAAATCTGTTTTGACAATTCCTTTGAAAATATTTTTTGTATTTTCTTCCCATGAGTTTAAACTATCTGAAAGTTCTTCTTCTGTCTTTTTAAGAGCTTCTGAACTATCCATTAATTCATCAGTCCTTCTGCACCA
>CACOIM010000007.1 GCA_902627325.1 uncultured Prochlorococcus sp. | reverse complement strand
GGACCGAAACCTAATCTGAAACAAACATTATCGAGTCTATTTTCTAAAAGTTTAAGCAAATTAGTACCAGTAGAACCATCTTGAGCTCTAGCTTTCTTCACATAACGAACAAGTTGCCTCTCGGATACTCCGTAGTTAAATCTTAGTTTTTGCTTTTCTTCTAGACGAATTGCGTATTCTGATCGCTTGCGACGGGCTTGGCCGTGCTGACCTGGAGGATTAGACTTTTTAGAAGCCTTCCTAGTGAGACCTGGTAGTTCTCCCAAGCGACGCGTAACCCTCAATCTAGGCCCGCGGTATCTTGACATAGTTTAAAATAAATTGAATTATGCAATAAAAAACTGAAATTTCAATTAAAGTAATTATTGCTTGAGATTTTATTTTACATCATCAACGTGATTAAATTTATCAATTCTCTTTTAACTTCAATATTTCTTTTCTTAATCTCTTTTTATAGAAAGTGGCTCTCTCCATTTTTCGGACCAAGGTGTAGATTTATCCCAAGTTGCAGTGCTTATGGATATGAAGCTATTACAAAGCATGGTCCATGGAAAGGGGGATGGTTAACTTTAAAAAGATTAAGTAAATGTCACCCATTAACGCCATGTGGATGTGATCCTGTTCCTGATTAAAGAGAATGATTTTATATGTTTTTGTTAGAAAAGGGTGCTGCATCTGTGATGCAGTAAAAAATAATTTACTAAAGATTAATATTAAAAATATCCAATCTGAATTAATTATTAAGGAAATTGATATAGATAGGTTTGATCTATATCAGGATAAATTTAGAAAATATGATTATGAAGTACCAGTGCTTGCGATAAAAAATAAATTAACTAATCAAATGAGTGAGCTGCCAAGGATTTCTCCTAGATTGAAAGGCTCACAATTACAAGATTGGTTGCAAAAAAATATTTTAAATTATCAAAATATTTAAAAATTAATGCCGAAAATCACATTACATAAATTATTGAATTTAGTTAATATTCAGCCCACTGAAATATTACTTAATCCTGAAATAAATAATATTAGTTTTAATTCTAAAGAAGTTACAAAAGGAACTTTATTTTTAGGACTACCTGGATCAAGATCTGATGGGGGTATTTATTGGAAGGATGCAATTAATAATGGAGCGGAAGCTGCAATTATTAGTAAGGAAGCAGCAAAACATTCAGGAGAATTAAATCATAAAAAAGTTTTAGTACTGAATGAACAATTGGATTATCTTTTTGGTCAATTAATTTCTGAATTTTGGAATCGACCATCAAGAAAAATTAAGCTTATTGGAGTAACAGGAACGAATGGGAAAACTACAGTTAGTTTTTTATTAGAGTATTTAAGTATTAAATTAGGTAATAGAACCGCATTATTCGGCACTTTATTTAACAGATGGGAAGGTTATTTAGAAAAATCATCACATACAACTGATTTCGCAGATAAGTTGCAACCAAAATTAAGTGCTGCTTTAAAGGCAGGAGTAGAAGTAGTGATTATGGAAGTCAGTTCTCATTCACTATCTCAAAAAAGAATATCAGGTTGTGAATTTGATGCGGCTATATTTACTAATCTATCTCAGGATCATTTGGATTATCACAAAGATATGGAAAAATATTTTGAAACAAAAATGGAATTATTTAAATCTCCATATCTTATAAAAAAGGATTCTTATTCTGTAATTAATGCTGATGATAAATGGGGAAAAAAATTGTTAGATAATTTAAATTCTAATCCCTTGAAAATATCTATTAAGAATCGTAATTTAAAAAAAGATAATTTTTTTTATAGTACAAATATTCATTTCAAGGAAAATGGTTCATATTTTATATTGAATACTCCCTCTGAGTCTGTTGAATTTTTCATACCTTTGATGGGTGAATTTAATATTATGAATTCATTGCAGGCCATATTAGTTTTTTATAAGCTCGGTTATTCTTTAAATAAAATATCTGAAATATTAAAGAATTTTCCAGGAGTTCCTGGTCGTATGGAAAAAATAAAAATTAATTCAAGCCACAGTGAGGATAAATTACCTCAAGTTTTTGTTGATTATGCTCACACTCCAGATGGGTTGAAAAATGTTTTAAATGCAATAAGGCAATTTTCTAAAGGGAAATTAATAACAGTTTTTGGATGTGGAGGGGATAGAGATTCAAATAAACGACCAAAGATGGGATCAATTGCAGAAAATTTATCAGATTTTATCTTTATTACATCCGATAATCCTCGTACTGAGAATCCAATAAAAATTATTAATGATATTTTATGTGGCATGAAAAGTAAAAATAATATTATTGTTGAGATTGATAGATTTAAAGCTATACAAAAAGCTATTGATTTTGCGAAGAATGAAGATATTGTTTTGATAGCAGGAAAAGGACATGAAGATTATCAGATTTTGTCAGATAAAATAATAGATTTTAATGATAGGGAAATTGCTAGAGATTTATTAAAAAAAAGGCAAAAGAAAAACTAATAAATTTTTAATGGAATTTAAGGCACGAATAACAAAAATATATATTTAAATATATTTATTCTTAATTTTAAATATGAAAGGTTTAGCTTTAGTAGTTGGATCTGGGGGTATTGGTAAACAACTTGCAACTGACCTATCAAATTCATTCAATGATCTAGATGTTATTTTATGTGGAAGAACCAAAGCACATGAATCATTTTGGGAATTGGATATTGAAAATGATAATTCTTTAATTGATTTAAAAAATAGAATTAAAAGTTATCCAGTTAATTTAAGGCTAGTAATTAATGCAACAGGAAGATTACATAGCGAAACACTCAATCCTGAAAAAAGATTACAACATGTCTCAAAAGAAAATTTAATACAGAGTTTTTCAATTAATGCTTTTGCTCCCATATTGCTTGCAAAAAGTATTGAGGAATTTATTCCAAAAGAAGCATTATTTAATTTTGCAAGCATAAGTGCAAGAGTTGGAAGCATAGGAGATAATAAAACTGGTGGTTGGTATTCCTACAGAGCTGCAAAATCAGCTCAGAATCAGCTTCTTAAATCATTGAGTATTGAGTGGAGAAGAAAGTTTCCAAAATCAATAATTACTTTGCTTCATCCAGGCACCGTAAATACTAATTTATCTAAACCATTTCAAAAATTTGTTCCTGATGATAAATTATTTTCTACCGAAAGGGCATCCAAATATTTAATAGATATATTAATTAATCAGAAACCTGAAGATAGTGGTAAATTTTTTGCCTGGGATGGTTTAGAGATACCTTGGTAGAAAATAATTATAAAATAATAGATTTAATCTCATCAACTAATAATTCAATCTCATCTTCAGTTGACATCTGATGAATGCATACACGAAACCATTGAGGATCTTCTATGACCCTAATCCAGATATTTTTTAAACCAAGTTTATAAACAAAATTATTTTTATCATTTATCTTTTTTATGTCAAAACTAACTATTCCATTTTGTATTGGCCTATTCATAATTAAATTAACATCATCAAGCTCATTTAAATGATTCCACAACTTATTGCTCATTGATGTGATTAAATTATGTTTTTTATAACCATTGCAATCTTTTTCAATTATAGAAATTGATTCCCTTAACCCAGATAACAATGGAATGCAAGAAGTTGCAATTTCAAATTTTCTTGCATCATTATGAAATAAGTTTTCATGAGGCTCATAAATACCTTGCTCTCTTTTTAAGGATTTCCAACCTACTATTGTTGGATTACTATTTTGAATAAATCTTTCAGAAACATAAAATGCCCCCAAACCTTCAGGACCGCATGCCCATTTATGAGATGTGATTGCATAAACATCAGAGAACTTAACTTTTTCATTGATTTTTATATGGCCAAAGCTTTGTGCACCATCAACAAGAATAAATGGTTTTTTGGGTAATCTGTTGAGTTCAATGTTTATTTCTTTCAGAGGCATTTCATAACCAAAGTTCCATAATATGTGAGATATTATAAAAATTTTTGTATTCTTATTTATGTACTTTCCAAGTTCATTTATTATAAATTTTTTATCAAAATTTTTTATTTTTTGAATTGGGAAAATTCTAAATTTCAGATTATTTCTTCTGCAGAATTCTCTACTTGCCGCTACGACCCCGGGATGTTCACAATCACTTATTAATAACTCATCGTCTTTCTCTATATTTATTCCCCATAGAGGTAAAATCATCCCTGTTGATATATTTTCAGAAAGAGAAATGTATTTTGGCTTAACTCCGAACTGTTCAGCTATTTGTTGTTTCGTTTTTATTATCTCTTTATTAATGTAAGGCCAAACATTACTAGTGAATGGCCCTAATTCCTGGATTTTTTGCCAACTTTGAGTAATTTTATTTAAGGATGGTGACGGTAGAGGTCCTTGCCCGCCATAGTTGAAATAAAATTTATTTTTTAAGCCAGGCATAAGGCTTCGTAAATTATCGCTCATAAAAACAAATTTTATTTAAAGATTACCAACTAAAGTTACTGTTCTAAATTCAATATCTTCTATAACTTTCCAAGGTTCTGAGCTTCTTTCAGCAAAATTTAGATTTTTAAATCCTAGCTTTTTGAAGTCCTCCATAAATTCTGGCTCATACCATGCTCCACTTATACATCCACTCCATAAATCTGGATCTTTCTGTAATTCAATGGGTACTTTTTTGTTCGAGACAATATCACTTATTGCAATCCTTCCATTCCTCTTAAGGACTCTTTTAATGTTTTTTAAAAGATTATTTCTTGACTCAGGATTTACTAAATTTAAAACACAATTACTTAAAATTATATCTATTGAATCATCTTTAATAATTGGATTCAAATTTATATCTAATTCATCTAATTTCTCAATTGAACCTTCAATAAATCTTGTATTTTTATAACCAATTTTATTGGCAACATATTCAATTGATTTTCTTGAAAGATTAAGCATTTCTTGATTTTGATCAACTCCAATAACTTGTCCTCCCCTTCCAACAATTTGAGCACAAATAAATGCATTTTTGCCACTACCGCTTCCTAGGTCTAAAACTACATCATTCAAATTTACCCAGTTAGTTGGATCTCCACATCCATAATCTCTTTCAATGACTTCTTCTGGAATTGCCTCTAGATATTTTGGATTAAATGAGACTGGAGTACATAGGCAGCTTTCTTTTTCAATCGCAGCGGCTCTATATCTTTCCTGTATAGCAGTTTTATGATTAGGATTATCTTTTGTATTACTTTCGTTTGGAACACTGCAACAATCTTCAGTCATGATTTTTAACTTTTAAATTAAATATAACTAAAAAAAAATCCCCCCAAATGGGAGGACTAAATTTTAATGTTTAGTTTTTGTATTCAATTCCCCTATATTTGAGAGTAACTAAGTCTTTTTTTGAAGAGGCTTCTTTCTTTCTGTTTGTATAAACATTCCTTCTATAAGTAAGTTCTACAAAAGAATTTTGGGAATTTGAATGGTTTTGGGTATAAGATTTACCTCTGTAAGTTAGTGAAGTCATAATTCGATTTAACAACACGGCTATCCCCCGTTCCATGGTATAGCTCGGACTGCGCCCAATTGAGGGTGAACGAATAGTAGCTTTGCTACAACTAAAGTATAAACTAGACTTTTTATTGTTGTCTATAAGATTAATTTTGAAATTAAAATTTAATATTTATTTAATTATTATTTAAAGTAAATTTTATTTTTATAAATGCATCTTAAGAACTAACCTTAGTCTTGTATTGACAATTTTTTTTTAATATGACAGGTCTTTTATATTTTTTAGGAAATACCCTTAGATGGCCGGCACTAAAGCCGAAAGAATTTTTCTCACTGCATGCATATTTAATAACAATATATTTGATAAGCTTTATTCTAAGCAAAAACGAAGTCAGTTTATCTAATTTAGTTTTTACATTAGGTATATTAGCTCCTCTTCTTATAGCTATTGGCCAAGGATTACCTATCGATTGCTTAGATTACAAAACTGCTTTAAACAAAGAATTAAAGGGAGAGTAAGTTTTCCTTTATAAAACTTGAACAACTTCGCTGATCTCAGGAATCATTTCTTTCAGCTTTCTTTCAATACCCATTTTTAAGGTCATTGTGCTACTAGGGCAGCTTCCACAAGCCCCTTGCAGTCTTACCTTAACAATTGGACCATCAATTTCCGCTATCTCTACATTTCCACCATCAGAGATTAAAAATGGTCTAAGTTCATCAAGAACTTTTTCTACGTTTTCATTTGTTAAAGGAAGAGTCTCAGTACTCATAAAATTTACAATATCTAATTGTTAGACTAGAAAAGAATTTAATTCTTTGCAAAAAGAATAATGATTTTTTAAAGTGATTGATCTTAAAAAAAACAATTCTGATTACGATGCCATATTTGTTGGTGCAGGGATAATGAGTGCAACTTTGGCGATTTTACTTACAGAAATATATCCAGAGATAAACATACTTATATTAGAAAAGCTTGATAATGCAGGGAAAGAAAGTACTAGTGCATTTAATAATGCTGGTACGGGCCATGCTGCTAATTGCGAGTTAAACTATACACCTATAAATAATGATGGAGAAATTGAATTAAAAAAGGCTTTATCTATAAACAATTCATTTGAAAAATCATTAGAACTATGGGCATCTTTATATGAAACAGGCAAAATTGATTGTAAGAAATTTTTAAGATTTACGCCGCATATTAGTTTTGTAAGTGGAGAGAAAGATGTCAGTTTTTTAGAGAAAAGATATCAATTACTCTCAGGGTTTAATGAGTTTAAAGATATGGAATTATCATCTAATTTTTCTGAAATTTCCTCTTGGGTTCCCCTCATAACAAAAAATAGAAATAAAAATATAAAAATTGCTGCAACTAGAGTTAAAAGAGGAACTGATATAGATTTTGGAGCATTAACTAGTGAATATTTAAAATATCTTGTTAAAAATAAAAATGTAGAAGTAAACTATCTAAGTGAGGTTTTTGATTTAAATAAGCTTGATAATAATTGGTCAGTACATTTCAAAAAAGATGGTAAGAGAAAAAATCTTGTTGCTAAATATATCTTTCTGGGCGCTGGTGGAAAATCTATAACTCTCCTTCAAAAATCAAAAATTCCAGAAGGTAAGTTATTTGGAGGTTTTCCTGTCAGTGGTAAATGGCTTATTTGCGAAAATAATGAATTGACAAGACAGCATAATGCAAAAGTTTATGGGAAGGCGGCTATGGGATCACCACCAATGTCAGTTCCACATTTAGATGCAAGATGGATAAATGGTCAAAGATATCTATTGTTTGGTCCCTTTGCAGGATCTACTACAAAATTCTTAAAGGAAGGTTCATTTTTTGATTTGTTTAATTCTCTAAAAATTAATAATATTCTTCCTGCTGTTGATGTTGGATTTAAAAATTCAGATCTAATTAAGTATCTTATTTCTGAATCTATACAAAATCATTCATCTAGAATTAAAAGTCTAAAAAAAATGATGCCGTCTGCTAATTCAAATGATTGGTACTTAAAAAATGCTGGACAACGTGTTCAGATTATTAAAAAAACTCAAAAAGGTGGTGTCTTAAAATTTGGTACCGAGATTGTTAATTCTTCTGATGGTTCTCTCTCTGCATTATTGGGAGCTTCACCTGGCGCAAGTACAGCTGTAAATATTATGACTGAGGTTTTAAGAAATTCTTGTTTTTTTAAAGAGGATAAAGAGTTTTTTGAAAATCGAATTTCAAATTTGATAACACCATATTGTAAATATCAAGAAAATATTAAAAGTAGGAATAATTCAATTCTAGGTTTCCATCAATTTACTTAATTAGCTAATATTTAAATAGATATTGAAATGTTTTATTAGATTATATGACTGATGTACCAGTATCAAAATTAAGAAACTTCTGCATAATAGCTCATATAGATCATGGTAAATCAACTCTTGCAGATAGATTACTTCAAGATACTGGAACAGTATCTCAAAGAGATATGCAAGAACAATTTCTAGATAGTATGGATCTTGAAAGAGAGAGGGGAATTACAATTAAATTACAAGCTGCAAGAATGAAATACAAGGCGAAAAATAATGAAGAGTATGTTTTAAATTTAATTGATACCCCTGGACATGTAGATTTTTCTTATGAAGTTAGTAGATCGTTGCAAGCTTGTGAAGGAGCATTGTTGGTTGTTGATGCAAGTCAAGGAGTTGAGGCACAAACCTTGGCAAATGTCTATCTTGCGATTGAAAATAATCTTGAAATTATTCCTGTTTTAAATAAAGTTGATTTGCCTGGTGCTGACCCTGAAAAAATAAAAAAAGAAATTGAAGAAATTATTGGTTTAGATACATCTAATGCTATACATTGTTCGGCAAAAACTGGTATTGGTATTCAAGACATACTTGAGACTATTGTTAAAGATATTCCTGCCCCAGAGGATCATACAAATAAGAAAACAAAGGCTCTTATATTTGATTCATATTACGATCCATATAGAGGGGTAGTTGTTTATTTTAGAGTTGTATCTGGGAAAATATCATTAAGAGATAAAATTCTCCTGATGGCGAGTAATAAATTTTATGAATTAGATGAAATTGGAATTATGGCTCCTGATCAGCAAAAAGTTAATGATTTACATGCTGGTGAAGTTGGTTATCTAGCCGCATCAATTAAATCTGTTGCTGATGCAAGAGTCGGAGATACAATTACGCTATTTAATGATCCTGCCAGAGACGCTTTGCCAGGATATAAAGAAGCCAATCCTATGGTCTTTTGTGGATTGTTCCCAACTGATGCAGATCAATATCCTGATTTAAGGGAATCCTTAGAAAAACTACAATTATCAGATGCTGCTTTGAAATATGAACCTGAAACTAGCAGTGCTATGGGTTTTGGATTTAGATGTGGTTTCCTCGGATTACTTCATATGGAGATTGTGCAAGAGAGGTTAGAAAGAGAATATGATTTAGATTTAATTGTTACAGCTCCTTCTGTAATTTATAAAGTAAATCTTAATGATGGTAATCATATCCTTGTTGATAACCCATCAACTATACCTGATCCTCAATCTAGAGAATCAATTGAGGAGCCTTATGTAAAAATGGAAATTTATGCGCCAAATGAGTTTAATGGAACATTGATGGGATTATGCCAAGAAAGAAGAGGCCTATTTGTTGACATGAAATATATCACAACTGATCGAGTTACTTTAATTTATGAAATTCCACTTGCTGAAGTTGTTACTGACTTTTTTGACCAAATGAAAAGTAGAACCCAAGGTTATGCTTCCATGGAATACCATCTAATTGGTTATAGAAAAAATGATCTTGTAAGACTTGATGTCCTTATAAATTCAGAAAGGGCTGACCCACTTACTTCAATTGTTCATAAAGATAAAGCTTATGGTATTGGAAGAGGTTTAGTAGAGAAGTTAAAAGATCTTATTCCGAAACAACAATTTAAAATACCAATTCAAGCATCTATTGGAAGCAGAGTAATTGCAAGCGAAAGCATAAGTGCTCTAAGAAAGGATGTTCTTTCAAAATGTTATGGCGGTGATATCTCAAGGAAGAAAAAATTATTAAAAAAACAAGCAAAAGGGAAAAAAAGAATGAAAGCAATGGGTAAGGTAGATGTCCCTCAGGAAGCTTTTATGGCAGTTTTAAAATTAAATCAGTAATTGGTGTGTATTTAAAACAAATAACTTTATTCTCTTAAAAGTTAAAGTTATATTGATATTAATATTTACAGCAAGTTTTGATTAAATCAAAAGTGAATAATAATATTTCAAAAAATATTAGAAAAACTGGTTTTATTATATTAAGTTTTTATGTTATTACAGTACTTCTGATGCTGCTGTTTGATTTTTATAATTTGGTTGATTTTTCTGAAACACCTTTAAGAAATCAAATATATGCCCCACCTTCATTAAGTCATTTATGTGGAACTGACAGGTTGGGGAGAGATGTTTGCTTAAGGACCTTGCAAGGATCAACTATTGCATTTGAAGTAGTATTTTTATCATTATTTTTTTCACTATTAGTTGGTTTACCATTGGGATTAATTAGTGGGTATTTCGGGGGATATGTAGATAAGCTGTTATCAATTCTAATGGACACAATTTTTTCAATACCAGTTATTTTGTTATCAGTAGTAATCGCTTTCATCTTAGGGAGAGGAGTTCTTAATGCATCGTTGGCATTATGTATTGTTTATTCTCCTCAATACTATAGGCTAATTAGAAATCAAACTCTTTTAATAAAGTCAGAAAACTATGTAGAGGCTGCTACTATATCTGGGGCAAGTACTAAGGCAATAATTATTAAATATATATTTCCAAATGTTATTACACCTTTACCTGTTTTATTAACATTAAATGCTGCAGACTCAGTTCTTGTCCTTGGGAGCTTAGGATTTTTGGGATTAGGTGTCCCAGCTAATGTACCAGAATGGGGTAGTGATTTAAACTTAGCTCTAATAGCATTACCAACAGGTATTTGGTGGACGGCTTTATACCCCGGTTTCGCAATGTTTTTTCTAGTCTTATCTTTGTCTTTTATTGGAGAAGATTTAGAAGAAAGTTTTAAAAAATAATCGAAAATTTCAACAGCATATTTTTCCATTCTCATCAAGAGAAGGATAATCTTTATTTGATTTTTTATAAATATCAATAAGTTCTGGATATGTCCATTCAAATAAAGTATTTTTATATTCCTCTTGATTTAAACCTTCTCCATCATAAGGAATTAAATTTTTGTTCTTTCTTTGGCGAATGGCTTCAAAAAGTAATATAGCTCCAGCTACTGAAACGTTAAGTGATTGAACCATTCCATTCATTGGGATATATATTGATTTGTCAACTTGGGCAGTTAATTCTTTGCTTAAACCCCACTTCTCAGCACCTAGTACAAAACAAGTATTTTTTGTAAAATCTAAATCTCGATAATCTATAGAATTCTCATTTAAAGATGTGCCATATAACTTGAAACCTCTCTTTTTTAATGTATTTGTTGCTGATAAATAAGATTCATGATTGTTTAATTTTACCCATTTTTGACTACCTTGAGCAGTACTGTTAAAGGTTTTTACTTCACTATGATTACAAATAAAATTCGCTTGAAATACTCCTGCTGCATCACAAGTCCTAATTATTGCTGAGAGATTATGTGGTTTATTAACACCTTCTATAAGAACGGTTAAATCTTGTATCCTAGAATTCAATACATCCTTAATTCTCTTAAATCTTCTAGGTAAAACTGACATTTATAACCCTTAAAATGTAGCAATATTATATTATCTGAAAAAGGAATTTATTTAATAATAAAAACTAGATTTTGATAAGATTAAAAATTTAAAAAGAGGTTAAGGTGATTAAAGTGTTCTATAATTTTGGATAAACCAACAACTTATATACATGGCTTACATTGAATGGGACTATACAGTAATTACTAGTATGGTTGAAAACCAAGGTTGGTCTTTGCCAGAAAAGAATACAGAGGAGTGGGAGAAGTTCAATGATGAATTAGGTGAATGTATGAGAAAAGTGGGAATTGTTTTTGAGAAATATTGTGATTTTAAGCCTGATATAGGAGAGGGGGTACATCTTTTAGATGAATAATTAGTAAACCATTGATGTATCCCTTTATCAATGGTCCGTAGTAATAAGTTAAACTAATTTTTTTTAAATTAAAGGGGAACAATATTAAAGCTTTATAAAGGTTATATAAAAAGTAAAAAAAACTTTTGATTTAAATTCTATTACTCATAATTTAAATCAGTTAATTGTCCACGAATGTCTAACAAATTTTTTATATTTAGAGAAAAATATGAGTTTCAAGTTAACTTTCTTATACGATGGAGCTTGTCCATTATGCCTTAGGGAAACGAAATTTCTCAAGAAAAAAGATTCATATAAATTTATAAATTTTGTTGATATTAGTATTAATTACAGGCCTGAAAATTTTAAAAATATTCCCTATCGAGCAGCTATGTCAAATCTTCATGGGATTCTTAATAGCGGAGAAATTATTTATGGCATTGATGTTCTAGCATATTCATATGAATTAGTTGGACTAGGTTGGATTTATTACCCATCAAAATTACCAATTCTCTCAAATTTAATAAGATTTTTATATAAATATTGGGCCAAATATAGATTGAATTTAACAGGCAGAGGTAATTTAGAAAAATTATGTGAATCAAAATGCAAAATAGGACTATAAAGATGGATATTAAAGATATTGATAGAATCATTGAAATGTGCTGGGAAGATAGGACTCCATTTGAATCCATAGAGTTTCAATTTGGATTAAAAGAAAAAGATGCGATTAAAATTATGCGAAAACATTTAAAAAGAAAAACATTTATAGTTTGGAGAGAAAGAGTTAATGGCAGAAATACAAAACATATGAAATTAAAAGATTCATCTAGATTTAAGTCCACTCATAAAAGAAAAATTTAAATTGTGAAAAATTTACCAAATAAAATTTGTCCAGTTTGCAATAGATCATTTGATTGGAGAAAAAAATGGAATGATTGTTGGGATGATGTTAAATATTGCTCAAATAGGTGCAGAAAAAGGAAATCAAAGAAATGAAGCAAATATCTATCATTTTTCCTAATCAATTATTTGAATTGAGTCCTCTGTTGAATTATAGTTGCGAAATTTTGATAATCGAAGACTCTTTATTTTGGGGTAATGATAAGTATTTTCAAATTAAAAACCATATAAATAAGTTAATTTTTTTAAAAGCTAGTATGCATTCTTATAAAGAATATTTGAAAAAAAATGGCTATGAAATTATTTATGCTGCAAATCAAAAAAACTTTTCAACCAAAGACTATTTATATAAATATTTAAAAGAAGATTATCAAAAAATAAATGTAATTAACCCTAATGACTATCTCATTGAAAGAAGATTAAATGGTTTTGTTAAAGAAAAAAATTTGGAAATAAATTATTTAGAGTCTCCTATGTTTCTTACAGAAAATAAATTAATTAATAAGTTTAAAAATAATTCTAAGAAACCTTTAATGGGGAGATTCTATGAGGAGCAAAGACGTAGTCAAAATATATTGATTAATGATGATGGTAAACCTTTGGGGGGAAAGTGGAGTTTTGATGAATTAAATAGAAAAAAAATTCCCAAAAATATTGATGTTCCAAATATAAAAAAATTAACTAAAAATAAAATAGTCTTGGAATCTGAAGAATTAATTTTAAAAAGTGATATTAAATATTTAGGATCGAGCCAATATTTTTGTTATCCTACAAATTTTAAGGAAGCTAGAGATTGGTTGAATGATTTTTTCGAAGAAAGATTTTTTCTATTTGGTGATTATGAAGATGCAATATCTAAGCAAGATGTTTTTTTATGGCATAGTCTTTTATCAATGCTATTGAATGTTGGATTATTAACTCCTAGAGAGGTTATTGATAAAGCAATTATTTATGGTAAAGAAAATAATATACCTTTGAATTCTTTAGAAGGTTTTATTAGGCAAATTATTGGCTGGCGAGAATTTATTAATCTTACATATGAGAAGTATGGTGTCAAAATGAGAACTAGTAATTTCTGGAATTTCGAATATAAAAAAATTCCTAATTCTTTTTATGAAGGGACAACTGGGATTGAACCAGTTGATAATGTTATAAAAAATATTTTGCAATTTGGATATTGTCATCATATTGAGAGATTAATGATTCTTGGAAACTTTATGCTTCTATGTAGAATTCATCCTAATGAAGTATATAGATGGTTTATGGAAATGTTTATTGATTCTTATGATTGGGTTATGGTCCCAAATGTTTATGGGATGAGTCAGTTTAGCGATGGAGGTATTTTTTCTACAAAGCCATATATTTCTGGATCAAACTATATTAAAAAGATGTCAAATTATAAAAATGATAATTGGTGTATGGTTTGGGATGCTTTATTTTGGAAATTTATAAGTGATTATAGAAAATACTTTAGTAAACAATATAGGCTATCCATGTTGACTAGAAATCTAGACAAAATGAAACCTGAAAAACTAAAGCATCATTTCGAAGTGGCAGATAAATTTTTATATGAACTTAATTAAAAAAGTAGAAAATCTTAAAAATTAAAAAAATATAAGATTATTACGAAATATAACAAAAGGGTGTTAAATTTACTTCAAATTAAAGAATTACCACTATTTAACTTGGCTTACAAGCTTTAATAATTTCATATATTGAGATTTCTTAAGTTTGGAAATTATACAAATTTGAAATTTAAATTTATAAATGAATTTAGATTAAACGTTTGATCTTTAAATTTACTTTTCTAATATTTATGAAAAAAAATACAAATAAATTGAACTTTAAATTAACTAAAGAGAAAATCCACTCTCTGAACATTTATCTATTTTTAGGCTTCAATTTAACCTTGGTTACTGTATTGGGTTTTATATGGATGAAATCTTCCATTAATTATATTATTTAAAAATATTTGATTATCATATTAAAAGTAATTTAAAAATATTTTGCTTGAAGGTTACTTACAAAGAAAAGCAGCTTGGGAGATTTTGTTAAAAGTAAGTTCTGGCATGTATTCTGATTTGGCATTAGAAAAAGTATTATCAAATTATAAATTTAATTCGCTTGATATTGCATTTATCACAGAATTATCATTTGGATGTATTAGATATAGAAAGCTCTTAGATTATTGGACTGACCACACTTCAAAATTAAATCATCATAAACAGCCTCCTAAGTTGAGATGGCTACTACATATAGGTTTATATCAAATATTGAAGATGGATAAAGTTCCAGATTCTGCATGTATCTCTACAAGTGTTGAAATAGCGAAAAAGACAGAATTAAATAAATTGAGTGGAGTTGTTAATGCAATACTTAGAAATGCAACTAGAAAACTAAAAAGTAATAATCTTCCTAAGTTACCAAAGAATCAGGCAGAAAGAATTTCTTTAAAAGAATCATTGCCTCTATGGCTTATAAATGAAATGATTGCTTGGTTTGGAATTGTTGAAACAAAGAAAATTGCTATGTCATTTAATAAAAAGCCCAAAATTGACTTGAGAATCAATTCGCTGAAAACAACCATAAGAGAATCTTTAGAGATTTTTCAAAACAATAATATTGAAGTTGAACCAATAAATAATTTAATAAATGGAATGGAGTTAAAAAGTAAGCCAAGATCAATTCGAAAGCTTCCTGGATATTTTGAAGGAAAATGGTTAATCCAAGACAGATCTTCGCAGTGGGTAGCGCCTCTTCTTAGACCAAAAAAAGGAGATAAAATTCTCGATGCTTGTGCTGCACCTGGTACTAAAACAACACACTTGGCGCAATTAATAAAAGATGAAGGGCAAATATTAGCTACTGATAGGTCGGATACTAGATTAAAATTGTTAAAAGAAAATTTAGAAAGATTAGATATAAAAAGTGTAAAAACTTTAAAAGTCGATGCTACAAAACTTATAGAGATTATGCCTCAATATATCGATTACTTTGACAAGATTTTAATTGATGCTCCTTGTTCAGGGTTAGGAACTTTAGCAAGAAATCCAGATGCAAGATGGAAGATAACGAAAGAAACTATTAATCAATTAATAACTATTCAAGAAAAATTGTTAGAAAATATTGTTCCTCTACTTAATAAAAATGGTTTGCTAGTTTATTCAACATGTACAATTTGCCCAAGTGAAAATAATTTACTTATTGAAAAATTTTTAAAAAAAAATAAAAACTTACAATTAGTTTTTGAGAAGCAAATATTACCTAATAATGATGATTTAGGGGATGGATTTTATGCTGCAATAGTTTCAAAAAAAAATTGATTTTTATTTCTTAGATTATATATTTATTGATTTAATATAAGTCTTCCAAAAATTTGCTGAAGTTCCACTAGAAAGATTTGTTGCTCTGTTATCATCAAAGCCAATCCATACCCCTGTAGTTATATTTTTAATAGATCCTATAAACCAAAGATCTTTATTTAGATCTGAAGTTCCAGTTTTTCCAAAGATTTTTCTACCAGCGATTGAAGCTGATATTCCAGTACCATCTTGTACAGTTTTTTCTAAAAGATAATTTAATTTATTTACTATTTTCTTATCAATGATTTTTTTTGTTTGATAATTATTTTCCCAAATAATTTCTTTGTTTTTGGATCTAATTATTTTTTTTATAACGCTAGGTTTTATTAATTTACCTTTGTTATTAATAGTCGAATATGCGTTGGTGATATTTAATAGGCTATCACCAAATGCTCCTATTGCAGTAGGTAAAAAAGAACTTAGCTCTTTTTTATAATTTATACCAAATAGATTAGCTAGGTTGATTATTTTTTCTAAACCAAATTGATATGAAATTTTTATAGGTACTATATTTGAGGATTTTTTAAAAGATTCAATTAGTGTAGATTCACCTTGATAAATGTTAGAGAAATTTTTAGGGCAGTAATCCTCCCAGCAAGTGGGCGCATCATTATAAGTATCTAAAAGACTTTTACCTTCTAGAAATGCTAAAGAATATGGAATTATTTTAAATGTTGAACTTAAAGGTCTTATAGCAGATGTAGCGCGATTAAATTGATTATATTCTGGGTATCTTCCACTTATCATTGTCTTTATAAGACCAGTATCTGATTCAATTGATATTAAACTTGCCTCAATTCCTTCTGGTAATAATTCTTGAGAAAGTTTTTGCGCTTTATCTTGCCATTCCTTTTCGATACTGGTATTAATTATCAGAAAATCATCAATTTGATAATTTACTTCTGCATTTATTTTTTTTACTGATTCAGCAAGTATAAAATTTATTAAAAGTTTATCTTCATTATTTTTTTTATTAATTACTTTAATTTTTTCTTTTAAAGCTCTTTCATAATTCGCTTTATCAATGTGACCTTCTAAATACATTAATTTAAGAATTTCATCTCTTCTTTGTATCGCTAAATGATAATTTTGATAAGGAGAATAAAAGTTAGGAGCAGGAGCTAAACCTGCTAACATTGCTATTTCTGATAATGTTAATTCATCAATAAGTTTGCCAAAATAAATTTGAGATGCTTCATTAATTCCTTTTGCTCCCTCTCCTAAATAAATCTCATTAAGGTAGATCTTGAGAATTTGATTTTTACTATATTTGTAATCCATAATTATTGAAATTATTATTTCTTTAATTTTTCTTTTTACGTTTAAATCATTATTTAAGAAAATTAATCTTGATGCCTGCTGTGTAATTGTGCTGCCTCCCTCTCTTATATAACCACTTCGAATATTATTTATAAATGCTCTCGCTGATCCAAATATATCTACACCATTATGTCTTAAAAATCTTCTGTCTTCGGCAGAAATAAAAGCATATTTTATTAATTCTGGAATTTTATCTTTTTCATTTTCAATATTAAATTTCCTGCTTAATTTAGTAAGAATTTTACTTTTTGTATAGTAAATTTTGTATGAAAAATTATTTCCTAATTTATAATTATCATTAGGTTCATAATTAAAATTATTTTTAATTAAATTACTTATAAAAAATAAACCTAGAAATATAAATAATGTTGGAGATATTAATAAAATAACGTGCTTAAATCTAAGCACTTTATGCTACTAGAAAACTATGACCAATAGCTAGTGCAGTTACAAGCATCCCAGTTATTAAGAATGGTTGAGCGCTTGCTTGGTACTTTACATCATATTTAAGAGGATCTCTTAATAACCACATCTCTTGGAATGTTATTTGGGGAATAACTAATAAAACTAAAATAACGGAGGCTAAATGCTGATCAATAATTATAAGTACTCCTACCATCGCTAACTGAAATATATCTATAAGACCAGCACTTATTCTACTGGCATTTTTAATTCCAAAAATTACTGGCAAGGAATTTAACCCTAATTTTGAGTCTCCCTCTACACTCTTAAAATCATTTATAACCGCGATACCTAATCCTGAAAGACTATAAGCGAGAGTTAATAGTGCAGTTATTATTGTTAATTTCCCAAATAGAGCTTGGCCTGCCCACCATGGTAAAGCTATATAAGATGCTCCCAATGCATAATTACCTAGCCATCCATTTTGCTTTAATTTTAAAGGTGGAGCAGAATAAATATAACTTACAAAAGATCCTCCTAATGCCAAAAAAAAGACAGAAGGGAAATTATGTTGCGCATATATATCTAATAAATATGCAACTATTAATCCTAAAATTAGCAAAACCCAGATTTGTAATTTTACTTGTGCAATTGATATCGCCCCAGAAGGGATTGGCCTATTTGGCTCATTAATAGCATCAATTTCACGATCGAAAAAATCATTAATTGTTTGAGTATAGCCTGCCAGTAATGGACCACTCATTAACATACATGCCAATGATGCAAATACATTATTAATTGTCCATACAAAATTTCCACTTGCTGCTGCACCACAAATAACACCCCATATTAAAGGGATCCAAGTTATTGGCTTCATTAGTTGTATTCTAAGTTTCCACAAACTAGAAGTTTCTGACGCGCCCTTAATGCCTAATAATTGTTTTGGATCATTCATTGAAAATTAACCTCTTTCAATCTCTTCGGGGAAAAACCAATTCTCTTGACCAGAAATAAATTTTAGAATCAGACCAATGCTTCTTCCATCAGTCATTTTATACCCTACTATCTCTGCTTTGGGATTAGAAGCAATTTCTTTAATAAGTTTTGTTGGCAATCGATCTTTTACTTTTTCAAAATTGATTTTTACTTTGCTTCCAATTTTTGGTAATAATTTTGGTTTAGCCATAACATTTTAAAATAGGAGCTATTATGCAAGACTAACAGCATTTGGACAATTTTTTTTAAAATGGTTGCTCTTCGTTTAATACCCTGCCTTGATGTTGCGAATGGTCGAGTAGTTAAGGGTGTGAATTTCATCAATCTCAGAGATGCGGGTGATCCTGTTGAATTAGCGTGTTGTTATTCAGAGGAGGGTGCTGATGAGCTTGTTTTTCTAGATATTAAAGCAACTAATGAGAATAGAAAAACATTAATTGATCTTGTATCAAGGACAGCTAAAACTGTTAAAATCCCCTTCACAGTAGGTGGAGGGATAAATTCAATTGATTCTATTCATGAACTACTGAGAGCAGGAGCAGATAAAGTGAGTTTGAATTCATCTGCGGTTAATAATCCTGACTTAATTAAGAAAAGTTCTGAAAAGTTTGGTAGTCAATGTATTGTTGTTGCTATTGATGCTAAAAAGAAATTTAATCAGGATAATAAATGGGAGGTATTTATTAACGGAGGTAGGATTAATACAGGTCTTGATGTTATTAGTTGGTGTAAACAGGTTGAAGGATTAGGTGCAGGGGAAATTTTATTAACCTCTATGGATGGAGATGGTACCCAAAAAGGCTATGATTTGGAACTAAATAAATGTGTTTCTGAATCTGTCAAAATACCTGTTATCGCATCAGGCGGAGCAGGTTCTTTAAATGATATATATAAAGTATTCACTAGAGGTGGAGCCTCTGCGGCCCTTTTGGCATCTTTGTTACACGATAAAATACTAACTATTAAAGAAATTAAATCTTACTTAATAGAAAAGAATCTATTAATTAGGCCAAATGAATAAATGACTTTAAGTAAATAATTTTTAAAAATGATTAAGAAAAATTCCAATTACATTAGAAAAATTTTTAATAAAGTTTCATATAAATATGATTTCTTTAATAATTTTTTTAGCTTAGGATTACATTTTTTATGGAAAAGAAAATTAATTAGTTTATTGAAGCCAAAAAATGGAGAGGTATGGGCTGATTTATGCTGTGGGACAGGAGATATGACATTACTATTAAATCAATTGATTACTCCAAATGGTAAAGTTTTTGGAGTTGATATATCAGAAGAACTTCTAAAAATTGCACAAAAAAAGTCTCAAAATTTAGAAAATACTGTTATCAATTGGAAAACAAAAAATATTTTTGATTTGGATACTAAGTTAATGAGATTTGACGGTATTTGTATGTCGTATGGTTTAAGAAATTTAAATAATGTAGAAAATGGTATTCAAAAAGTTTTTTTGCTTTTAAAGGATAATGGAAGAGCAGGATTCTTAGACTTTAATCATTCAAAAGAAAATTCTCTTTCTTCAATATTTCAGAAACTATATTTGCGTTTTATAGTCGTACCAATATCGAGTTTGTTTGGTTTAAAGGAAGAGTATAGCTATATTGAAAATAGTATAAAAACTTTTCCAAAAGGAGCAGAATTAATTTCCTTAGCAAAAAAAATCGGTTTTAAAAAAGTTAATTATATAACTCTTTTTGGTGGCCAGATGGGTATATTCATTTTAAAAAAATAATCATCTAAATAGTTTCTCTCCAGCAGAAAGTACATTTGCCCCATCTTTCAATTTCTTTTGTAGGAGTGGGTCGATTACATATTTTACAATTTATTATTTCCTGGTTTTTAATCCTGCTTGGATGATTATCCCATATAAATTTATTATTGGAAACTTTATCCTTATTTGATTCTTCATGATAATTTTGAACTATACGAATATTTTTTAAATTTATTCCTAATCCTAAAATTGATTCTTTTATTTTATGTTTGTTGTATATTAATGCTTGTCTCCATTGTGGATGGTTAGCAACAATGGTTAGTACATTATTTTCAATTTTAAGTGGCTGGCATTCCTTTGCTAAATCTTTTCCAACAACTTTAGTCCAATCATTAGATAAATTAAGCATCTTATCAAAATCAGACCAAGATTTCCTAAACTTTAAGAGACAATTATTTAAGGCTTCAGGTTTTCTCTCGACCAATTTCTTTGTATTGAATAATTTAGATTATGTATAATTACAGGAACTGAAATTACTTACTAATAATAAGTATTAAGAACTCATTTAATCATTAAAAGTTTGTGAAAGTTATTGGTTCTTCGGCAAAAACATCATTTTTTTATAAAAATGGCTTGAATAATTTACCAAATTGGAAATTGATATATAAACAAAAATGTTCTAGTACTGAAATCGAACTTAACAAATATCTAAGAAAAAATGAATTAAAACAATCTACCCCCATTGCAATCTTCTCAAGAGAGCAACTACATGGGGTTGGTCAGAATGGAAGAAAATGGATTTCTCCTCCGGGTGGAATATGGCTAAGTGCTGCATATCCAATATTTTCGAAAGATTTTTCTAATTATATTTTTCCAGTTTCAATAGCATTTTTCTTATGCGAAATGTTTTATAAAAAATCTATAGATGTCAAAATAAAGTGGCCTAATGATATTTTCTATGGTTCAAAGAAATTAGTAGGATTTTTGCCCAAATTAATAACAAGGGGTAATGAAGTACTTTATGCAAAAATTGGAATCGGTATGAATTTAAATAACATTACTCCAGATGAAGGTATATCTCTTTCAAATATTCTCAATAAAAGAAATTTATCTGAATCCTATTGGTCCTCTGAAATTCTGAAAGTTTTTAATAAATCTATTTTTTACAATAAAAATAAAAAACAAATAATATATGGTGCTAATAAATTTCTAAATAAAGATTGCTTGCCAAGCGGTTTCGATAATAATTGGATGATTAAGGAAATAGATGAAATGGGTAATTTAAAAATATTTAATGATAATCATCAAAAAACAATAAAATCATATTTTTGATTGATTTTTTATTTCGATAATTTTTCCATCTTTAAATCTAGCAATTTTTTTTGCACGACTGGCTACTTCATCCTCATGAGTAACCAAGACAATAGTAATTCCTGATCGATGTAATTTATCAAACAAATCTAAAACATCCTCAGTCGTTTTAGAATCTAAAGCCCCTGTGGGTTCATCTGCTAATAGAAGTGAAGGTTTATTTATTATCGCTCTAGCAATAGCTACTCGTTGCTGTTGTCCCCCAGATAGTTGATTTGGTCGATTATTTATTCTTTCATTGAGACCCACTTCATTTAAAGCTTGCCTAGCTTTCTTTTCTCTCTCTATAGTATTAATGCCCGCATAAATCATAGGAAGCATAACATTTTCTAAAGCGGTTGCATCTGATAGTAAATGAAACTGTTGGAAAACAAAACCAAGATTTTTATTCCTTAAGTCTGCTAATTCGTCATCAGATAAATTTTCAACCGATGATCCATTAAGGATGTATCGCCCTTGAGTAGGACGATCAAGACATCCTAAAATGTTCATAGCGGTACTTTTACCTGAGCCACTTGCGCCCATAACGGCTAAATAATCACCTTTAAATATATCTAAACTTATATTGTCTAAAGCTTTTACAATTAAATTATCCTTTCCATATGTTTTGGATACTTTTGTAAGTGAAGCAACTATGTTCATTCTTAATTAACAATATTAATAAAAGCCATAGATAAAATTTCATTTAGGGCAGTGGTTTCAGTTACAGCTGTATTTGCAAGTTTAAAAAGTGGATTAGACAATATCCCTCCCAATGCAGTTACAGCTACACAAGTATATAAAGCAACTCTTAAGGGAGGTAAACCAACAATATTCCAATTTGTTTCAGGATAAGATTTAACAATTTCAGAAGCTTCTTGAGGTTCTTTAACAACCATCATTTTTATAACTGAAATGTAATAGTAAATAGATATCACAGAAGTGATGAGACCAATTATAACAAGGGCGTACTGATGATTTGCCCATCCTGCAAAAAACAAATAAATTTTACCAAAAAAACCCAACATTGGAGGTAATCCACCTAATGAAAGTAAACAAATACTTAATCCTAATGTAATTAAAGGATCTTTTTGGTATAAGCCTGAATAATCAGAGATCTTATCAGATCCTGTTTTTAATGAAAATAGGATCACACATGAGAAGGCCCCAAGATTCATAAACAAGTATGCAGCCAAATATAGAACTGCAGCGGAAAGTCCATCTTGAGTACCAGAAACAATGCCAATCATTACAAAGCCTGCTTGCCCAATTGAGCTATAAGCTAACATTCTCTTCATTGATGTTTGCGCCAAAGCCACGACATTTCCAAGTGCCATACTTAATATTGCTAAAATAGTAAATAATAATTTCCATTGATCATCAAAAGCAGTAAATGTTGTTGTCAGTATTCTTATAGCGAAAGCAAATCCTGCTGTTTTCGAGCCTACAGATAAAAAGGCAACTACTGGGGTTGGTGACCCTTCATAAACGTCAGGGGTCCATTGGTGAAAAGGTACAGCTGCAATTTTGAAAGCAACTGTAGATAGAACAAAGACTAGGGAAAGAGATGTTATGAATGAAGGTTTACTTATTATCTCTATGCCAATTGCAGTAAGATTTGTTGAGCCACTAAGTCCATACAAAAGTGATGCACCATACAAGTATACTGCAGCTGCAGCAGACCCTACTAGAAGATACTTTAAAGCTGCCTCTGAGCTTCTTGGATCTCTTTTTAAATAGCCCGAAAGTAAGTAGCTTGCAACAGAAAGGGTCTCTAAGGAAATAAAGACACTTATTAAGTCTGTTGATCCACATAAAAGCATTGCTCCAAGAGTTGCCGATAAAACGATTGCGGCGAATTCACCAATTGGACTTCCGCTTTGTTCTGTATATCTCCAACTTATCAGTAAAGAAATTAATGTTGAAAGTGCAATAATGCCTCTAAAAGCTAATGAAAGATTATCTGAGTAAAAAGAACCAAAGAAAGCTTTTCCTGCAGGATTGTTCCATTGCAAAGCTATTGATAGAAGAGCAGAGCTTATAGATCCGTAACATATTATCGGTGCTAATCTAGAAGCGGTCTTTTCTCCAGCAAGATCAACTATAAGAGTACCTACGATTCCTAGCAAAATGAAGGCTTCAGGAATAATTGATTGAGTGTTTAAATTAAAAGTAAGAATTTCGTTAGGCACTTTTTTTTAAAAAATAATAAATTTAATAGGTAATAGTTAATATTAACTTGATTATAATTTGTGGGCGGGTTAATTGTAATTCTCAAGAAGTTTTGCTTGAAAATAACTCAATTAATCATATTATGCCCTAAGGAATAAAAAAACTACTTTATTGAAATTCCCTTGGAACACACACTCGTTATTGTAGAAAGTCCCACTAAAGCAAAAACTATTAGAAGATTTTTGCCCTCTAATTATGAAGTATTAGCTTCAATGGGACATGTAAGAGATCTGCCTAAAGGGGCAGGTGAGATACCAGCATCTTTAAAAAAAGAGAAATGGTCAAGAATTGGTGTAAACACTACTGAGGATTTTGAACCTCTTTATGTCGTTCCAAAAGATAAAAAGAAAATTGTTAAAGATTTAAAAAATGCATTGAAAGGTGCAACAAGATTATTACTCGCAACTGATGAAGATAGAGAGGGTGAAAGTATTAGTTGGCATTTAATGCAAATTCTAAAGCCAAAAATACCAACAAAAAGAATGGTTTTTCATGAAATAACAAAAAAGGCTATTAATAAAGCTCTTGATCAAACAAGGGATATAGATATGGAATTAGTTCAAGCTCAAGAAACAAGAAGAATACTTGATAGGCTCTTTGGTTATGAATTATCACCTCTACTATGGAAGAAGGTTGCTCCTAGATTATCTGCAGGTAGAGTTCAGTCTGTTTCTGTACGATTGTTAGTGAGAAGAGAGAGAGAAAGAAGGTCATTTGAGAAAGCTTTTTACTGGGATTTAAAGGCGAAATTAATGTGTGAAGGTAAAACTTTTGAAGCTAAGTTATTTAGTTTGGAGGGGAAAAAGGTTGCTAATGGTTCAGATTTTGATGAAAAGACTGGCCTGTTAAAGAAAAATAACAAATCAATAATTTTAAATGAAGTTGAAGCATTGCACTTAGTTGAATCTTTATCAGAAGTTAATTGGAGATTGGAAAAACTGGAGAAAAAGCCATCAGTGAGAAGACCAGTACCTCCATTTACAACTAGTACCTTGCAACAGGAAGCTAATAGAAAATTAAGACTTTCTGCAAGAGAAACTATGAGATGTGCTCAAGGATTATATGAAAGAGGTTTTATCACTTATATGAGGACTGATTCTGTTCATTTATCCGAGCAAGCAATCAAAGCAGCAAGAGATTGTGTCAAATTAAAGTATGGAGAAAAATACCTTTCTGATAAACCTCGTCAATTTAGTGCAAAATCAATTAATGCACAAGAAGCACATGAAGCGATAAGACCTGCTGGAGAGAACTTTAGAACACCTAAAGAAACAGAATTATCAGGAAGAGATTTATCTATATATGATCTCATTTGGAAAAGAACTGTAGCCAGCCAAATGGCTGAAGCTAAGCTTACAATGATAAATGCAGAAATTTCTGCAGGTAAAGCTATTTTTAAATCAAGTGGTAAAAGTATCGATTTCCCAGGCTTTTTTAGGGCTTATGTTGAGGGTAGCGATGATCCGGGAGCTGCTCTTGAACAACAAGAAGTAATACTCCCAAATTTAGTTCCTGGATCAGACTTGGATTTAATTAATAATGATGCAATCTCACATGAAACAAAACCTCCTTCAAGATATACAGAAGCCGCACTTGTAAAGATTTTAGAGAAAGAGGGAATTGGTAGACCTTCAACTTATGCAAGCATAATAGGAACTATTGTCGATAGAGGTTATGCACAGATTTCTAATAATTCTCTAGCACCTACTTTTACTGCTTTTGCTGTCACTGCACTTTTGGAAGAACATTTTCCTGATTTAGTGGATACTACATTTACTGCAAAAATGGAGTCATCTCTAGATGAAATATCTTCAGGTAATTTGGAGTGGTTACCTTATTTGGAAACATTTTATAAAGGTAAGAATGGTCTTGAAATTAAAGTTCAAAAAACAGAAGGTGATATTGATGGAAAAGCTTATAGGCAAGTTGATTTTGATGACTTACCTTGTGTTGTAAGGATAGGATCAAATGGCCCATGGCTTGAAGGTACAAGATTAGATTCTTCTGGAAATGAAATTCAGGCAAAAGGTAATTTGCCGATGGATATAATCCCTGGTGATTTAGATGAAAAAAAGGTTAATCAGATTTTAAGCGGGCCTTCAGATCTTGGCGAAGATCCAAAGACTGGTGAAAAAGTCTTTTTAAGATTTGGCCCCTATGGACCTTACGTTCAATTAGGTAATAATGAAGATAATAATGAAAAACCCAGAAGAGCTTCTTTGCCAAAAGAAATGAAGACAGATGATCTAACTTTAGATCAAGCCCTTGAATTGCTTAGCTTACCTAGACTATTAGGTGAGCATCCAGAAGGTGGAATAGTAGAAGCTGATAGAGGCAGATTTGGTCCATATTTAAGGTGGATTAAAAATGAAAATAATTCTGAGAATAGATCTTTAAAAAAGGAAGATGATGTTTTTAAAGTTGATTTAAAAAGAGCAATAGAGGTTTTAGCGATGCCAAAACTAGGTAGGGGCGGCAGAGCTGTTTTAAAGGATTATGGAAAGCCTGAAGGCTATAGTGAAAATATTCAAATTTTGAATGGCCCATATGGTATGTATGCTAAATATGGGAAATTAAATATCTCTTTGCCAAAAGAAACAGATTTAGAAAAATTATCAATTGAGGAATTATTGAAATTGATAAATCAAAAGTTAAAAGATGGTGGATATACGAAAAAGAAAAAATCAAATTTACCGAGGAAAAAAAATTCAAAAGTAAAAACTGCAAAAAGAACAAAGAATTAAATATGACAAACAAAATATCTAATTTTGTTTTTTTGATTTTATTATTTTTATTACAATCATGTTCTGGTGGAAAGTTAGGAAATTTCTTAGAATCCAGTTTTAAAAATGATCACTCTAATAAAATATTCCAAAACGATTTCAATAAGAAATTAGAAAGTAGCGTAATTTCCAAAGATAATATATTGGTAAAGAAGAAAGATACAATTAATAAAATAGACATAGATGTTGATACTAAACCTCTTAATATCGTTAAATCATTTCCGATTAAGGCAGATAATGCAAATACACTAGAAAAAAGAAATAAGAACTATAGTCCTAAATCATATAGAGTTTTTGTGATTTTAAAGAAAGTTGATCCTTCTTTCCCTACTGAAAACTTTTCAAAGGTATTGCGAAACGGTGATATTAATTTTGAGATAGAAAAAATAGAGTTAATGCCCGACTTGAATCAAAATAAAAAATAAATGTAAAAGCTTTTTAATAAATTCCAATGAAAATAACAAAAAAATCTCAAGCTTTAGATTTAATTGAACCTTCCTATCTTGCATCGCTTGCTTCTTTGCTTTGGATTGCACTTTATTATTTGCCTGTTGGAGGGGCTCTTTTAAGGCTTATATTGCCCCTACCCATATCTTTGCTCCAATTAAGAAGAGGAACAAAGGTTGCTCTGAATGGTATTTTTGTTCAAATTCTTTTATTAATTATCCTTATGGGGCCAATCAGAGGTCCTTTATTTTTATTCCCTTATGGAACTTTGTCTTTCTGGTTAGGTTGGTGTTGGCTTAAAAATAAAAGCTGGTGGTTTAGTTTATTTTCAGGAATTTTGATAGGGGCTTCTGGATTTTTGATAAGAGTATTTGCTCTTTCAATTTTGGTTGGAGAGAATCTTTGGATTTTAGTCACACGGGCTAGTTATGGTTTAATTCAAAAATTTGCTTCAATAATAGATATTACATGGACTCCCTCCGTAACATTTATTCAGCTAGTTGCAATATTTTTAGTTATTTTTCAGGAATTTGTATATGTTTTAACTATTCATATAATTGCATATGCAGTTTTTCCAAGATTAAAATCATCTATTCCACAGCCTCCAAATAAAATAAGTGGCTTTGTAGATTTAAGTCTATAATTTATTTAAGAAACAATGGGCAATCTAAAATATAATATTAAATATTTCGGTAGTGACATAAGTAATACTGAAATCTCAAAAAAAATAAATATTATAAAAAATGATATTAATAGTTTTTTATTTTATTTAATTATTGCAGGAACAAATACTTCTCAAATAACTGGTATCTCTGCCGCAGGTATTGATTCTAATTCTAGAAAAATAACTGCATTAGCTGATGCAGAATTTTGTTTACTAGGAACAATTAAAGACTATAAATATAAGTTGCCAAAGCTAAAAGCAGGAGTATCTCCAGCCCTTATAAGTAATGTATGTAAAGTATTTTTAGGTGCAAATTTAATTGTTATTCCTATTGGTGTTTATAAAAGACCTTACTTTCAACACTTATTAGTTGAAAAAACATATGGAAACCCCTCAAATTGCCTAAGTACTGGGAAAACCATGGATAAATCAAGGGTTAATAATCTTTATGAAAGAGGACTTTCTATTGGGCTAAAGACAAATAAACCTATAGTAATATCTGAATCAGTTCCAGGTGGAACTACTACTGCTCAAGCAATTATGGAGGCTTTTGGTCTAGATGTTGCTGATTTAGTTGGAAGTAGCCTTTTAAGACCTCCAAGAAAATTAAAAAAAGAAATTATAAAAACTGGTCTTTTAAATGCAAATCTTGGTAGTGACTTTACTTCTATTGATGTTATTTCTTCCTTGGGTGATCCATTTCAAGCTTTCTCAATGGGACTTCTAGTAGGTGCTAGAAAGTCAAAGAATACGGTTATATTGGCAGGAGGGAGTCAAATGATTGCAATATTGTTACTTGCTTTAGAATTTATATCCTTAGCTGAAAAGCAATTTTTTTCAGAGAGGGTATTTATTATCACCACCGGGTGGTTAGCTTACGATGAATCTTTAAAAAAACTCTTAAAGAAAGTGGCGGACAAGCATAATGTAAAGTTATTTGGTTTTGCTAGTGGTTTGAATTTTCATTCATCTAAGATTAAAGAATTAAGAGATTATGAAAAAGGTTATGTCAAGGAAGGAGTTGGAGCTGGAGGGCTTTCTCTTCTAGCATATTTAAAAGGTTTTAAATATGAAGAAATCGTTTCAGAGTGCGAAGCAACTATTAAAAGAATGAAAGATGTTGGCCAAATTTCTTTCTATAAGGAATATCGATGATCAATAACCAATTTTCTAGAAGGAAGTTTTTAGATATAGCAAAATTATCTGTTTTGTTTCTTTTAACTTCATGCAAAGGATTATCTAAAAAGATTTCAATAGGTTTTTATAAAAATTTTCTTCCTTTAAGCTTTATCAACTTATTACCTAAAAATTGGAAAAAAGAAAATTTAAACTTCAATAAATATAATTTGAGTAAAAATTTTAGAGATAAAGATATAATTTTAATTAATGATGGTTGGCTAAGAAGAGTAGATCTTAAAGACTTTAATGATATTAGTGATCCTTTATTAGACTATCTAGATAAAAGATCTAAAAGTTATTTAGGTAATTGGGAGCTGTTTGAACGAAAAAAACTTTACCCAATTGGTGTTGTTCCATATGCAGTAGTTGTTAAAAATAATCAACGTTATAAAATAACAAGTAAAAATAATTGGGATTTTCTTTTATCAAAAGACTTAATTGGGAAAATGATTTTGCCTAATAGTCCAAGACTTTTGATCTCAATAGCTGAGAGAATAAATGATAAAAATGCATTAAAGGCAATTATCGATCAAGATAATATTTATGATGATATAAATGCGATCGATTGGCTAATAAATACAGATGCTGTATTAGCAATTTTACCGTTAACACTCTGTGAGAAATATCTAAAAGTTGATTCTAGGCTTTCAATAGTATTTCCAAATAAAGGTGTTCCATTAATGTGGAATTTTCTTTTAATTAATAATAATTTTAATCAAACTCTATTAATTGATTGGATAGATAATCTATTAGAAAGAAATTCAGTAAAAAAACTAATAAGAGATGGATTATATTTACCTTTTAAAAATGAATATAATCAAGGCAGTTACAATAACACATTTAAATCAGAAAGATTGTTAAAAAGACCATCAGAAGAATGCTGGAGAAATAGTTGGTCTTTTAATCCTTTAAAAGAATCTGAAAAAACTGAATTGGAAATTATATGGAAAAAATCATTAGCCCCATAATCGCCTTTTAGGTTTGTCAATAAGAAGATGATGTGTTTCCTTTAGAAGACTTGGTATATCCAGATTATGCGGGCATTTGGGGATACAAAAATTGCAGCTCATACAATTGTTGGCGTCCTTTTTTTCCCACCAATGTCCTGCTCGCCCAATTAAGTTATATCTCTCTTTTGCGAATTCTTCTTGTCCGTTACCAATATACATATTCCTTAATCTTAATATTTCAGGGATAGGGATTTCACTTGGACAAGGAAGACAAGCTCTACATTGCTCACATTTAGTATCTCCTAATCTTTTATTTGATTCACTTTCAATATTTGTAATTACATCAATCTCTAATCTTGATAGTTTTTGAGTGGAACTAGCTAATTTAATTGGAAAATCAAAATCATTAGGTTTGCTAGCACCCAATGATAAGGTTGTTATTCCCTCTGATAGTAGAAATCTATAAGCAATCTCAAGAGGATGGTATGGTTTTGAAGCTTCTTTTAAAATATCACTTGGTAAATAAAGTTTACCCCCTTTATCAGCTGGAGAAATAGCCATGACTCCCATTTTTTTTCTTAAAGCTTTTTTAGCTAATGGAATTTTTGATTGATCAAATAAATGTAAATGCAAACTGCAAAAATTAAAAATATCAGAATTAATTGCAGAATTAATTAATTGGAAGTCTCCATGTGAACTAAAACCAATCTGATCAATTAACTTTTGACTCAATAGCCAATTAATAAATTTCCTACCTTCCCCTTGTAGAACCCATTCAAGATGTTCAAAAAGGTTAAGGCCATGAATAGCTAAATTATTAATTTTTTTGATATTTAAATTTATTAATGAGTCAAAAAATTTTTCTTTTAATTCCTTAAAGTTTCCATTTGGCAAAATTTTGGTCGTAATTACCCAGTTTTTTTTTGATATTTTTTCACATTGATCTAATTTATCAAGTGCTTCACCTACAAAGATTTCAGCTCTCCCATAAGATGGAGCTGTTTCAAGGTGATTTATTCCTGCATGATGGGCTAATTTAATAATATCGTACATTCTTATTGCACTTTCTGCGGAACGCATTGTCCCTAGAGTAAATACACTTACTTTGGGACCTTTACCAAATGATCTTTTTTGAGAATTAATAATCACTTCTAACTAATTCTAATTTTGAAAATATCCCTTAATATATATATATAATCATTTATCAATTTATGTAAATAGTAAATGATTTTTTAAAAGATTTATTTCTACATTTATGTTTACTGGAATAATACAAGCAACTGGCAAACTAAAAAAAGAAAACAATACATACTTAATTGAAATTTGCGATAATTTATTTGATATAAATATAGGAGATAGTATTGCTGTTGACGGTATTTGTTTGACTGTAAAGGAGCACTTTAACAAAAGCTTTTCTGTCGACATAAGTGAAGAGACTATGCAAAAAACTTCCTTAGGAGGTAAATCTATATTTAATTCAATTGTTAATTTAGAACCTGCTTTAAGACTTTCAGATAGATTAGGAGGGCATATTGTTAGTGGACATATTGATGGTATAGGCGAGGTTGTTGATATCGAGAAATTAAGTAAATCTTGGCTTCTTTCTTTAAAATGGAAAGATCAAAAATTTTCAAAATATATCGTAGAGAAAGGTAGTATTTGTGTGAATGGTATTAGTCTGACAATCGCAGAACAGAAAAATAATGGAGAGATATTTAAAATTGCTGTAATTCCCCATACTTGGAATAATACAAATCTTAAACTTCTCTCAAAAGGACAGGATGTAAATCTTGAGGCTGATGCTTTGGTGAAATATGTTGAAAAACTTTTAGGATCAAGTAATAAAAAATCTGCAAATGAGAATATTAATCTTCTTTGGCTTCAGGAAAATGGATGGGCGAAATAATTTATTTAATAGGTATGAGATGTATAATTTTTGATTCTTTTTTGATATGAATTTGAAATTCTTGCCCAGGAATTAAACCTAGCTTTTTTGTATAAGAATGTCCTATTAATAAATTACCGTTTCCATGAACCTTGGTTTTAAATTCTGCTTGTCTTCCTCTGGATGATCTATTACCTGATCTTCCAACGCTAAACCTTTTTGATGACTTACCATATTTCGCTTCAACATAAGCCCTATAAAAACTCTTCCTTAAAACCCTTCCACTGGGGCCAATATAACCACATCCTCTTGCGATTTCTTCTTCAGAGTTCTTACTTAACAATTTTAATTTTTCTAGTAGCTCTTGTCCTACAAGCATTATTTTATCGATTTAATATCTTTGTTAATAATAATAATTGTGGGAACTAAATTTAATAAAAAATATATTGATAAATTAATAATAATTATCAGTAAAGATAAAGAATAATAAATAAAATAACCCATATTCCATCAACAAAATGCCAATATAATTCAACTGCTTCTAATGGGAACATATTCTTATACGTAATTATCCCTCCTTTAATTCTTGTTTGCCATGAAATTATAAGTATCATCAAAGTCCCAAGAGTTACATGTAATCCATGAAAACCAGTTAAAGCATAGAAAGTACTCGCAAATAAATTATCAGTTAGGCCAAAGGGCAGGTTAAAGTATTCAAAAAGCTGACATCCTAAAAAAGTAATTCCTAGTGAAGCAGTTATTAATAGCCACTTTTGTGAAATATCATTTTTTTGATTAAGAAGAGCTTTCCCTGCTTTATGAAATGTTGCGCTACTAATAAGCAAAAGAATAGTATTTAAAGTTGGAATTGCGAGTTCAAGTTCATATACTGATCCTTCTGGTAATGGATTTACAGCTTTATATGTAAGGTAAGCTGCAAAAAAACCAGCGAAAGTCATTCCATCTGCGATTAAAAAAATTATTAAACCAAAAATCCTAAAATCCTCGTGATGATCGATTAGATCATCACCTCCTTTTGTAATCTCATCAGAATTGTTTAGTATTGTCATAACATTAAATAAAATTTATTTTCATGAGAGATAATCTTTCCCATATCCATAAGGTTCATTTACTAATGGGGCCTCGCCTTCCCAATTTTCTACAGGGGGAGGCGAAGTCGTTAACCATTCGGGGGTGAGACCATTCCATGGGTTATTTCCTGCAATTTCGCCTTTTTTAATGCTAATAAATATATTAATTAGAAAAGGTATAGTGCTAACTGCCATAAATAAGGCTCCAAAACTACTAATTTGATTTATGAATTGAAATTGAGGATCATATTCTGCAACCCTTCTAGGCATTCCATTTAATCCAAGCCAGTGTTGTGGGGCAAAACATAAATTAAATCCAATGAAGGTTAGAGCAAAATGTAAATAACCTAAATTCTCATTTAATAGTTTCCCAACTACTTTTGGATACCAGTGATAAATAGATGAAAATATAACAAAAACTGAGCCTCCATAAACAATATAATGAAAATGTGCAACTACAAAATAAGTATCGTGTACATGGATATCAAAAGGAACTTGTGCTAAAGCAACACCAGTAATGCCTCCAAATACAAAATTTATTATGAATCCGCATGAAAATAACATTGCACTATTTAGTGAGATTTTCCCTCCCCACATGGTGGCGACCCAGTTAAAAAATTTTATTCCAGTAGGAACAGCAATAAATGCTGTGGCTATTGTAAAAAATAATCTCATCCAAGGAGGCGTCCCACTTGTAAACATATGATGAGCCCAAACAACTAAACCAAGGACAACTATTCCCATAATTGAAAAGACCATAGTTGTGTATCCAAAAAGTGGTTTTCTGCAATGTATGGGAAGTATTTCGCTCACCAATCCAAACGCGGGGAGAACCATTATGTAAACAGCAGGATGAGAATAAAACCAAAATAAATGCTGGTAAACAACAACATTACCTCCCAGAGCAGGATTGAAGAATCCGGTATGTGCAACAATATCAAAACTTAATAATATTAGGGTTCCTGCTAAAACAGGAGTTGATAAAACTACTAGAATACTTGTCCCTAGCATTGCCCAGCAATACATAGGTAAATTCATAAGTTTTAATCCTGGTCTTCTTAATTTTAAAATTGTAACTATAAAGTTTATGCCACCAAAAATAGAGCTGCCACCAAGAAGTAAAACGCTCAATATCCAAATTATTTGTCCCGATTGAGGTGTCGTTATGCTTAAAGGTGGGTATGCTGTCCAGCCTGATTGGGCAGCACCTTCAATAAAATAACTTGCTATGAGCATTAAACCTGATGGTGGAATTAACCAAAAAGCAACTGCATTTAATCTTGGGAAAGCCATATCTCTCGCACCTACGTAAAAAGGTATTAAATAATTCCCAAAAGCACCATTTACGACAGGTACGATCCATAGGAAAATCATGATTGTCCCATGGAGAGTAAGGACTTGATTGTAAACATCCCTTGGTAAGAAGTCTGATAGAGGGCTTATAAGCTCTATTCTTATCGCACTTGCAAGAGTTCCTCCAACTAAATAAAAGAGAAAACCACAAACCAAATATTGAATACCAATTACCTTGTGGTCTAGGCTGAAACTGAAATATCTTAGGAAACCTTTCGGTTGGAGACTTTCTTTTACCTCGGCTTTATTGTCTATTAAAATAGTCATTTTTATAGGTTGGTTTTGTTATTTTGGTTAAACCATCTTTCATAATCAGACTTTTCTTCAACAATTATTGAAGCTCTCATTCCTCCATGGTATGGTCCACAAAGTTCAGCGCAAATGATGGGATATTTGCCTGTTTTTGTTGGAGTGAAATTTAAAATAGTTGGCTGACCAGGAATTATGTCCTGTTTAATTCTGAATTCAGGAATCCAAAAAGCATGAATTACATCTTTGGATTCCATTTTTATTGAAATTTTTTGGTCAACGGGTACGTGTAATTCTCCAGAGATAAATTCTCCCTGTGGGTAATTAAATAAGAATGCAAATTGCATTGCTGATACTTCTATAGCAGTTTCACCTAAACCAGAATTACTATTATTAGCTTGACTTATGCCTGCCCATATTTTTTCTGAATTTGAATTCATGGTCCCATGGTTGTGATTTAATTCATTCATTCCTCCCATCCGGTCATAAATGTTGTAACTATAAATACCTACAAATAAAACAATAATTGATGGAATTACAGTCCAAATTATTTCTAAACTTAGATTCCCCTCTAATGCAATTCCATCTCCAAATTCTCCTTCTTTTTTTCTGAATTTAAATAAGCTATATATTACTAAGGCTGTCATACCTATAAATAAAATTAATCCGATAATAAAAAGGATTTTAAATAATTCATCATATATAGGGGCATTAATGCTAGCTTCTTCAGGGAGTAAATTTACATTAAAACCGATCCAAAAAGATATACCAATTATGATTGAAATAATTAGAATTAAATAATAAGATTTATTTAACAATTTTGATTAATTAATTTATATTTTCAAGATATTACCTTTTAGGGTTTTTGCATTATTTGTTTAAGGAATATTCTATAAATTCATAACTTCTTAATAATTACAAGAAAAATATGTAAGTAAAGTTACTTTTATCGATTTTTTGTTAGGAAAGTACAATTTTTTATTAAAAAATTAACTAAATAAAAATTATTCAGTTTTTATTAATGTTTGTCTTTAAAAATTAAATTAGTATTCGAAATAATAAGTTTAATTTCTTGAATCAATTCGAAATTAATCAAAAAAAATATAAATCATTATTGCTTACGCTGGGCAATCATACTGTAATGGCAATAATAGCGCTAATTGCTATAGGAAGTGCTACTAGGGTTATGGAGGCAGGACTCGCTTGCCCTGACTGGCCTTTATGTTATGGAACTTTTTTGCCACTTAACCATATGAATTTGAGAGTATTTCTTGAATGGTTTCATAGATTGGATGCTTTTTTAGTTGGTATTTTAATTGTTACTCAATTTGCTTTATCTTTTCTTTGGAGAAAATTCTTACCTAATTGGTTACCAAAGATATATTCTTTTTTAGTTTTTTTAATTATTTTGCAAGGGATATTAGGAGCTCTAACAGTTATCAATATGCTTTCCTCTCTCTCTGTAATGAGTCATCTTTTAATTGCATTTACTATTTTGATAACAGCTATTTATGTTAATCAAGCTCTATTAAATAAAGAAATGGATAAAAATATCCTTTGGTGGAAATATTTTTTATCGATACCTCTGTCTCTTACTTTAGTTCAATCAGTTATTGGGGTAAGACTTTCTTCAACATGGTCAGCACATCTATGTTTATCTTTGAATCAAAACTGTATTGTATTAAATTCTCATAAATTATTCGCAATTCCAGTTTTTATTTCAATTATATCAATAATATTAGTTTCATTTTTAAAGTTTGAGTTATTTAAAAATAATTGGAAATTCTTAATTTCATCTTTTTTGCTTTTAATATGTCAAATAACTTTGGGAGTAATAAGTTTAAAAACTAATTTGCATGAACCTCTCATAATTATTAGTCATCAAATTGTGGCTTCCTTAATGGTGGCAACTCTATCAACTTTAATATTTAAAAAATCTTCAGAAAATATACTATTTAATCCAACAAAAAATAACGTAATTTTAAGTTTCAACTAATGAAAAGTAATTTTGAAAGTATAAGTGTTCAACCTTCGATAAGAGAAGATGTTGTCCCTTCAAGGAAAAAAATAAAACTTCCACCATGGTTAGAGGTAGCTAAACCTAGGCTCATACCTCTTCTTTTAGCAACAACCTTGGGGGGTATGGCTTTAAGCGAAGAGTGGCCTTTGGCTTCTCCCAAGTTAGTTTGTACTCTTGGGGGAGGAGCTCTAGCCGCTGCTGCTGCAGGTGCTCTAAATTGTTTGTGGGAAATGGATCTAGATAAGAATATGAAAAGAACTAGTGGTAGAGCATTGCCAGCAGGTAAATTATCATTTAATACTGTTTTCTTTGGAGCTATTTCATGTACATTGGCAGCTGCAATGCTTTTAGTAAGTGGTGTAAATTCTCTTGCTGCAGGATTAACACTTTTAGGTTTGTGTAGTTATGTTCTTTTATATACCATAATTCTTAAACCAAGAACTACTCAGAATATTGTTATTGGTGGAGTAGCAGGTGCAATACCTCCTTTAGTTGGTGCATCTGCAGCTACGGGGCATATAGGTTTAAGTGGATGGTGGCTGTTCTGCTTGGTTATGCTCTGGACTCCTGCTCATTTCTGGGCATTAGCTATTTTACTCAAGGATGATTATGCGTCTGTCGGTATACCTATGCTCCCCTCTGTAAAAGGTTCTGCTTTTACTGTAAATGCAATTTCTAAATATGGATTAGCAACTGTTGTTATGAGTATCTTTGGCATTTTTGCACTTCCTGAAGGTGGACTTTTATATGAAATTATGGTTATACCATTTAACGCTAGATTATTACAACTTATTTTTAGATTGAAAAATTCTCCAGATGATTTAAAACTAGCAAAAGGTTTATTTAGATGGTCTATCCTTTATATGTTTGGAATTTGCCTGTTGCTTTTATTAGCCAGAACTAATCTTTCAGTTGAATTTGAAGAACAAACGTTAAAAATTGCCTCATCAATTTTTTCACAATTATATTATTTAGTAAATTTCTAATTAAATAAAAATTCAACTTTGATGAATCAAATTCAAATTCAAAATCTATCAAAAGATTATTTAGATGTTAAAGCTCTTAAGAAAATAAATATTAACATCGCAAAAGGAAGTTTATTTGGAATCTTAGGTCCTAATGGCGCCGGTAAAACAACTTTACTCAGGACTATAGCAACTTTGATTTCTCCAGATGAAGGGACGATTAAGATAAATAATATTGATGTAATGAAAGAACCAAGAAAAATCAGAGAATTAATTGGATATGTGGCTCAAGAAATAGCTCTTGATAAGATTCTTACCGGTAGAGAGTTGTTAGATTTTCAAGCGGATTTATATCATATAGATCAATCTAATAAATTAGAAAGAATTGAATTATTAATTAATCAATTAGATATGCAAAATTGGATTGATAGAAAATGCGGAACTTACTCAGGAGGGATGAAAAGAAGAATTGATTTAGCAGCTGGACTTTTACATTTACCAAAAGTTTTAATACTTGATGAACCGACAGTTGGTCTAGATATTGAAAGTAGAAATATTATATGGGAATTATTAAATGATCTAAAGAAAGATGGGATGACAATAATTTTAAGTAGCCATTATCTTGATGAGATTGATAAATTGGCTGACACAGTTGTGATAATTAATGATGGAAAAATAATTGATCAAGGCAAACCCACTGAATTAAAAAATAAGTTTGGAGGAGACAGAATAATATTGAAAGTTCGAGAATTTAGTGATTCTCTTGAATCCGAAAAAGTTAAAAAAATATTAGAAAAAATTGATGGGATAAGCCAAATTGTAATTAATGCCTCACAAGGTTATTCTTTAAATTTTATTGCAGATAGAGATAAAGATTTAATTACAAAATTAAAAGTAGAATTAGCATTCTCAAAATTTAAAATATTCTCTTTATCTCAAAGCCAACCTAGTCTTGATGATGTATATCTTCAGGCTACAGGTAAAACTCTTCAAGATGCAGAATTATATATGACAGGTAAAAGAGATCTCAAAAAAGAATCAAAACAATCTATGAGGTAATTTAATATTTTAGGTATATCATTTACTTATAATAAATTTTATAAACTTAACTTTAATGGAAATACAACAATATAATTTTATATTCCTTTATCAGGAAACTACTGCTTTAACCAAGAGATTATTTATTCAATTAAAAAGAAGACCATCAACATTTTTTGCTGGAATATTGCAGCCAATTATTTGGCTATTTTTATTTGGAGCTTTGTTTGCGAATGCTCCAAAAGATTTCTTACCTGGAGTTGATTCATATGGAAATTTCTTAGGAGCTGGATTGATAGTTTTTACAGCATTTAGTGGAGCTTTAAATTCAGGCTTGCCACTTATGTTTGATAGAGAATTTGGATTCCTAAATAGATTATTAGTGGCCCCTCTCGCTAGTCGTTTGTCCATAGTTTTATCTTCCTTCTTCTACATCACAATACTTAGCTTTGTTCAAAGTCTGGCAATAATGTTTATTTCTTTTTTATTAGGTTATGGATTCCCTGATCTTTATGGATTAGGTGTTGTTTTCGCTACTTTAATTTTATTGGTTTTATTCGTGACTTCAATAAGTTTATGTTTAGCTTTTGTTCTCCCAGGTCATATAGAACTAATTGCGCTTATTTTTGTTGTTAATTTACCTCTCCTATTCGCTAGTACTGCTTTGGCTCCAATATCCTTTATGCCTACTTGGTTGGGATGGTTTGCATCATTTAATCCTTTAACATTTGCAATTGAGCCAATAAGAATAGCTTACTCTTCGAATTTTAATTTAGATTTGATAGCTTTAAATGCACCTTATGGAGATTTAACTTGTAGAGATTGTATTAGCTTGCTATTTCTATTAACTATTTTATCTTTAGTGATTATAAGGCCACTATTAAATAAGAAATTAACTTAGAAAAAATATAAGATAAATATTTTTGATGTAAATAAATAAAGCACCCTACATCATACCAGGCATGCCCATGCCACCCATACCAGGCATACCCATGCCACCCATGCCAGGCATACCCATACCACCCATACCGGGCATACCCATGCCACCCATTCCACCCATGCCGGGCATACCCATGCCACCCATTCCTCCCATGGGGTCACCTGCAGGGGCTGGGGCCTCTGGCTCGGGGATATCTGCGACTGAAACTTCTGTTGTTAAAAGCATAGAGGCAATTGAAACTGCGTCCTCTAGTGATAAGCGAAGTACTTTAGAAGGATCAATAATACCTGACTCATTAAGATCCTCATATTCTCCAGTAACCACATTAAATCCTTTTTTTAGTCTTTTAATATCGGCTGCAACCACTTCTCCATTGAATCCTGCATTTTTAGCGATCTGTTTAGCGGGCTCTTGAAGTGCTTTTGCAACTATATCAAGCCCTGTTTGTTGGTCTTGATCTAAATTTTCATTAAAACTTTCAAGATGCTCTGAAAGTTCAATTAGTGTTTGTCCTCCCCCTGGCACTACACCCTCTTCAATAGCTGCCCTCGTAGCATTTAATGAATCCTCTATTCTTAATTTTTTATACTTCATTTCAGTTTCAGTGGCAGCTCCCACTTTTATTAAGGCGACTCCTCCAGAAAGTTTTGCAATCCTCTCATTAATTTTGTCTTTGTCATAATCAGTATCAGTGATTTCTACTTCGTTTTTTAATTTTTCAACCCTTTCTTTAACAAGATCTTTGGTATCTTCAAAAGCAACAATTGTAGTTTTGTCTTTTGTGATGGTAATTTTTCTAGCTTTGCCAAGATCCTTTAAGGTTACTTTCTCAAGATTCATAGATTTATCTTCACTAATTAAATTACTGCCTGTAAGTATTGCAATATCTTCTAGCGCTGCTTTTCTTCTTTCTCCAAAAGAAGGTGCTCTTACTGCAGATACATTTAGAACTCCTGCATTTTTATTTAATACAAGAGTTGTAAGAGCTTCGCCTTCAATATCCTCAGCAAGAATTAGAAATGGTTCTCCTGATTTTTGGATCTCTTCAAGGATAGGAACAAGATTATTTAAATTGGATATTTTCTGATCAGTAATTAATATCTTTGGATTGTTGAGCTCACATATTTGTCTCTCTTGATCAGTTATAAAGTAAGGTGAACTATAACCTCTATCAAAAGACATGCCTTCAGTGATATCTAATTCAGTTTCTAATGATTGAGATTCTTCTACAGTAATAACTCCGTCTGAAGAAACAATATCCATAGCTTTTGTAATAATTGATCCTATTTCCTCATCTCCACCAGCACTAACGGTGGCAACTTTTGCAATATCAGTACCACTTATTTGAATGCTCTTATCTTTAAGTATCTCAAGGATGTAATTTAAAGCAATTTTCATACCTTTTTTAATTTCAATGGGGCTTGCACCAGCAGCAATATTTTTTAAGCCTTCTTGTACCATCTTTTGAGTTAAAACCGTTGCAGTTGTAGTGCCATCTCCTGCTTTCTCTTTAGTTTTAGAGGCCACTTGTTCAATTAATTTTGCTCCTAAATTAGCAAAAGGATTCTCTATATCGATCTCTTTTGCAACTGTAGAACCATCTCTAACAACATCTGGGGCACCAAACTTTCTCTCAATCACAACATTTTTTGCTTTAGGTCCAAGAGTTACCTTTACAGCATTTGCAACTGTATTAACTCCTCTTTCTAAAGATTCCCGTGATTCATCTGAAAAACTTAATTGCTTTGGCATTTTTTACTAATTTCTATATCTATTCTAATTTCCCATAGAAATTATGCTTTATATTATGGACTTAAGTGGGGAAAGCCGAATTTGTTGATATTTATATCCACATTTAGTCAAAAAAATAGTATCTTTAAATTATGGAAGATACGGGAAATTTTATTTTTACATTAACTGCAACTCTCGCAGCTACAATGACCTTAGTATATTTTCCATTAAGATTTTTTCTTACATTAACAGCAAGAAGTAGAAGATTAAAGCTTTTGCAGAGGATTAGGAGATTAAGAGATGAATTAGGCCAACCGTATGAAAGTACCTAGTTGCTCAATACATGAAATCAAGCAATATTTATATATTCATACCTCCATCTATACTTATCGTTTGCCCAGTAATATATTCACTTGCATCACTTGAAACTAAAAAATTAACCAAACTTGCAATTTGATCAGCTGATCCTAGTTTACCCAAAGGTATCATTTTCAATAGATCATCAGTTCTTAAGTTTTCTGTCATTTCTGTTTCAATAAAGCCTGGGGCTATAGCATTTACTTTTATTCCTCTCGACGCAAATTCTTTAGCACAAGTTTTAGTAAATCCAATAACACCTGCTTTAGAAGCTGCATAATTAGCTTGTCCAGGATTACCTATCAAACCAACAATTGAAGTGATATTGACAATTTTTCCACTTCGTTCTTTCATCATAAATTTAGATACATTTTTTGTACATAGAAAAACACCTTTTAAATTTGTATTTAATACCTCATCCCATTGAGATGCTTTCATTCTCATTAAAAGCCCATCTCTTGTAATGCCAGCGTTATTTATAAGAATATCAATCTTTCCACTATCTCTAATGATTTGATTTATGCCATTATTAACAGACTCTTCATCAGACACATCGAATTTTAATTTGTAAGAGTTACCTCCTTTATCATTAATTGATTTCGTAACTTCTTCTGCTGAAGCTTCTGATGCAGCGTAATTCACAATAACTTCAGCACCTAATCCGCCAAGAGACATAGCAATTGCTTTACCTATACCTCTGCTCGCTCCAGTGACTAAAGCAACTTTACCTGACAGTATTTTATTTTGAGTCATTTTGATTTTATTATCAATTTAGATCGTAGTACTAATTGTGCAAACATTAATGTTTTATTTATAATTATCTAGAATATAGGGACTTTATTATTTTGCATTTACTAATTCCAGCAGCAGGCAGTGGTAGTAGAATGAAGGCTGGAAAAAATAAGTTACTTCTGAACCTTAATGGCGAGTCAATTTTATATTGGACACTTAAAGCAGTCTTTTTATCTGAAAAAGTAAGTTGGGTTGGTATTATTGGGCAACCTTACGATAAGTCTGAAATTATAAATTCAATTAAGGAATTCTCAAATAAAATACACTGGATTAATGGTGGAAATACAAGACAGGAATCAGTGAGAAATGGCGTAAATAATCTCCCTAACAATGCAATGAAAGTTCTCATTCATGATGGTGCAAGATGTTTAATTAAACCTGAATTAATAGATAAATGTTTTAATGAATTAGAAGAAAATGATGCAGTAATATTAGCTTTAAAAGTTACCGATACAATAAAGGTCGTTAATGAAAATAGAATTATTAAGGAGACTCCAAATCGCAACTTTTTATGGTCAGCGCAGACTCCTCAAGGATTTTTAGTAACACAATTAAAAAAGGCTCATCAAAAGGCGAAAGAAAATAATTGGAATGTCACAGATGATGCTTCATTATTTGAACTTCTAAAATGGCCAGTAAAAATCATTGAAGGTAATTCAACTAATATTAAAATAACAAATCCAATTGATTTAAAGATTGCAAGTTTATTTTTAAGTAATAGTTAATTAATGGATAATTTACCGATATTTCCATTCAATATCCCGCTATATCCATAAGGAAGGCAAGCATTACCTTTTAAGTGGCCTACAGGAAGATTAGAAATTATTGGGATATTAAATTCTGCGAATCTATCAAAAATTAGATTTTCTAATAATTCTATTTTATCTGTTCTTTTCGGATCAAAAAAATTACCAAAACCTATCCCGACTATATTTTTTAGTACCTGTGTCATTCTTATGTAAGTAAACATCCTATCAATTTTATAAATGTCTTCGTTTACGTCCTCAAAAATTATAATTTTTCCCTCACAATTAGGCATATCATTAGTCCCAATCAAAAAGCAAAAAATTGTTAAATTAGAAATTAAAAGTTCTCCTTCAGCGATTCCTTTTTTTAGAGGGTTGCCAATAATATCTCCTAAATAACCTTCAAAAAGGAAGGTTCTTAATCTGTTAATACTCCAATTAGGCTCTTTTGATAAAGTTGAAATAGTAGGGCCATGAATTGATCCAAATGAACCCTTCGAATATTTTGATAGTAATAATGAACAATTATCAGAGAAACCTAATAACCACCTATCTTTCCATTTTGGGGATTTTTCTAATATTCTAGATGCCCCCCATCCTCCTTTTGCACAAATAATAAGTTCACTATCCTGTGCTCTTTCAATTTCGGCAAATCTTGTATTATCGTTACCTGCGAAGTATCCAGATTTTCTATTGGTTAAATTATTAAATTTAACATTTAGTCCCCAATTTTTAATGATCTCGATTCCAGTAAAGAATTCTTTTTCATCTTCCACATATGAACTTGGAGCTATTACTTTTACAATATTTCCTTGTTTTAATTTATAAATCATTTCTCAAAAATTTTATCCAATTATTATTCCAATTAAGATAAGAGTCCCATAAATCACTTGATTCTTGAAATGGCTGCTGATTTTATTTAGTGATAAATCTTCGTTTTTAAATATTTTTCTTACATCTTTTTGCATAAGAATTGAAGTAATAAACCAAATTGGCCAAAAAATAATACCTAATTGACTCAAAATTGAACAAATAGCTAAAGAGCCTGAAGCTATTAAATAACAAATTTGTATTGTTGTTTTGGTATGTGATCCTAAATTAATAGCAGAACTATTGATACCAATTTTTTTATCATATTCTATGTCAGCCAAGGCATATACGGTATCAAATCCAAATGTCCAAAATACTGTTCCTAGCCAACAAAAAAATAAAACAGGACTATTTAAATTCCCTTCATGTGCTGCCCATGGTATCAAAACCGAAAAGCCCCAACAAATGGATAAAATTGCTTGTGGAAATTTAAACCATCTTTTCGCAGATGGATAAATCAAGATTAATGGTAATGCTACTAAGGATAAAATGATTGAAAGAAATCTTCCATTCTCTGGTAAAGAAAGGGTTATCAAAAAACTTCCTAATAAAAATAAAAAAAGAATAAGATATGCATATTTTGTTTTAAGTTTATTAGCAGCTAAAGGTCTATTTTTTGTCCTTAAAACTTTTTTATCAATATCTTTATCCCAAATATCATTAGCGACACAACCAAAACCACTTACAAATAATCCTCCAAATAAAATTTTTATTATTAAATAAAAATTGGGACTATTATCTGGAGTTAACCACAGACTCCAGCCTGCTGGAATCAGTAAGATTAATCTTCCGGTTGGTTTATTCCAGCGTAATATTGAAAAAATTGGCTGTAAATATGTTTTAAGTTCTTGAAAAAACACGAAATTTTATTTCATAAGTTTAAATAATTTGCCTAGATAAGGTTAATTAAAAAATAAATAAACAACCTTAAGTATATTATCTATTGTGTTGATTATCTTTAGGGATTAAAAATTATAAGATAATGCAAAATAATTCAATTAATATTATTAATAAAGATCTTTGTGTAGCTTCAATTGATATAGGGACAAATTCAACACATCTTTTAATAGCTCAAATTAATTCAGATTTAAAATCTTTCACTATTAAATTTACTGAGAAATCAACTACTAGACTTGGAGAAAGAGATGATGATGGTAATTTGACAGAAGAGGCAATAGAGAGAGTAATTGAGACCTTAAAAAGATTTAAAGAATATTGTATTAGTTATAGAGTCTCAAAAATTTTAACTGCTGCAACTAGTGCTGTTAGAGAGTCTCCAAATGGAATAGATTTAATTACAAGAGTTAGTGAAAATATAGGAATTGAAATTGAATTGATAAGTGGTGCCGAAGAGGCTCGTCTCATATATCTTGGCGTTTTATCTGGAATGTCCTTAGAAAATAAATCCCACATTATTTTAGATATTGGTGGAGGATCTACAGAATTAATACTTGCTAATAGTGAAGATACTCGCGCCTTAACAAGCTCAAGAATTGGTGCGGTCAGACTTAAAAATGATTTTTTTCAAGGAGAGCCATTAACTTCAAATAGACTTGATTTTATAAAAACATTTATTCAAGGTTCACTAGAACCCTCTATTGGCAAAATCAAAAGGAGGTTAGTTAAAAATGAATCAGTTTCGATGATAGCAACAAGTGGAACTGCGATAGCTTTAGGAAATTTAATTTCATCTGAGTTGGGTGAACCAAAACAAAAAATGCATGGTTATAAATTTTATAAGTCTAACTTAGATGCATTGCTTTCAAAGTTAATTAAATTGACGCCTTTAGATCTTCGTAAAATCCCATCATTAAGTGAAAGAAGATCTGAAATTATAATTCCAGGAGGTTTGATTTTAAATACATCTATGGAGATGTTAAATATTTCTGAATTAACAATAAGTGAGAGAGCCTTAAGAGAGGGCTTAGTTATTGATTGGATGATTAGGAAAGGAATGTTAACTAGTAGATTTAGTTTGCAAAGTAATATTCGTAAAACTACAGTAATGCATCAGGCGGATAAATTTTCAGTTGATAAAGTAAGAGCTGAAAGAGTTGCATCTCTTGCTCTTCAAATTCATGACCAAACAAGAAATGTTTTGCATAATGACTTAAAAAATAAAGGAAGAAATCTTTTGTGGGCAGCATGTTTTCTTTGTAATACTGGTAAACAAATTAATTTAAATGCTTATCATAAACATTCTTGGTATTTGATTAGAAATTGTGAATTATTAGGTTATTCTTTATCTGAAAAAAATATAATTGCAGCAATAGCTAGGTATCACAGAAAAACACTTCCCAAGAAGAGACATGAATCTTGGCAAATTCTAATTTCTAAAGAAGAGAAAGAAATTGCTCTAGATATGGCTCTAATCTTAAGATTAGCTTCGTCTCTAGATAAAAGACCAAACTCTGAGATATTAAAAGTCGATCTTAAAATTTCTAATAATCAAATTCTATTTAAGTTAATTTCAGCCAATTCAAATAATCAACCTCTCTTAGAGGAGTGGAGTTTGAGATCTTGCAGTCAGATTTTGAAAGAAATCAAAGGTTTAGAATTAAAAGTTATTTAATATCTTTAATTAGATTTTTTGTATCAGATCCATTATTAATATTTGAAAATAAATTATAAATATATGAAGATGCTAGAAAACCTATTAAACCTGAAATGAAAATATTAAAAATAAAAATTAAAGTAAATGAATTCTTTAGCTTTACTTTTGTTTGAACATCTTCCACAATTTCTTCAATTTTAATTTGTTCTTTTTTATTATTGAATTCGTTCATCAGGTCATTAATGTCGATTTTAAGTTTTTCTGAGATTCTTTTTATCATGGCCTTTACAAAAACTTTTTCTGGTAATAAATCATCTCTTCCTTCTTCTATAGCTTTCAGTTGTTGTTCACTAATTTTTAAGTTTGTAGCTAGATCGTTAACTGATTTATTTTTACTAAGTCTCGCTTCTTTTATTATGCTACCTATCTTTCTCAAAGAAGTGTCTTCATTAGTATGTCTGTTTATTTTTTCCACTTACAGAATTTTTTTTAATTATACTCATAAATTTTTAACTATCAACTTCACATAAATTTAGAACATATTTAATCTTCAAATTTATTAAAGTTTCTAAATAGGTGTTGATAATTTGGATTATATAAGTTAGAAGTTTTATTTAACTGATCTAATGCTGGGCTGATTATATAAATTGTTGTCCTAATAAGGTTTTTTTTGTTTGAGAACATTTCCATATCTTTTAAATTTATTATTTCTGTCCAGCCATCATCCCAAGAGACTCTATGCCCAACAATAACTTTAGTAAGAGGATCATAAAACTCCAACAAAGTTTTTTGAGTAATAGCCACATGCCTGGCACTAAGATAAAGACATAATGATGATTTTAATTTGGCTAAGTTTTTTAGCGACTCTCTTTCTGGCATCCCAGTTCGCCCTTTATATCTTGATAAAATAATTGTTTGGGTTATATCTGGAACAGTCAGTTCTGCCTGATGATATGCAGCTGTTATTTGAAAAGCGCTTATCCCTGGAATTACTTCAGCTTTTATATTATCTTTCTTCAGTATTCTTATCTGTTCATTGATAGCGCCAAATAAACAAGGATCTCCATCATGCAATCTAATAACTTTTTTCCCTTCTTTATATTTACTTATCATTAGTCGCATTATCTGTTCTAAATTCATACTGCTTGTTTTAAATCTTTCAGTATTTTTGTTTGATAAACTTATAATCTTTTCAGGAATTAACGAATCGGTCCAGAATATGACTTCAGCAGACTCTATTTCTTTCATGGCTTTTACAGTAAGTAAGTCTGGATCTCCAGGACCAACTCCAATAAATGATATTTTTCGTTCCATAATTTAATTATTTTTATTAAATTTAAATTTTAAAAAATATAGCCATACTAATCCAGAAGAAAATAAAAATATACTTACAAATTGAGCTACTCTCAAACCTCCTTCACAATATGGCGGAAAACCTCCTAAACACAATGAGTCAATACGTAAACCCTCAATCCAGAATCTTCCAAAACTATAAGTTACTAAATACAGAGAAGTTATCAATCCAGGCGTAATAGAATTATCTTTACTTTGTTTATTAAATATATAAATTAATATTGTAAATATTATTAAATTCCACAGAGATTCATATAGAAATGTTGGATGGAAATATTGATAGTTTGCAAAAATATTAGGTCTATTGCTTGAAGGAATAAATAATTTCCATGGTAAATTGGTTGGGATCCCAAAAGCTTCATTATTAAAAAAATTACCCCATCTGCCAATTGATTGGCCAAGAATAACTGATGGCATTAATAAATCAAGAAATATTTTTAATGGGATTTTTTTTGATTTACAAAATAAATAAATTGATAAAAATCCTCCTAATAAAGCACCATGTATTGCTATTCCTCCCTCCCAAATTGCTAAAAATGAAGGAATGTTTAAATAAATATTGAGAATTTTTATAGTAGTAAAGAATTTATCTCCACTAAATTGCTGATACTCAAAAATTACATAATAAACTCTAGCTCCAATTATTGAACTTAATACTAGAGAAGGTAAGATCTCACTAATAAAATTTGGATCAATACCTCTAGATCGCGCAAGCTTTTTTGATAAATTAAGCCCTAATAGAACTGATATAGCAATTAATAATCCGTACCATTTAATACTAATGAATCCTAAATTTATTAATTGTGATCCAGGTGATTGTATTAAAGCAGGATGAAAATACATTATTTACTGTTTAGTTTAGATTCCCTCAGCTGCTTGCACTTTTTCAACCTGTTTCTTTTTAAGAACTAATAATATTTGTGTTAATCCCACACCTATAAAGAATGCTATTAGACCAATAATTCTCACAGGACTTTGTAATACAACTTCTTTATCTAATTGTCCAAAACCTCCAACATTTGGATCAGAAGTGAGTGCCTCGCCTGATTTAATATCATCATTCTCACTTACAATGATTTGCGAACCTATTGGTAAAACTTCAGTAGAAATATCCCCATTTTCATTTTTAATATTTATGCTAATAGTTCCATCTTCATTAGTATTTATTTGACTTATTTTCCCAGAAGAACTTGAAGTGAAAAGTGCATTATTACTCTTATCTCCATTTGGATAAACTTGTCCCCTCCCTCTATTAGCTCCAACATGAATTGAATATTTGCCATAATGATATTCTTTATTCACAGATGGATTTGGTGAGAGAACAGGAAATATAATTTCTTTATTAGAATCTCCTGGTAGAGGTCCTACAATAATAATATTTTCCTTCTCATCGCTGTAGTTTGAAAAATAGACTCCCTCTGTCTCCTCCTTTATCTCTTCTGTCCACCTTTCTTGAGGTGCTAATTTAAATCCTTCTGGTAGCATTACAACTGCTCCAACTTGTAATGGAACATCAGACCCATCAGCTCCAACTTCCTTTAAATCATTTTTATAAGGAATTTTAACTATAGCTTTAAATACACTATCTGCTCCTACTGATTGAGGCACTTCTGCAATAGTAGGCATTTGAGCAAGATGACAATTCGCACATACAATTTTGCCAGTAGCCTCTCTAGGGGACTCATAATTTTGTTGCGCCCAAAATGGGTAAGCGTTTAATGGTGTTGAATTAAAAAATATGTTGAAAATTAGGAAAAGAAAACAAAAATAAGAGATTGCTTTATTCATGATAGATTTTTTAAGGTTTTTCATTATTCTTAGGCCCACCATGGGTTTTCATTTGTCCTGAAATCTGTTTCATTCCATTGTTTAACTAGAACAGCTTCCTCCTCGATATCTACATGAGCTAAAGCAAGAGATAAAGGAGCTGGACCTCTAACAACTTTTCCATTCGTATCATATTGACTTCCATGACATGGGCAAATAAATTTATTTGCACCACTATCCCAAGGAACTACACAACCTAAGTGAGTGCAAATTGCATTCAACCCAAAATTACTTATTTCACCATCATTTTGAACAATTATATAAGTTGGATCACCTTTAAGTCCTTGAACTAAGCTTCTATCTCCTGGTTGATGGCTAGCTAACCAACCAGTTTTAGTTATGGGATTACCTAACTCGTCTTTTGCAGAGGTGCCTCCTCCGCTTCCCCCAGCCCTTAAAGGCATAAAGTAATTTGCAACTGGGTACAAAGCTCCTAGAGCAACTCCAGTTGCAGTACCAAATGTTAAAAGATTCATAAATTGCCTTCGCCCCATTGAAGGGACATCATTGGAACTTAGTTGAGTCATTCGATACTCGGGACTGTTATTTATTAGCTATTATGATCTAATTTGCAAAAAATTTCTTCATAATAGAAATTACTTTTAATATTTTGAGAATTAAATTTACTTTTTATATCTTTATAAATTTATGAGACCACTGGAAATTGATGAAATAATTTATTATTTAACTAAGAGGTGGGGAAGAAAATATGATTTTAGACTTTTTAAAAGGGAAGATTATTTGTATTTTCAAATGATGTGGGGATATTTAGAGCAAGAGTCGTTTCCCCTGTCAGAAGCTCAATATAAAGAATCATTAGCTGAAAAAATAGAGATTCTAAATAGAGGGGGATATTCAGATTTAGTCAGGGAA
>CACOIM010000006.1 GCA_902627325.1 uncultured Prochlorococcus sp. | reverse complement strand
ATCAGTATTCAAAAGAGAGAGAATATATTGAATTGGGTGCTAGGATTTTAAGATTTGAGTTTGGCCCACAAAAATATTTACGAAAAGAATTGTTATGGCCTTTTTTAGAAGAACTTATTAATAAGTTATCTGAATTTTATGAAAAGCCTGAAAACAAACCGGACTGGATTCATGCCCATTATGCTGATGCGGGTTACGTAGGTGTTCGTTTAAGTAGAAATTTAAAAGTGCCTTTAGTTTTTACGGCTCATTCTTTAGGGAGGGAAAAGCAAAGAAGACTTCTAGATGCAGGTTTAACTCAAAGTCAAATTGAAAAATCATATTGTATTTCTAAAAGGATATCAGCAGAAGAAGAGGCCTTAAAAGAAGCTTCTATGATAGTAACTAGTACTAAACAAGAGTCTGTTTATCAATATTCTACTTATAAATCTTTTGAATCTAAAAAAGCAAAAGTGATTTTTCCAGGTGTTGATTATGATAAATTTCATCATATCCATTCAACAACAGAAACTAGCGATATTGATAATATGATGAATCCTTTTTTAAGTGATTCTTTTAAGCCTCCCCTTTTAGCGATTTCTAGAGCAGTAAGGCGCAAAAATGTTCCTTCGCTTGTTGAGGCTTTTGGACGTTCAGAAAAATTAAAAAAGAGTAATAATTTAATTCTTGTTTTGGGTTGTAGAGATAATTTATCTAAAATGGATTCTCAGCAAAAAGATGTTTTTCAACAAATTTTTGAGATTATTGATAAATATAATTTATATGGCAAAGTTGCTTATCCTAAAAAACATACGCCAGATCAAATACCTTCAATTTACAGATGGGCAGCAAGTAGAAGAGGCATTTTTGTTAATCCCGCACTAACTGAACCTTTTGGATTGACATTATTAGAGGCTGCTTCATGTGGTTTACCAATGGTTGCAACAGATGATGGAGGTCCTCAGGAAATTAATTTAAAATGTGATAACGGTTTACTAGCTGATGTAACTGATATAAATAGATTTAAACTTACACTTGAAAAAGCAATATCAAGTAAAAATCAATGGAGGCTATGGAGTAGAAATGGTATAGAGGCTGTGAGTAGGCATTTTAGTTGGAGTAATCATGTGAGAAATTATTTATTTAATATTTGTCAGCAAAATCAAAAGTTAAATTTGCTTTCATCTTCCGGAATTAAGCTTAGTTGTTTAAATGGAAGTTCTTCACTAATAAAACCCCATTCATCAAAAACATCTGGGTCTGAGTGGATTATAAGTTGATTTTTTTTATGTTTTTTTAATTTAAAACCTTTTTTTGAAAGTTTTTTCATTAAATTTGCGGTTTCTTCAAATCTTGAAGCCATAGCATCAAGACTTGCACAGTCACTTGTTAAACCTTTATCTTTCCATGTAAAAAAGCTCATTGATTGAACAACTATTTACACGACTATACTAAAAATTACAAGAACAATGTTAATTAACCAAAATAATTCTACTATTTTTTCTTCTTTCATACCCTGTAATTCAAAATGATGATGAATAGGTGTCATTAAAAAAAGCTTCTTACCTTGCTTTAAAAATTTTTTGGTAATTTTGAAATAACTGACTTGGAGGATTACTGATAACGATTCAATAACGAATATTCCAGAGATTATAAATGTCGTAAAAAAACTGTTGGTGGTAACACAAATTACACCAATAATTGCCCCTAAAGTTAATGAACCTGTGTCACCCATAAAAATTTTTGCAGGGTACTTATTGTGCTTTAAAAAACCTAAACACAAACCTGACATGCAGAAAGAGAGTATGCTAAACATTAAGTAATCTTTATCATTGTTTAGTAAAATTTCTGTACCTAATCCGCAAAATACAATAGAAGAACATCCTGCGGCTAATCCGTCAAGTCCATCAGTTAAGTTTACAGAATTACTTAAAGCTATGATTGTTATTATCGATATCGGAATAATTAAGTTTTTAAAATTTATCGTTAAATCATTTAAAAAAATTAGATTATTATTTATTAAATTATTATTGAATGAAAATATTACAAAAAATGATGAAAAAACTATTTGTAGCATTAATTTTTCTTTACTTTTAAGCCCTAAATTTATTTTATTTTTTATACCTAAATAATCATCAAGAAATCCTATAAAAAAGAAACCAAATATTGTTATTAATAATGCTATTTTAAATTTAAAGGAAATAATATTTCCGCTAGATAGCATTAAAAAGAAAATAGGAATTATAAATAATCCGCCCATCGTAGGTGTTTTACTCTTGCTGAAATGCGAGCTTGGACCTTCATCCCTTATTGTTTGCAAAAAATTATTTTTTTTTATAAATTTAATTCCGTACTTTGTAGATATATATGAGGCTATAATTGAGATAATGTATATAAAAACAATAAAAAAGTTATCTTTGTATATTGAATTTATTAAAGTAATTAATGAAATAATTAGTATTAATATGTTGTAATTTAAAATACTACTCTTCCCAGTCATCTTCTAATAAATCATCATCACCTTTATAATCTTCTTTTTCACCCATTAAAGCTGATAATTCTTCTTCTTCTATAGTGCTAATTTCTTGAGATTCGCCGGACTCTTCAGTAACTAATCTTCCACTATCTTCAAGCCAAGATAATAAATCTGGTTCCTCTCGAAGAGGTAAAACTGGAGCAGCGTCATCTCTTTTATAACAGGTTAATGCTGGATTAATTTCAGCTATCTCATTTAATCTTATTTGAAGTTTATCTGAGGTCATAGTATTTAATACTCTTATATTAAGATAATACATGCTGTCCATTTTTAAAATCTTTGTTTGATAAAGGAAATTTAAAATATTTGACGATTTGGATTATTTCTATTGCTTTGTCATTAGGATTTAAACTATATGGTTTAAAACATCTAGAGCAATTATCAATTAATTATGAGATTGTTCTGCTAATGGTTTTTGCTCCTTCATTGGTAGTTACAATAATAATAATTTTGAAAAAACTTTTAAAAACTAATTAGTTGTTCTTTTGGAGAATACAAAATGAAAGATTTAAAGAGAGTTGTTTTGGCATACTCAGGAGGAGTTGATACTAGTGTTTGTATTCCTTACCTCAAAGAAAAATATGGAGTATCAGAAGTTATCACTTTTGTCGCTGATTTAGGCCAAGGCGAAGATTTAAATCAAATAAAAGAAAAGGCGCTGCAATCTGGTGCATTTAGATCAATAATTGGAGATCTTGTGAAACCTTTTATTGATGATTTTGCTTTTCCAGCTATTAGAGCAAATGCATTATATGGAGATAAATATCCACTTTCAACTGCTTTAGCTAGACCTTTAATTGCAAGTAATCTAGTTGCAATTGCAAGAGAGTTTAATGCAGATGCTGTTGCGCATGGCTGCACTGGTAAAGGGAATGACCAAGTCCGATTTGATTTAACTATTAATGCATTAGGCCCAGATTTAAAAATTATTACTCCAGCTAGAGAGTGGAACATGAGCAGGGAAGAAGCCATAAGTTATGGAGAAAAATTTGGAATTCCCGCACCAGTTTCTAAAAAATCTCCTTATTCCATTGATGTTAATTTATTAGGAAGAAGTATCGAAGCAGGTATTTTAGAAGATCCCATGTCACCCCCTTGTGAAGAGATATTTGAAATGACATCATCTATTGAAAAAGCTCCAGAAGACCCAGAAGATATTGTCATTGAGTTTGCAAATGGATTTCCTGTGTCTATAAATCAAGAAAAATTAACCCATTTAGAATTAATCAAAAGGGCTAATTTAATTGCAGGTAAACATGGTTTTGGCAGGCTAGACATGATGGAAGATAGGATTGTGGGGATAAAAAGTAGAGAAATCTACGAAACGCCTGGTCTTCTTTTATTGATTAAAGCCCATAAGGAAATGGAGAGTTTAACCTTAAATCCTGATGTTTTGGAATTTAAAAGTTTAGTTGATAAAAAATGGGGACAATTAGTTTATCAAGGTTTTTGGTACGGCCCATTAAAATCTGCCCTGGATGAATTTATTTCTTCAACACAGCAATCAGTTAATGGAAGGGTAAAAATTAGATTATATAAAGGTAATGCAGTAATTATTGGAAGATCTTCTACTCAGAATTCTTTATACAGAGAAGATTTAGCTACTTATAGTAAAGATGACAGCTTTGATCATGAAAGTGCAAAAGGTTTTATATACATGTGGGGGATGTCAAATAAAATTTGGGCTGAGTCTCATATGAAAAAATAAATTTATTACTCATTAGGCTTCTCTGCATTGCTTTTTTCTTCATTATTTTTTGAGCTATCTTCTTCTGAAGCAGTATTAGTTGAAGAATTGTCTTCACTTTTTTTATTTTCTTGATTGTTTGAAGTCTCGGCTGGTTTGGCTTTTGGCTTTGGAGTTGGTAAAGGTCCTTCTTGTTTTAAAGTCATATACCTAATGACATCCTCGCTTAGTCTCATAGCTTTTTCAATCTTTGCTATGTGTTGACCATCTCCTTGATGACTTAATTGAACATAAATACCTTCTCTGTTTTTTTGCGATAGGATACGCTAATCTTCTTTTCCCTCTCATTTGGCTGTCTATAATCTTTCCTCCCATGCTTTCAAGTAGAGCATTATATTTTTCGATATGTTTATTTACTTCATCTTCCGCAATGTCAGGACGGAGGATATACATTGTTTCGTAATAAATTTCTTGATTTTTCATGGTTTCAGACTAGGACGTTAGGCTCATTATTATAACAATGAGCGTCTGTTCATTTATTACAATACATTATCGTGGTTAATTTCTAAATTATTGAAGTTAATGTCAACTTAAATCTGGAAATTTTTGAGATATTGTTTAATAGCCTCTTCCATAATTTCAAATGGTATTTCTAGACCATCTGTCCAGTATGATAATGATTTTGCTCCTTGAGCAATTAACATTTTCATTCCATTAATTGTGTGACATCCTTTTTTGCGGCAGTGGCTCAATAGTGATGTTTCTTGTGGATTGTAAATTAAATCGTAAATTATAGTTTTTGAGTTTAGTGATGTCCAAAAATTATTACCAAAAGGTAGCGCCTCCTTATCATTTGGGTTCTTCATCATACCAACCGGGGTAGTATTAATTATTAAATCCATAGTATTTATCAAACTTAAAATATCTGGGTTGTTTAAAGATACACCTTCTATCAAATTTTCATCTTTAAAATCATTTAATAAAGATTTGAGCGCAATTTGATTCCTTGAAATAACTATAATTTTCGACATTTTTAAATTTATTAATCCTTGAATCGCTGATCTCGCTGCTCCGCCAGAACCTAATATGATTGCTTGTTTATCAACAAGATTTAATTTTTTTTAATGGATAAATTAAGCCCTCTACATCAGTATTTATTCCATTCCATTTTCCTTTCCCATCTGGCTTAAGAGTATTAACTGCTTTTATTTTTTCTGCCACAGGGGAAATTTTGTTGCAGTAATTTAGCCCTTTTTCTTTATAAGGAATAGTTAAGTTAACTCCTTTGCAGTTTATTTTGCTTAGTGATTGAATAACAATTTCAAAGTCTTTTTCATTGCATGGTATTGAAAAATATATTAAATCAAGGTTTAAATATTTGATAGCGGCATTATGCATTATCGGTGACAATGAATGACGCACCGGATTTCCAATTAGTGCAAGAAAATTAGTATTACTTGTGATCATTTTTTTTAAATATTAGTATAAAATTTTGATTTGTTCGGAAACCACACCCCGTTTTTGAGTAACAATAATGACGAGGATGACCGATTATGGAGAATATTAAAGATAGTTTTTACACATGGGTAAGGTTGTTGGAATTGATTTAGGTACAACGAATAGTTGTGTTGCTGTTATGGAAGGTGGTAAACCTACTGTAATAGCAAATGCTGAAGGTTTCAGAACTACACCATCAGTAGTTGCATATACTAAAAATCAAGACAAGCTTGTTGGTCAAATAGCAAAAAGACAAGCTGTTATGAATCCTGAAAATACTTTTTATTCTGCAAAAAGGTTTGTTGGTAGGAGAGTTGATGAAGTAAGCCAAGAATCTAAGGAAGTAAGCTATGGGGTAGAAAAATCTGGCTCTAGCGTTAAATTGAAATGCCCTGTTTTAGATAAACAGTTTTCACCAGAAGAAGTAAGTTCTCAAGTGTTAAGAAAATTAGCTGAAGATGCTGGAAAATATTTAGGCCAAACTGTCACACAAGCTGTAATTACAGTCCCTGCATACTTCAATGACTCCCAGAGGCAAGCAACAAAAGATGCTGGCAAAATCGCAGGTTTAGAGGTTCTCAGAATAGTAAATGAGCCAACTGCTGCTGCTTTAGCCTATGGCTTAGATAAAGAAAATGAGAAAATACTTGTTTTTGACTTAGGTGGAGGTACTTTTGATGTCTCAGTAATAGAAGCCGGCGATGGAGTAACTGAAGTTCTTTCTACATCTGGTGACACACACCTTGGAGGAGATGATTTTGATAGGTGTATAGTTGATCATTTGGCTAATACATTTAAATCCAATGAAGGAATAGATTTAAGGCAAGATAAACAAGCTTTACAACGTTTAACAGAAGCTGCTGAAAAAGCAAAAATTGAATTATCAAATGCTACTCAAAGTGAAATTAATCTACCTTTTATAACTGCTACTCCAGAAGGTCCAAAGCATCTTGATTTAAATCTTACAAGAGCCAAATTTGAAGAACTAGCTTCATCTTTAATAGATAGATGTAAAATCCCTGTAGAGCAAGCATTAAAAGATGCAAAAATTTCAACGAGTGAAATTGATGAAGTAGTAATGGTTGGGGGCTCTTCAAGAATTCCAGCGGTTCTAGATTTAGTTAAAACTATTACAGGTAAAGATCCTAATCAAACAGTTAACCCAGATGAAGTTGTTGCAGTAGGAGCTGCTGTTCAAGGTGGAGTCTTAGCTGGTGAAGTTAAAGATATACTCTTGCTAGATGTCACACCCCTTTCTTTGGGAGTCGAAACACTTGGTGGTGTTATGACAAAAATGATTGCACGTAATACAACTGTACCTACTAAGAAGTCAGAAACTTATTCAACGGCTGTTGATGGTCAAACAAATGTTGAGATACATGTTTTGCAAGGTGAAAGAGAAATGGCTTCTGATAATAAAAGTTTAGGTACCTTCAGATTGGATGGGATCCCCTCTGCTCCAAGAGGAGTCCCTCAAATTGAAGTCACATTTGATATTGATGCCAATGGTATATTGAGTGTTACTGCTAAAGATAAAGGAAGCGGTAAAGAGCAAAGTATTTCTATAACTGGTGCTTCAACACTTTCAGATAATGAAGTCGATAAGATGGTTAAGGATGCCGAAACAAACGCTTCCTCTGATAAAGAGAAAAGAGAACGTATTGATCTAAAGAATCAATCTGAAACACTTGTCTACCAAACAGAGAAGCAATTATCAGAACTTGGAGATAAAATAGATTCGGCGACTAAGGAAAAGGTAGAAGAGAAAAGTAAAGCATTAAAAGAGGCCACTGATAAAGATGATTATGATGCGATGAAAAAACTACTTGAAGAACTTCAACAGGAACTATACTCTGTTGGATCTTCTGTGTATCAACAGCCTGGAAACCAGCCAAATCCAACTGGTCCTTCAGATCAAGCACCACCTAAAGATGATGAAGATGATGTTATTGATGCTGACTTTACTGAATCAAAATAGTTAAATATGTTTCTTAACTTCTTCTAAAACCCACTTTGAGCAGGCAGGTGCAAGTAATATTCCATTTTTGTAAAAACCTGAGCATAATATCAAACCTTTTTCTAGAGTTTTTAAGATAGGTGATGGTTCGCCTTCAGGTCTTGAACGGATTCCAAACCATCTTCTAGAGATATTTTTTTTGTTAAGCCATTTTGGTTGTTTTTGTAGGAATTCAAAAAGTTCATTTATGTATAATTCATCAGGTTTAAAATTATATTCATCGGTTGACCCTATTATTATTGTTTCTTTATTGATAGTTATTAAATTTTTACCATTAATATTTAAAGGACTTGGTAAGGTTAAAAAATTTGTATTCTTTTCCTCATAATGTAGTTCTACAGCTTGTCCAAGTACAGGTTTAAGTTTGATTTTGTGTATTTCAGGATTAATTAATTGTAATGAATCAAGGGAATTACAAAGTATAACTATTTCACTGGTTAAAACTTCACCAGTTTTAAGTTTTAAATTCCAATTTTTATTATTTTTTTCAATTTTAGTTATTTTATTATTTATGGTTTTAATATTTTTTGATTCTAAAGCTATGTCAAGCGTATCTAATAAAACTTTTGGATTAATCCTACCATCTCGATGAGAAATTACTCCTTGAAATTCATTGCCATCAAAGGTTTTGTTAATTTGATTTAAATTATATGAATTAGCTTCTACTATTTCTAATTCATCATGCGGATAACTATTCACAAATTTAGTTAATCTTTTAAATTTGTCTAAATCATTTGTTAGCAAAAATAATGGTTTGTCAATTTTTAATTTAGGATTATAACTTTGTAGAATTTTTATCCATTTAGGCCATAATTCTGAACTTTTTTGCCTTAGTCTCCAACTTCTTCCATTTCTTTTTTGGTAAATTGTTCCCATTAAAATTCCTAGAGCAGCATTACTGCTGTTATTTATTTCATCTTGATCAACTAGTGTAATATCAAATCCATAATTTGATAATTCAAAAGCGTTAGATTTGCCAATTATTCCTGAGCCAACAATTAATATCTTTATCTTATTAAATTTATCATTTATTTTATTCATTAATGTATTATAAATAATTATAAAAATTTAAATAAATTAATTTATTTTTGGAAAAACCTTCAATTATTTTAAGGACTGTTTGCCCTGATCAGGCAGGATTGGTGTACCAGCTAACTAGTTGGATTTCAAGTCATGGTGGAAATATCAAACATTCTGATCATCATACAGATCAAGATGCAGGACTCTTTTTGAGTAGGATTGAGTGGAGCATAAATAATTCTTCAATAAATAAGTTAGATATTTATGAGGGGTTTCAACAAGTTGCAAATAATATTAATGCGCATTTTACAATAAATTATTCTGACGAAATACCAAACGTTGCCATATTTGTAAGTAAGCAAAATCATTGTTTAATTGACTTATTATGGAGGGTTAGAAATGGCGAATTAAAGATGAAAGTGCCATTAATTATCTCAAATCATCCTGACCTTGAAGAGTGTGCAAATGATTTTAATGCAAAATTTATTTACTATGATTCAAGGAATAACAGCAGACTTGAAGTAGAGAAGCAAATCTTAAATAATTTAAAATTTTTCGACATCAAACTGGTAATTTTAGCCAAGTATATGCAAATACTTAGTGAGTCTTTTTTACAGGAATTTTCTGAAATAATTAATATTCACCATTCATTTTTGCCGGCATTTAAGGGGTCTCAGCCATATCATCGTGCCTGGAAAAGAGGAGTAAAGTTAATTGGAGCTACTGCGCATTATGTTACTAAAGAATTGGATGAAGGACCAATTATTGATCAATGTACAGTTAGAGTAAGTCATAGAGATGAAGTTGATGATTTAATTAGAAAAGGTAGAGATATTGAAAGAATTTCTCTCGCTAGAGCTGTACGAATGCATCTTAATCATCAAATTTTTGTTTATAACAGTAAAACAGCCGTATTTGATTAATATTTAAATTTAATTTTCTATCTCGATTTCAATTTGTCTTTCATAAATAGATTTTTCGTTGAATAATCTTGCTACCAAGAAACTTGTAATACAGCTGATGAGAACTGGTTTTAGTATCACTAAATTTTTTGTTAAAGCGAACGCTAAAAACATCGCGGTGATCGGTGTTCTAGAGCATCCGGCAACAAATGCTCCCATGCCAGCAAATATATATGTATTTGGCGCATTCTCTGGAATTAAGCTGCCTATGATCAATCCAGTAGCTCCTCCTAAAATAAGCATTGGGTAAAATAATCCTCCAGGAGCACCTACAGCTGCTGCTAATCCAGAAGTAATAAATAATATAAAAACTACTAAAATTGCCCAGATAAAGATATTTTCAACTGAATTAATAGAGACATCTAAATTTTGGGTAGCGATGATTTTTTTTAATTTGTCTAAATTGTGAAATTCATCTCCAAGAAGAGAGTAGATAGTGCCTAAAGTCAAACCGCATATACTCATTTTTTAAGACAAATTTATTTTGGTATAATCTTTTTCCAAGATCTTGCATCATTAAAACATATTTGCAATAAAATTCTGCAAATACTCCAATAATTAATCCAAGAATTAAAAGATAGAAAAAGTCATTTTGGGAAAATGAAAAGTCAATCGTAAATGCAGGTTTATTAGCTCCTCCTTGAAGAAAAATCGCTGAAGAATCAGCAACAAAAGTAGTTATTATTACTAGTAATAAAACTACTGGTTTTGCAGAATTTAATAATTCTTCGATTGCATAAATAAATCCCCCTAAGGGAGCACTAAATACTGCTGCAATACCTGCTCCTCCGCCAGCCGCCACAATAACTCGTCTGAAAGCAATAGGAGCTTTCAGCCATTTAGCCATTTGCCATGCTACAGATCCACCCATTTGAACAGCTGGTCCTTCTGGGCCTAGTGGAAAGCCACTTCCTATCGCAATGATTCCAGAGATAAGTTTGACTAATCCAACCCGCAAGTTCATAGGAACTCTTTTATGCCTCAAAAATCCCATGATTTGGCTCACCCCAGAACCTTTAGCTGCAGGTGCAAGATTTTTGATTAAAAGACCGGAAAGAGCACCGCCGATCAATCCAAAAATAGGAAGGACTAAATATGCTGGATAACTTTCTAAAAGGTCTAATCTCCAATTGTTGATAAAAGCTATTCCTGTTTTGAAGGAAATACTTGTAATTGAAGCTCCAAGACCTGTTAATAAAAGCGCAAAAGCTACTACTAAAGAACGTTGCCTTAATAATTTTTTTATGCTTTTAACCGAATAACTACTTTTTTGTTTTATTTCTGCTTTTAATCTATATCTATCACTTTGGTTCATTTTGATAAACTGAAATTTTTTATCTCATCAAATTGAAGATAACGATAAAGTTCTTTTGAATATGGATCAATTTTATTTTTAGTAATATCTTTATATTTATCTACTGTTGGAATTTTACCAAAAAGAGCACAAACGGCTGCTAATTCTGCACTTCCTAAAAAGACTTGTGCGTTTTTTCCAAGTCTATTATCAAAATTTCTTGTACTTGTTGAAAAAACTATTGCTTCGTCATTAACTCTCGCTTGATTTCCCATGCATAATGAGCATCCTGGAAGCTCTAAATTTGCACCACAATCTTCAAAAATTTTATAATATCCTTCTTCTTTTAATGTTTCTTCATCCATTTTGGTGGGTGGACATATCCATAATTTTGACTTGATTTTGCCAGCTCCCTCTAGGATTTTTGCTGCAGCTCTGTAATGTCCAATATTTGTCATGCAAGAACCTATAAATACTTCATCTATTTTTGTATTTGCTACTTCTGAAATTTCTTTTACATTGTCAGGATCATTAGGGCAGGCGACTATTGGTTCTCTAACTTTTGATAGATCAATCTCTATTGTTTCTTCATAAGTTGCATTGGCGTCAGGTTGAATTAACTTCGGATTCTTCAACCAATTTTTCATATCATTTATTCTTCTTAAAATAGATTTTGAATCCTCATAATTACTTTCTATCATTTTCTCCAAAAGGCAAATATTACTTTTTAAATATTCTTCTACTGTATCTTTTGATAATAGGATTGTGCTTCCAGCGCATGAGCGCTCTGCTGTAGCGTCAGTAAGCTCAAATGCTTGCTCAAGCTTTAAGTCTGGTAGTCCTTCAATTTCCATTATTTTTTCCGTTAAATATATTTTTTTTTATTGGCTTTCTCTACAGTCAGGAGTCCTTTTTTTATTGCAAAAAGAGGAATAGCATTTACTAGATCTCTCAAAGTAATTCCTGGAAGCAAATCTCCAGTGAATTTTACTAATACTGATTCTGGAACGTTTAATGGCATTGAACCTATTGCAGCAGCAAAAGCAACAATTCCTGACCCCCCGGGGAATGAAATACCCAATGGGAATCTTGTATGACTATCACCCCCTGTTCCAACCGTATCAGGAAGAAGCATTCTGTTTAGCCAGCTATGAATTATTCCATCTCCAGGTTTGAGAGCTACGCCACCTCTTTGAGAGATAAAATCGGGTAATTCTTTGTGAGTAATTAAATCAACTGGTTTGGGATATGCTGCAGTGTGACAAAAACTTTGCATTACCAAATCTGCCGTAAATCCTAAACAGGCTAATTCTTTTAACTCGTCTCTGGTCATAGGCCCGGTCGTGTCTTGACTGCCAACTGTGGTCATTATTGGTTCACATGTCATGCCTGGTGAAACGCCATCTAGGCCACATGCTTTTCCTACTATCTTTTGTGCTTGAGTGAAGCCATTATTATTCTTTATTGGATTTGATGGGCGAATAAAAACTGTACTAGGTTTTAATTTAAGCTTGCTTCTTATTTTATCTGTCAGAGATCTCCCAATCATCAGATTAATTCTTCCACCTGCTTGTATTTCATCAGTAATTGTTGATGGTTTTAAATCAAATTGGCTTATTTTTTCTTCAATTTTTGTAATGGGATCAATTCTTTTTATAAAACCTTTATAAGGCTCAATTTTTATTAAATCACCAGTATCTAAGTTAGAGACATCAGCTTCGATTGGAAGAGCACCTGAATCTTGTGCAGTATTAAAAAAAATAGGTGCAATTTTGCCACCAATAACAATTCCACCTGTTTTTTTATTTGGAACAAAAGGTATTTCTTCCCCAATATGCCATATTAGTGAATTAATAGCAGATTTTTCGAGAGCTACCAGTTCCGACTACATCGCCTACATACGCAATTTGAACATTTTCTGACTTTAAATCTTCAAGAATATTTAAACCAGTTTCTTCTTTGAATTCCAACATTGATAAGGCATGGAGTGGAATATCAGGTCTAGAAGTCGCATGTACAGCCGGTGAAAGATCATCTGTATTTGTTTCTCCTTTTACTTTAAAAACTAAGCATTTAATTTCTTTAGGTAGTGATTTCTTGCTGGTAAACCATTCTGCTTGTGCCCAACTATCTATTACTTGTCTCGCATATTGATTATTTTTAGATAATTCAAAAATATCATTTGCTGCATCGTATACAAGTATAATTTTCTTTAAGACATTAGCTGCTTCTTGAGAAGTAACTTTGTCTTCTTTTTTTAAAATCTCAACTAAAGAATTTACATTATATCCGCCAATCATTGTCCCTAATAGATGTATTGCTTTTACAGGGGTCATAAATTCACAAAATTTTTCTCCGTTAGCTACCGCTGTTAACCAGCTTGCTTTTACGTATGCTGCTTCATCAACACCTGGAGGAACTCTATTTGTTAGTAGATTAATTAAATATTTACTTTGAGATTTGTCAACTTTTTCAAGTAGCTCTATTATGATATTTGTTTGCTCAGCATTTAGAGGTAAAGGAGGGATTTTGTCATTTGCTCTCTCATTTACATGATTATGATAATCTTTTAGCAATGTTTCCAAATTCATCATTTCTAGGGTTTAATTTCTAATTTGTTGTTATTTTTAATTATGAAAAGAATAGTATTCATAGAGCTCTTTACATATTCAACGTTATTTCTCATTCAATGACAATTTCATCAAATAATCAATCTTTAGAGAAAACATCTGATTTACATGTAGTTGAAACTCGTCCATTAATACCTCCAAGACAACTTCATCAGGATTTATCACTTGATTATACCTCTGTTAGTACCGTCTCTAGCTCAAGAGAGCTAATTAAAAATATTTTGCATAAAAACTCTTCAAAGTTTCTTGTCATTGTAGGACCATGTTCTATTCATGATATCGATGCTGCAAAAGAGTATTCAAAACACATAAAGGAATTCAGAAGTAAATTTGGTGATAAATTAGAAATTGTGATGAGAGTTTATTTTGAAAAGCCTAGAACTACTATTGGCTGGAAAGGTCTGATAAATGATCCTCACTTAGATGGTTCATATGATATTAATACTGGATTGAGAAGGGCAAGAGGCTTACTTAGATATTTGGCGGCTGAAGGAATACCTTCTGCGACAGAATTGTTGGATCCAATCGTACCCCAATATATTGCTGATTTAATTAGTTGGACAGCTATTGGTGCTAGGACTACTGAGAGCCAAACTCATAGAGAAATGGCATCTGGATTATCAATGCCCATTGGGTTTAAAAATGGTACAGATGGTTCTTTTTCAACTGCTATAAATGCAATGCAATCTGCAGCGAGATCACATCATTTCTTGGGTGTAAATAGTGATGGATTTGCTTCGATTGTTAATACCACTGGTAATCCTGACACACATATAGTTCTTAGAGGTGGAACAAAAGGCCCTAATTTTGATAACTCTCATATTAAAAATATTTCTACAGATTTATCTAAATGTAATTTGCCACAAAAAGTTATGATTGATTGTAGCCATGGTAATTCAAATAAGGATTTTAGGAAGCAAGCATCAGTATTAGATAATATTTCCAAGCAACTAAAAGATGGAGAAAATAATATTTTAGGATTAATGTTAGAGAGTCATTTAAAAGAGGGTAATCAGAAGCTTGGTGCAAAAGATGATCTCGAATATGGTAAGAGTATTACTGATGCATGTATAGATATAGATACTACTCAAACTTTACTAAATAATTTATACAATTCTATTACTTGATTTTTAGTTTGTTATTAATAAATGGAAAACTGTTGAAGTAACTATTGGAACTGAAAAATTATCAATCCCAATAATACTTATTTGCTCTAATACCGTAGCTAATAATGCGATCCAAAAATAGTAATAATTAAAATCAAGATTATTTTTATAACCTAATATGGACACTACTAAAAAGCTTATTAGAAACATTGTAGTTGTTCCAATGATTGATTTTTTTTGATTAAAAATCTTCCAGCTCTTTGATTTGAAATTTTTACCAATTAATCCAGCTAATCCATCTCCGAACGTCATGATAAAAAATCCTACAGTAAGAGATAAAGGGTCTTGCTCCCAAAATAAGCTAATCAATATTAGTAAGCTAAAGCAATAAAAAAAAGTACCAAAGCTTTGCCTGTCAATATCTTCTATGATTGGGAATAATTTATAGATATAGTTTATTAATATTAAAATTGATATGCCGCCTGCAAAATACTGAGCTGCACTTTGCTCTATTTCTAAAAACTTAGCGAGTGGGATCAAAGGACCCATGCCAATATGAATTATTTTTCTCAATAATTCTTGATTATTTGGGTAAAAATTTTTAAGTAGCTTTGAGATTAAAAATATAAATACAATATAAATTCCAATTAGTGCAAAATTTAACAATTTGGTTAAGCCACTTTTTGATGATTTGTCATTACTCTTAATTTTAGTATTGCTTTGGCTTCAAGTTGGCGAACTCTTTCTCTTGAAACATTAATTTGGCGCCCTATCTCGGCTAATGTAAGAGGCTCCTCTCCATCTAGTCCAAACCTTAATCTCATTATTTTTTGCTCTCTTTCATTTAATTGTGCTAACCATCCTCCTAAATGTTCTTTTTGAATAGTTCTATCCATCCCTTCCATAGGTTCTTCGCAATTAGGATCTGGTATTAGTTCCCCAAGTGTGCTTCTATCTTCTTCACCTCTGGCATGGGCATCTAAGGATGCACATGGAGCACTCTGAGAGACAAGATCCTCTAAGTCTTTTTGTTCTATGCCCATTGCATGCGCTAGTTCTTGCCTGTTAGGTTGCCTACCTATTTTGTGGGACAATTCTCGCGATACTCTTCTCATCTTTGATAGTTTTTCACTTATATGAATGGGGAGTCGTATAGTTCTTGCACTATTGTCTATAGCCCTTGTCATTCCTTGCCTTATCCACCAATAAGCGTATGTAGAGAATTTATAACCCATTGCAGGGTCAAACTTGTCCACTGCTCTCTCAAGACCAATAGCTCCTTCCTGGACCAGGTCGAGAAGTTCTAGGCCTTGGTTTTGGTATTTTTTTGCAACAGAGACTACAAGTCTTAGATTCGCAGCCATCATTCGATCTCTTGCTCTCTTACCCATTCTTATTTGTTGTCGATGCTTTATGTTCCGTTCCGTTTCTGGAATCTTTAGTATTTGCTTCATGTTTTGAACATGATGAGCTAATTCTATTTCTTCCGCTGCTGTTAGCAGAGGAACTCTTCCGATGGTGCTTAAATAATAACCTATAGAATCTGTGCTTTGTCTGCCAGATCTTTTTTGATTATTTTTACCAGAACTACTGGTTTTTTCTGTTTTGTTGATACGAGAAGGTCTCGTAGTAATTGGTAATCTAGGTTCTCCAATATTTTTTTTTGAAGAACTCTTTCCAGATTCCAGAGGGATCCCCATCACCCTGGCCTCCTATGTGGATTTTTTAGAAAGTTAGCACTGAAATCACTAGTCAGACTACTTTTGCTTTGAAACTTTAAAGACTGAAAGTAATTATTAAGGTCTAATTTCCGTAAGATTGATTGTTATGACTGATTTTTTAACGAAATACTAAATTATTAAAAATGTTAAGAGATTTTATAAAATTGTTATATCTTAAAAATTAATGCCAATTTTCAATTAACTCAAATTGTGAATGATTAATCTTTGAAGTTTGACTTTTTGTATAATTTCCGTTGCTGTCCATCTCCCATGAACAATAAGTATCTTTTAGATAGGTATTTAATAAGTTATGTAATTGTTTTTTTAATTTTGTATCTTCAATTGGCGTAATAGCCTCGATTCTTCGATCTAAATTTCTGCGCATCCAATCTGCACTACCAATATATGCTTCAGGGTTATTTTTATTGTAAAACCAAAAAATTCTGGAATGTTCTAAAAAATGACCAATAATGCTCACCACTCTTATATTTTCACTTAAGTTAATTTTTTTAGGGTAAAGACAACATATGCCTCTAATAATTAGGCTTATCTTTACACCTGCTTCAGAAGCTATATAGAGAAGGTCAATAATTTCTGGATCAACTAGTGAATTCATTTTTGCAATAATTTCAGCTTTCAATCCTTTTTTTGCATTATCAATTTCTCTATTTATTAAATAAGTAAACTTTTTGCGCATTGAAAATGGAGATACTAATAGTTTTTTGTAATTTTTTTGTTTTGAAAATCCTGATAGATAATTAAATAATTCAATCAAATCAGAGGCGATGTCTGTATCTGTAGATAAAAGGCCAAGGTCTGTATAAAACTTTGAGGTTGTTGAATTGTAGTTACCTGTACCAATATGAAAGTAATTTCTTAATCGACCTTTTTCTTTTCGAATAATTAAAGAAATTTTGGTATGAGTTTTGAAGCCAATAATTCCATATACAACATGTATTCCAGATTGTTCGAGTTGCTTGGCCCATTGAATATTATTATCTTCATCAAATCTTGCTTTCAATTCAACGAGCGTCATTACTTCCTTCCCATTCTCAGCTGCTCTAATCAATGCTTCAATTATTGGAGAGTCTTTTGAAACTCGATATAAAGTAATTTTTATTGCCATTACAGATGGATCATCAGCTGCTTTATTTATAAATTCTTCTATTGAACTACTAAATAAATCGTAAGGGTGATGAAGAAGAATATCTTCTTTTTTTAATAGGTGAAACAGTGATTTAAATTTTGGATCAGAATTTAAATTAATTTCTTTTAGTGATTTGTTTGTTTTACCTATTAGTAAATTTTCTCTCAAATCTTTTCTATTGATTTTATTTAAAAGATTTAAGTCATCTAAGCCTAATAGACTCTTGGAAAAGTAAATATATTCCTTGGCAATTGATATTCCTTCAATTAAAAGATTAAGAATACTTTTTGGGATGTTCTCTTCAACTTCAAGTCTTACAACATCTCCTCCTATTCTTCTTTTTTGCAGGCTTTTCTCAACAGCAATTAATAAGTCATCTGCTTCAAGTTCTTTGAGTTCTAAATCAGCATCTCTTGTTACTCTAAAAAAAGAATAATTTATGCATTTCATGCCATTAAATAATTTATCTAGGTTATTACCTATTAAATCTTCAACCGTTATAAAATAATGATCTTTTCTATTATTGGTTTTTATGATTTCATTAGGAATTTGAACAAATCTACCTATGCTTTTAGTAGGAATTTTAACTCTAACGAATTGATTTTTTGAAGATTCATCATCAGTGATTAAAGCTGCTAAATTTAAACTTAGATTGCTTATAAAAGGAAATGGATGCGCAGGATCTACTACAAGTGGAGTAAGAAGTGGAAATATCGATGTTAGAAAATAGTTATCACACCATGTTTGTTGATCTAGTAAAAGATTTTTATATTGTTTGATAAAAATTCCTGAGTTTTCTAATTCTTGTTTCAATTCAGTATTTACAAAATTTTCTTGAATTGAAGTTAGATTCTTTACTTTTTCATTAATTATATTTAGTTGTTCTTGAGGGGTTAATCCGTCAAGGCTCTTTTTTTGAATTTCTGCATCTGCTTGTGCCTTAAGTGATGCCACTCTTACCATAAAGAATTCATCAAAATTATTACTAAAAATAGAGCAAAATTTTATTTTATCTAGAACTTTATAATCTTTTTCCATTCCAGTCAGCAAGACTCTTTGATTAAACTGAATCCAACTTAATTCTCGGTTTATATATTTATTGTCTAAGTTTTCAGGAGACATTTAAACCTATAATCATATCTACACTATCCTAACTTTTTTTTGATATCACTTCCTGTTATGAGCCAAATCATTAAAAATAATATTAAGCCGCCCGCAATAAATGGGCTTCTTGGACCAAAATAATCATAAACATTTCCAGCTAAGATGTAACCCAAAACGCTGCCTAGGCTTTGTAGTCCTTGCAGACTACTTAAAATTGACCCTTGGCTGTTTTTATCTATTCTCTTCGAAATTAGGGCTCTAATACAAGGAGTAATTAAACCTGCACCAACAGCTAAAAATGAGACAGCTAAATATATGTATGTGCCTGAATTATTTTCAGGAAATGTAATTAATAGAGCGCATGCAAAAAGAATAAAGCCAGTTCCTGAAATTGTTAATTTGAACTCTCCGAATTCTTTGACTAATGGACCAATTAACCCCCCTTGTACAACTATTGCTACAATTCCAACAATAATTAGTGGTCCAAGGGAATCTTTTATTGACCAAAGAAGAGAATTTTGTAAGAAAAATACGAGGATTGTAGTCAATCCAGTAAACGCAATAAAATAGATGAAGAAAGCTAGTGAAAGTCTTTTAATATTATTTTCTTTGAAAGGTGCAAAAATTCCTTTAAATGGATTAGTTTTAGATGGATTGCTTAAAGCATTATGTTTTTCTCTAGGTTTAGTTTCTGGAAGATAAAAGAAAACTAGTAAAAAATTTATAAATGGTATTATTGTGGCAATTAAAACTGGAATTAAATAGCTATTAGTGGAATTCCCAATAAAGATAAAACTAATTGTGGGACCTAATAGAAAACTTAAACCAAAAGCAACTCCAATTAACCCAAATGTTTTTGCTCTTGTTTCAGGTGTTGAAATATCTGCTAATACCGTTGTCGCTGTAGCGACAGTTCCTCCACTAATACCGTCAATTAATCTAGCTATGAAGAGCAAATAAATTGGTAGTAGCGGTACTGCGGGTAAGATGTACTTTATATTTGACCAGTTGAAAAGTAGAGTAAATGCAACAATGGAAATTCCTACAATAGACCCGGAAATGCAAACTAACATTACAGGCCTTCTTCCATACTTATCGCTATAAATACCAATCAGCGGAGCCGCTATGAATTGGGCAAATGAATAGGTTCCAGCAATATATGTATAAATACTTGCACTTCCTAAAAATTGCAAGAAAAAACCTGGAAGTAATCCAACCAATAAACTTTCACTCATCCTGTCATTGAGGAGGGTAAAAAAAGAAGCTAATAAAATTCTTTTTTGGCCGGTATGTACAGAATTTTTTTTCAAGATAAATATAGCAACTACAGAGGTACATCTATTACCATACTCTTTAATGGAGAATAATGTGTCTGGAATTGTTTATTTAGTTGGAGCTGGTCCTGGGGATCCTGAGCTTATGACATTAAAAGCTATAAGATTAATTAGGTCTTGCAAAGTTTTAGTTCATGATGCATTAATTCCAAAAGAAATTTTGGAAGAGACAAATTCTGATTGCGAAATTTATTATGTTGGCAAAAGAGCTGGATGCAAATCATTTCTCCAATCAGAAATTAATAGCTTGCTTTTAAAGCTATCTAATGAGGGTAAAGATATTGTGAGACTAAAAGGTGGAGATCCTTTTGTTTTTTCACGAGGAGGAGAAGAGGTTTCTTTTTTGGAGGAAAATGATATTTTATTTGAAATAGTGCCTGGCATAACATCTGGAATTGCAGCCTCTTCATATTTTGGTATTCCTCTAACTCATAGAAATGGTGCTAGTACTGTTACTTTCGTAACAGGTCATGAGACCCCTGAAAAGAAGGGAAAGAGCGTTAATTGGAGACAATTAGCTTACTCATCAGATAGCCTTGTGATTTATATGGGCATTAGAAATATTGAATTTATTGTTGAAGAATTATTAACTGGAGGTATGAACCCTAGTACTAGATGCGCAGTAGTTCAAGAGGCTACATTAAATAATCAAAAATCACTGATAACTGAATTAGCTAAACTCCCAAAAGAAATTGAAAAGAATAACATTAAGTCTCCTGCAATAGTTATTATTGGGAAAATTGTAGATTTCAAAGTTAACAATAATATTACAAAATTATCTTCAGTAATTTTGCGAAATTGAAACTAATTACATAAAATATCCCAAAAATATTTTGTATTAAAATCTAAATCAAATTGAAAGTCATTTACTATTTTTATTTGTCTACAAGATAAGCTATTTATTGCTATTAATATATCGTCTTTATTAAAATCAGGAATTAAATAAGCCTCTTCTATAAGCCTTAAATCTAATAATTTATTTCTCATAATACCTTGTAAACAGCCACTTTCTTTTCGAGGTGTTAACCATCTATTATTTCGTTTAAGAAGGATATTAAAAGTTGTGCCGCAACATAATTCATTTTTAGTATTTAGTAATATTGAATCATTAAAATTTTTTTTATTAGCTTCAATTAATGCTTGAATTGATTGTGCATAATTAAAAGTTTTGCATTTGCTTAATAAACTATATTCATTCCTTTTCTCTGTTTCGCTTATATGTACGCTGATTTGATTAAAATCTATTTCTATTAAATAAAATTCTATCCATAAGTTTTTAGGATCAAAATCTTTATTTATTGTGTTTACTTTAAGTGATCTTTCAATGTTTAAACCTCTACTATAGTTAATTCTTATTGATCCATATTCATTATCATTTAGATTTAATTTATCAATTCCTTGAGTTATTATTTTTTCTAAAAATTGATGATTAATTTGAAAATTATAATTTAATAAATGTAAATTTTTTTCAAATCTTTGTAGATGTTCTTTCATTAATATAGCTTTTTTATTTCTAATTAAAATTGTTTCAAAAAGGCCATCTCCAAATTTTAAACCTCTATCTATTATTGATATTTTAAGGTTATTAATTTCTTCCCATTTATTATCTTTCCACCCTACATTTCTGTTCATCTTAATGAATCAATTAATGGTAAAAGTTTCCAATTGAGTTCTTCATTTTCTTTAGATGGTATTGAATCATTTACTATTCCACAACCAGCAAATACTTTGATTTTCTTTTTTTTAATAATGAATGATCTGATCAAAATATTACTATCTAATTCACCCTCCCAATCTAATTTAAGAAATGAGCCACAGTAAGGTCCTCGGTCAAAACCTTCTAATTCATATATTCTTTGACATGCTCTTACTTTTGGTGCTCCAGTTATTGAACCTCCTGGCCAACAAGCCTTAAGGATATCAATCCAATTTTTTTTCTTTTGTATTTTACCTCTAATTACAGATGTTAGATGATGCACTTTAGGATAGCTTTCTAACTTTAATAATTCAGTAACTACTATGCTCCCTGTTTCGCAAACCTTCCCTAGATCATTTCTAAGAAGATCAACTATCATGATATTCTCAGCACGGTCTTTTTCATTCGTTATTAGATCGATTGCATTCAAAGCGTCCATTTTTTCATCTGTATTTCTAGGTCGAGTACCTTTTATCGGTCTTGTTTCTACATAGCCTGCATGATTTGTTTTCAGAAATCTTTCTGGAGAAGTAGATAAAACACCTTCTTTCTCTCCATCTATATTACCTATAATTACACCCCCAAAAGGAGCTTTTAATTTTTTTCGAATCTTTGAGTAAATATCAAGATATTTATATTCTGCAGAAGTTTCTATATCAACCTTTGTCGTAAGATTTGCTTGAAATATATCACCTTGATTTATTAATTTCTTTATTTTAAAAACATTTTCTCTGAATTTCTCACATTTTTTGTCTAGATTTAATTTGGAGAAATCAAAGCTTAAATTTTTATTTAAACCATCTTTTATATTTTCTATATTTATTTCATCTATTAACTTTTTATATTCCTTTATATCATTAAGGTTTGTGCCTTCTATGAATATTTCTTTTTTTAAAATATTGAATTTAATAATTGGATCATATGAGGCAATCCATAAAGTTGCCATTTCTGATTCTCGCCATGAATTATTTGGTTCTATCCAAGAACCCGCTTCATAACTAAGCCACCCCATCCAAAAGCCTTGATCAATTTGTGCAAGTTTCTCAAAAGGATTATCACTATTATCTTTATTTGAAGAAATAATTTTTTTGGGGTTTACTCCTAAAAAAGAATATTCAGCGTTTTGTTTGCCATTACTATCTAGCCAAGACAATCCTTTCTCTCCAAATCTTGCAGCTAAGAGATGAGCAATAAATTCAGGTTCAATCCAATGATTTAATTTTATTGAATTTATTTTCATATTTTTTTATTTTTGCTCAACCAACTTTCATATGCCTTTATTCTAATTCTGCAACTATCACATCTTTGGCAGGGTTCGGCTCCTCCCGCATAACAACTCCAAGTATCTTTAATTGGAACATTATTATTAAAAGCCAAATCAATAATTTCCTCTTTATTCAAATTTAAAAGCGGTGTCCATAATCTAATTGGTTGATTCTCTCTTCCTCTTTTGTTAGATAAATTTGCTAATTTTTGGAATTGTTCAATGTAGTCTGGTCGGCAATCTGGATATCCTGAATAATCTAATGCATTAACTCCTAGGCCAATAAAATCAGCATTTATTGCCTCTGCATAACTTAATGCTATCGAAATAAAGATGGTATTTCTTCCGGGGACGTAAGTATTTGGGATGATATTTGGATTTATACCTCCCATTGGAATTTCTTTGTTGCTGTCTGTTAAAGATGATCCTCCCCATAAAGATAAATCAAGCTTAATTGTTTTGAATTCTTTAAATCGAAAATGGTTAGCTATCTTTGTCGCTGCTTCTAGTTCTTTCTTATGTCTTTGTCCATAATCAAATGATAGACCCACAATTATCGCATCAGAACTATTTGCTAATCCAGCAACAGTTGCTGAGTCCAGTCCTCCAGAAATAAGAACAATAATTACTTTATTTTTAATTTTCATTTTATTGGATACTTAAGTATTTATGTGTTTGAAGACTTAAAGTCCAATCAGGATTTCTTTTCGCAAATTCAATTGCCAGTTTATATCCTTTATTACTATTCCAAGCTGGTTGAACAAAAAATTTTTTTTCATTATTTATTTGTTTTTTAATGTCAAATATTTTATTTTTAATATTCTTAGCGAATTCAATATCATTTGTATCATTGATTATAATTTTTATCTCATTGCACTTTTCCAAAAAAAAGTCCTGCGGAGGGTTATGCCTTTTTGGAGATAAAGTAATCCAATCAAAAAATCCAGAGAAATCATTTACTCCACTTGTCTCAATATGTATTTTTATAGGATTTAACTTTCTAGATTTAGTTCTGTTTTTTATTATGTCGCATAATTCATCTAAGTTGTGCTGGAGTGGTTCTCCTCCTGTTAACACAATGAAAGATGCTCCTTTTAATCTGGCTTCTTGTATCTCAGATAGAAGAGCTTCAATCGATAGTAAAGGATATTTTTTACTATCCCAAGAATGTTTTGTATCACACCAAGGGCAGCCAACTTTACATCCAGCTAGCCTTATAAAAAATGCGCTTTTCCCGCAGTGAAATCCTTCACCTTGAAGTGAATGAAATTTTTCAACAACAGGTAATAATTTCGTCATTATATGAAAAATAAAATAATCTATAAATTGTTTTCACTTCTTGCTCGTGATGCTTGTATCAATCCTTTAAATAAAGGGTGTGGTTTACCTGGCCTGGATAAGAATTCAGGATGATATTGACATGCAAGAAAATATGGATGATCACTAAGCTCTATTAATTCGACTAATCTGCCATCAGGAGAGGTACCACTGATTTTATATCCAGAATTTATAAAATCTTGTTTATAAGAATTATTAAATTCATATCTATGCCTATGCCTTTCGTACACAACATCTTCATTATATAAGTTCTTGCCTATTGATTCTTTTTGCAATCTACAAGGATAAACGCCTAATCTCATTGTCCCTCCTAGATCTACTATATCTTGCTGTTCTGGTAATAAATGTATGACTGGATGATTAGTTTCAGGATTTAATTCAGCGCTAGATGCATCTTTTAATCCCATAATATTTCTGGCCCATTCGATAACTGCACATTGCATTCCTAAGCATAATCCTAAGAAAGGAATTTTTCTTTTTCTAGCATAGCCTATAGCGGCAATTTTTCCGTCAACTCCTCGATTTCCGAATCCTCCGGGTACTACTATCGCATCTACATCATTTAAAAATTTTTCTGCAGAGTTCTCTTCGATTTGCTCTGCGCTTACCCATTTCAAGTCTAAAAGTGCATTTTTCTCAATGCATGCATGCCTCAATGCTTCCACTACTGATAAATAAGCATCTCCAAGATCAATATATTTCCCAACTAATGCAACCTTTATTGTCTCCTGAGGGTTGCGTAAGTTATGAACAAGGTTTTCCCAATCACTCAAATTGCATTCTTTGTCTTTTAAATTTAGATATCTTAAAGTCTCCTTACATAAACCTTCTTTTTTTAGAGATAAAGGAACGGAGTAAATACTATCTTCATCTAAAGCTTCAATAACTGATGTAATATTTACTCCACAAAAACCGCTAATTTTTTTCTTTAAACTTTCGTTTATTTTTTTATCACTTCGACATACTAATAAATCTGGTTGTATACCAATCGACCTCAATTCTTTAACAGAGTGTTGAGTCGGTTTTGTTTTTATCTCTCCAGATGTTTTTATATATGGCAGTAAAGTAACGTGAATATAACTTATGTCATCTTTATCAACATCATTTCGAAACTCTCTAATAGCTTCTAGGAAAGGAAGTGATTCAATATCACCAACCGTTCCCCCTATCTCTGTAATAACTATATCTGCATTACTATTAGCAGCTACTCTATGAATTCGTTCACGAATTTCCCTCGTTATGTGAGGAATTACTTGTACAGTTCCTCCATTATAGTCTCCTCTTCTTTCTTTATTAATTACTGATTGATAAATGGAACCTGTAGTGACACTATTTAATCTAGACATTGCAGTATCAGTAAATCTTTCATAGTGACCTAAATCTAAATCAGTTTCAGCTCCATCTTCAGTAACAAAAACTTCTCCATGCTGGAATGGACTCATGGTCCCAGGGTCAACATTTAAGTAAGGATCTAATTTAAGTATCGAAACACTATACCCTCTTGATTTCAAAAGCCTGCCAAGACTAGCAGCTACAATACCTTTTCCAATACTGGAAACCACTCCTCCTGTAACAAATACAAATTTTGACATTAAATATTTTTAAATAAACACTACCTCCCCTTGTTTATTTTTACCAAAAAATTCTTTGAACATCCATAAATATTATTATTCCTCAACTGTTATTTCAATATCTAATTCTTTTAATTGTGACTTAGCAACATTTGATGGGGCTTTGGTCATTAAACATTTAGCTTGTTGATTCTTAGGGAAAGCAATAGTTTCTCTTATTGAATCTGCTCCAATAATAAGCATTGCGATTCTGTCTAGGCCAAATGCAATCCCTCCATGTGGAGGGGCACCCATTTCTAAAGCTTCTATGAGGAATCCAAATTTTTCTTCAATTTCTTCGTTTGATAATCCTACTGTTTTTAAAACTTTTTTTTGTAATTCTGATTGATGAATTCTTATAGAACCTCCCCCGATCTCTAAGCCATTAAGTACTAAATCATAAGCTTTTGCTTTTGAAATCTCTAGATCATTTTGTAAAGATTCTTTTTTATTAAGATCTATTTTTGGTGCGCAGAAAGGATGATGTAAAGCTTCTAATCGGTTTTCGTCTTCATTTTTCGCAAACATAGGGAAATCTGTAATCCATAAAAAATTCCACTTTTTGTTTGTACTGTCATCATTTACTAAGTTGAGTTCTTTTGCTATGTATTGTCTTACTCTATCTAAAGATTGATTAACTATCTCAGTTTTGCCAGCCCCTAAAAGAATTAGATCACCTTCCTCTGCATTTGTTTTTTGCAAGAGTTGATTGACTAAGGACTCATCTAAATTATTTTTGATAGCTCCAATAGTATCTATATCATTATCTTTTATTCTAATAAAAGCTAATCCTCCTGCACCAGCATCTTGTGCAACTTGAAAAATATCTCCTCCAGGTTTGATTCTCACGTTACTAATACTTCTATTACCTCTTTTTACATTAATACACTTAATTGACCCACCAGAATTTATTGCTTTCGTAAAAATATTAAACCCTATATTTCCTAAAATATTTCCAACATCTTTTAGAGTCATTTCATATCTTGTATCTGGTCGGTCAGTACCATAATTATCCATTGCTTCTTGCCATGTCATTCTTGGGAAGTTTTCTTTAAAATTAATATTAAGAATTTCTTCCCAAATCTTTTTTATAAGTTGTTCATTAAAATTGATAATTTCTTCTTCGGTTATGAAACTCATTTCCATATCTAACTGAGTAAATTCAGGCTGTCTATCAGCTCTTAGATCTTCGTCTCTAAAACATTTAGCAATTTGATAGTAATTATTTAAACCACCAACCATTAATAATTGTTTAAACAACTGAGGAGATTGTGGGAGTGCAAAAAAGTCTCCTTTTGATATTCTTGATGGCACAAGAAAATCTCTTGCTCCTTCAGGAGTTGATTTCGTAAGTAATGGGGTTTCTACTTCAGTGAATTCATGTTGATCTAAATATTGCCTTACAACTTTTAAGATATTATGCCTTGTTTTTAAGTTTTGGATTAATTTCCCTCTCCTTAAATCTAAATAACGATATTTAATCCTTAGCTCTTCTTTCGTATTTTCATAATCATGAATTGAGACAGGGAAAGGTAAATTATTTTTAACTTCATTTAGAATCTCTAACTCTTTTACATTTAATTCAAGACTTCCAGTAGAAATATTGCTATTAATTGATTCTTCTGGTCTCTTATTTATTACTCCTCTCACAAAAATTACTGTTTCATTCCTTAGCTTTTCTGCTGCATTAAATAGATCTGCTCCATCCTCAGGATTAAATGTTAATTGTAAAAATCCACTATGGTCTCTTAAATCAAGAAAAATTACCCCACCATGATCTCTTCTTCTGTCAACCCACCCACAAAGATCAACTGATCGCCCAATATCAGAATTATTTAGATCATTACAAATTTTGTTTCTCATTTAAGTTGATTATCTTATGATTAATTACTTATGATAATTCTTAAAGTGTAAATTTAGAAATCTTTTTTATAGAACGCTTTTTTAGAAATAATTCCTTTAAAAAATTTACCTCGGATTAAAATTTCAACTTCTTGATTTAATTCAGAGTAATTAGTACTTACATAGCCTAGTGCTATTGGTTTCTTTATTGTTGGCGACCAACTACCGCTTGTGATGTTGCCTATTAATATGCCTTTATAAAATATTTCACACCCTTTTCTTGCAATAGCTTTCCCTATTATTTCTATTCCTACTAATTTTTTTTCGATTTTATTAGATCCAATTATCTCTAATGACTCTTTGCCATAAAAATCATGGCCATTTTCTAAATGTACAACCCAACCAAAACCTGCTTCATAAGGGTTGATTGATTCATCCAGTTCTTGTCCATACAGAGGAAGACCTGCTTCCAGTCGAAGAGTATCTCTTGATCCAAGACCACAGGGTGGTATATTTTTTGAAATTAAAAAATCCCATAAATTTAGAGCTAATTCTTTTGGTAAAAGAATTTCTAATCCCTCTTCTCCTGTATAACCAGTTTTTGCAAAAAATAGTTTTCCTGAATCTAAAAATTTATCCAATCTTTTATATTCACATCCGAAACTTTTAAGGTGATCTATTGAATATGAAGACCATTCAGTGAAGTATTTGAAGGCATTTTTGCCTTGAATAGCCATAAGAGCTTTTTCTTCTTTTGCATTTAATAATTCAATTGGTTCTTTTTCTAAATTCTTTTTCAGCCAGCTAAGATCCTTTTCATATCTACTAGCATTAACTATTAAAAGTATCTCTGATTGACTATTAGTTTGTATTCCTAAATCATAAATAATTAAATCATCAATAATTCCTCCATCATTATTTAAAAAGAATGAGTAACAGCCCTGGCCTGTTGAAATTGAATATAAGTTTGTAGGAAAAAATTTTTGGATATATTCTTTAGGATTTGTTCCTCTTACCGAAATTATTCCCATATGTGAGATATCAAAAAATCCAATTGAATTTCTCACGGATTCATGTTCTTGGATTAACCCAGAAAATGAGATTGGCATTTCCCAGCCAGCAAAATCAACTAGTTTTGCATTAGATTCAATATATTTTTTATGAACAGGACTCTTTTGCAATTCCATATTAGAGATGGCTAATTAGATCAATTATTTTCCTAAAATAATTCTTTTTAAGTGTTTTTGTCTAAAGTCATAATTAAGCTTCTTGTTGTTTTGGCAGCTACTACGGAACTAACACCGCTACTGTCTATGTCTGGGGAAAGTTCAACGATATCACAGCCTATTATTTTAAATTTATTTAGAAGTTCAATTATATTTTCAAAATCATGCCAGAAAAATCCTCCAGGTTCAGGTGTTCCTGTTCCAGGTAGTAAACTTGGATCAAACCAATCTAAATCAATAGTTAAATAGATTGGTTGATTTTTAAAAGGTTCTAATAATTTTTGCATTTTAATAATTGAATCCCCCGTATTAAATTTAATAAGTTGATGATTGTTTTTCATTATTGCAAACTCTTCTTGAGTACCGCTCCTAATGCCTATTTGGATAACTTTTTTACTGGGTAATAATTCTAAACATCTACTAATTGTGCAAGCATGGCTATATTTATTATCTTGATATGAATTTCGAAGATCAGCATGTGCATCTAGTTGAATCATTATTAAATCTGGATATTTTTCAACTAATGCTTCTATCGCTCCTATTGAGATTGAATGCTCACCTCCTAAGATTATGGGTTTTAAATTATTATTAATTAGAAAGTCAGTTCCTGATTTAACTTTTTTGATTATTGAATCAGTATCAGTTGAATTTATTTTTAGTGATCCAGCATCAAAATAATTAATTAGATTTAAATCTTTATTAAGGAAAGGACAATATGTTTCTAGACTCTCGCTAACATTTCTTATCGCGGTGGGGCCGAATCTTGCACCTGGTTTAAATGAAGTTGTACCATCGTAATTCACTCCAAAGATTCCTATATTGCAATTATTTAAATTTTTCTTCGCACCCATAAATACTGGACCTTCATTATTAAACAAATTTTTATATGTCATTTTTTTAATATTGAAATTTCTCTAATTATTTTGGATGGCATCATTTTAAATGCACCTTCTTGAAATTTTGAATTCCAAATTTCGCAATTTTTTTCTATTGATTTTATCTCTTCGCACTTTTGCTTAAGAAAATAATCGTCAGTATCCGAGGCGAATGTCCAACTCCATATTCCACTTGGGTAAAAAGGAACAAAAGAATACATCGTTGCAATGTTTTTAAATGTATTTTTTAATGAAAAATATATTTTCAAATGAATTTTTTTGAATGATTCTGGTGATTCACTTTGGGTTGCTAATATGCCATGTTTTTTAAGAACCCTTTTACATTCTGTATAAAATTTCGGGCTGAATAGATTATTTGCAAAGTCTGAGGGGTCAGAAGAGTCTATAATGATTGCGTCATAATAATTATCTTCGGTTTTTTTTACCCATTGGAACCCATCTTCAATATTAATATGTAATCTTTTATCTGACCAAGATTTACCTCCAATATTTGTAAGATATTTTTTTGAAAGATTTATAACCTCTTCATCTATTTCTACTAAATCTAAATAATTTACTTTTTTATACTTAAGACACTCTCTTACTGTTCCTCCATCTCCACCACCAATAATAAGAATTTTAGAGGAATTTTTTAAACTACTTAAAGCTGGATGTACTAAGCATTCGTGATAATATTTTTCTCCTTGATCAGTAGTCATCCAACAACCATCAAGCATCAATGCTTTACCATATTCTTCAGTTTCTAAAATAATTATTTCTTGATATTTACTATTACACTTAGCGATGATATTGCCTGCAAGTCCATACCTTGAATTATTGCATATTTCATCTATCCAAATTTTATTTTTTTTCATTTTGATTTTTATTGTTTTTGTTTAATTGTTCTTTTGCTAGAGTCCAAAGTTCACGAAATTTTTGATTGCTTTGATTAAATATTTTATCACCAATAATTTTTTCAATTATAGAAAATCTTTTTTTGAATTTTTTATTTGCATATCTAAGTGCTTTATGAGGATTTATTTTCAAATACTTTGATAAGCTTATTAAGGTAAATAAGATATCTCCAAATTCCTCTTCAATATTGATATTATCATCAATTTTTATCGCTAATTTAAGTTCCTCTATCTCTTCATAAAGTTTATCTAATATTTCATTTTTGTTATCCCATTTGAATCCATATTTTTCAACTTGAAAATTAATTTGTTCTGCTTCCTCAATTGGTGTTAAAAGTTCTGATTGTAAATTTGATAAAACGCCTTTTCTTGTTTGATTAGATTTATTTTTTCTTTTCATATCTTTCCAAATTTGTTCTGCTTCTTCAATTGATACTTTTTCCCTTTTTTTAAAAATATAAGGATGTCTTGATTTGATTTTATGATTTAAAGAACTTATTACATCTTTAATAGAAAATAAATTGTTTTCTTTTGTAATTTCACTATGCAACATGATTTGAAGTAAGAGGTCTCCTAATTCCTCTTTCATATTTTCTTTGTCATTATTTTTTATTGAATCTATAAATTCATGACTTTCTTCAATTAAATAGGGTATTAGTGTTTCATGAGTCTGTTTATTTTGCCATGGGCAACCATAATTTTTGTTTTTAAGTAAATTTATATTTGATATTAATTCTGCAAAATTCTTTAATGATTCATTTTGATATAAATTATCCTCTGCTTGTTGTTTGATCATTTTATTCCTAATAAATTTTTTATTAATTAATTCAATTTTGCCCTAATCATGAAATATTTGAAGATTATATTTAAAACTTTTCACTTGATCTATTAGAATAAAACTATGAGGGCGATTAGCTCAGCGGTAGAGCGCCTGCCTTACAAGCAGGATGTCCCTGGTTCGAACCCTGGATCGCCCATTAATAAAGAATTAAAATTCCTGAGATTTAAAAAATTTAATATTAGAGAAACTAGCTAAAGAATTATTTAGACAAGATTCTTTTCTCTATAATGCATTATCTAGGCGATTTAATTGATGTTTTCCTTTTTTATATCTACTTCAATTATTTTAGTTAGACATGCCTAATATCCTAGTATTGAGCTATTAAATTAATTTTTGAATTAATTGGCATTGATCAATATAAAATATTAATTAAATGCTGCAAAAAGTAATTAAAAGATGAAAAATCCAAAAAGAGATTTTAGTTTAAAAAGTTATTCTCCACTAGAGATAGAGCAAAAATGGCAAAAGAAATGGCAAGATTTAGAAGCTTTTAATGCAAATGTAGATAAGGATGGCAAACCTTTTTGTATTGTTATCCCACCCCCAAATGTTACTGGATCATTACATATGGGACACGCTTTTAATACCGCTTTGATAGATGTAATTGTTAGATTTCAGCGACTTTCAGGAAAAAATGTATTATGTTTACCTGGTACAGATCATGCTTCAATCGCTGTACAAACCATATTAGAAAAACAAATTAAAAAAGATGGTTTAGAGAAAGAAGATTTAGGTCGTCTTAAATTTTTAGAGAAGGCATGGGAATGGAAAGAAAAAAGTGGTGGGCAAATAATTTCTCAGCTTAAAAGCTTAGGTTATTCCGTTGACTGGTCTCGTGAACGATTCACTTTAGATCAAAAATTAAATGATGCAGTTATAGAGGCATTCGTGATTCTTCATAATAAAGGGTTAATTTATAGAGGAGAATATTTAGTAAATTGGTGTCCAGCTTCCCAATCAGCAGTAAGTGATCTAGAAGTTGAGATGAGAGAAATAGATGGAAATTTATGGCATTTCAAATATCCACTTATAAACGAGGATGGTTCTCTTTCTGAAAAATATCTTGAAGTTGCTACGACACGCCCAGAAACTTTATTGGGAGATACCGCAGTGGCTGTAAATCCATTAGATACAAGATATCAGAATTTTATTGGAATGAAGGTAAAGGTTCCTTTCGTTGATAGGAATATTCCTGTTGTTGGTGATTCGCATGTAGACATGGAATTTGGTACGGGTTGTGTAAAAGTCACTCCAGCCCATGATACTAATGATTTTGAAATTGGTAAAAGACATAATTTGAAACAGATCAATATTATGAATAAGAATGGTACGTTAAATGAAAATGCAGGTCAATTTCAAAACCTAGATAGATATGTCGCTAGAGAGCAAATAATTAGTGAATTAGATTCAATCGGACTTTTAACTAAAATTGAAGAATATAAACATACTGTCCCTTTTTCTGATAGAGGAAAGGTACCAATTGAGCCTTTATTATCAACGCAGTGGTTTTTAAAAATGGAAAATATTTCTAAAGAATGCTTAGAAAAAAATAATTTAGAACAACCAAATTTTATTCCTAAGAGATGGCAGAAAGTATATAAAGATTGGTTAGTAAATATTAATGATTGGTGCATTAGTCGCCAATTGTGGTGGGGGCATCAAATTCCAGCATGGTACGTTTTACAAACTCCTGATGAAACAATAACTCAAAATACCCCTTATATAATTGCACGTAATGAGAATGAGGCTTTGAAAAAGGCAACTGAAAAATTTGGTTCAGAATTTAATTTAGTTAGGGATAAAGATGTTTTAGATACTTGGTTTTCGAGCGGTTTATGGCCTTTTTCAACATTGGGCTGGCCAAACGTTGATAATGAGGATTTTAAAAAATGGTATCCAAATAGTGTCTTAGTGACAGGATTTGATATCATTTTTTTCTGGGTTGCGAGGATGACGATGATGGGTAATGTATTTACTTCAAAGATCCCATTTCAGGATGTTTATATTCATGGCTTAGTCAGAGATGAAAATAATAAAAAAATGAGCAAAAGTGCAGGTAACGGTATTGATCCACTCTTATTAATTAATAATTATGGTTCAGATGCATTGCGCTTCGCTCTAGTGAGAGAAGTTGCAGGGGCAGGTCAAGATATCAGGCTTGATTATGATAGAAAAAATAAAACATCTTCTACTGTTGAAGCATCAAGAAATTTTGCAAATAAACTTTGGAACGCTACTAAATTTGTATTAATGAATTGTTCTTCTTCACAAGTTGAACTCAAGAAAAGTAATTATTTAGATAGTAATTATGATCTAACTGATCAATGGATATTGTCAAAACTAAACAGGACTAAAAAAGAACTACATAATCTTTTATCTAGTTATAAACTTGGTGAATCCGCAAAGTTGATATATGAGTTTGCTTGGAATGATTTTTGTGATTGGTATCTTGAGTTTCAAAAAATCAGATTTAATAACCCAGAATTTAAAAATAGAATATTATCCGAGAGTTTGTTAAAAGAAATTTTAGATAATATTCTTACTATGATGAATCCTTTTATGCCTCATTTGACAGAGGAACTTTGGCATTCTTTGCATTTGGGAAATGATGATATATTACTATCTCTTCAAAGATGGCCAAGTATAGATGAAAAATACTTAGATGATAATCTTGAGAAATCTTTTGATAAGTTGTTTGAAATCATTAGATTAATAAGAAATCTTAGAGCTGAACTAGGATTAAAACCTGCTCAACAGATTTCTATTTTTTTAGTTTCAGATGATATTAATTTATTAGACTTTGTTAAAAAGATGAGTGAAGATATTAGGTTGATTACTAAAGCATCAGATATAAATATTCTTAAACAAGATGAGTTTAGTAAGGAAGATTTTGCAAAATCTTTCTCAGGAATAGTTGGGAATCTTGAAGTTTATTTACCATTTGAAGGGATAATTAATATGGAATCTTTAAAAGAAAAACTTTTAAAAGATCAGTCAAAAGCGAATGAAGATATAAAAGTTTTAAATAATAGAATTATGAATAAAAATTTTATTAATAAAGCGCCAAAAAATGTTGTAGATGAATGTCAATCTAAATTAAAAGAGGCAACAGCTAAATCAAATTCAATTTCCAAAAAATTAAAAATGTTAAGTTGATGTCTTTTTTAGAAAATATTTTAGATTTTCTTATTTCTCTCGATTCGGGATTAGGAATTTTCTTTTTTGTTGTTATTTACATATTTATAGTACTTTTGATTCTTCCAGCTTCATGGCTCTCACTTGCAGCAGGATATTTATATGGAACATATTTAGGCTCTTTGATTGTATTTATAAGTGCTTTTATAGGAGCCTCTATCTCTTTTTTTATTTCACAAAGATTTCTTTCCAAAAAAGTATTGGATATTATTAATAGATACCCAAAATTGTCTTTATTAGAAAATATCATCCAAAAAGGAGGTTTGAAATTAATAGTTTTGACAAGATTATCTCCTTTATTTCCATTTAGTATCCTAAATTACTTTTATGGCTTAAATAATATAACTTACAAAGATTTTTCAATTAGTTTAATTTGTATAATTCCAGGAACTTTTCTTTATTGTTCTGTTGGATCACTTTTAAATGATTTAAGCGATATTGTAAATTTAAAATTAAATAATAACTTGTTTACTTCATTGATTAGTATTATCTCTACTTCCTTGGTTATTTATTTTTTATCAAAATACTCAAATGAAATTATTAATGAATCAAAGTAATGTTTAATCTCTAAGGTTAAAATCTTGTATTGTTGCAAAAACAATAAACCAATATAATCTTATCTTTCCAAAGAATGTTTTATTTAGAGTTAATTTTTCATATTTTGCTTGTCCACAAGGACTTTTTATAAATTTATAAATTCTTTTTTGAGTCATGTCTTTTGATTATTTGATAATAGGTTGAGAAGCTCTTCTTCTTTTAATATATTAGTTCCTAATTTTTTTGCTTTTTCTAATTTACTTCCTGCTTTATCTCCTACTATTAAATAATCTGTATTCTTGCTAATTGTATTTTTGACTTGACCACCAAATCTTTCAATTTTAGTGATTAATTGTTCTCTTGAGAATGATGCCATCGTTCCTGTAAGGACAAATACTTTTTTGTTAATTTTATTATTTTGATTAAGAGTTATTTGATTTTCATCAATTTCATTATGAAATAATATACCTCTTTCATTAAGCATTGTAATTAAGTTTGTATTATCCTCAGATTCAAACCACGTTTTCAAAGATTCTATGATTTCATCTCCAATTCCATTTATTTCTATAAGTTTATTTGGATTATTGAGGCTTGCTTCTTTTAAGTCTTCAATACAATTAAATTTATTACATATATTTTTAGCTGTAACTTGTCCAATATGATTAATCCCTAATCCATACAATTTCTTTTTCCATAATTGATTTTTTGAATTTTCAATTGCTTTTAAAAGATTTAAAGTTGATTTTTCACCCATTCTTTCAAGCTTTATAAGCTTTTCGTAATTAAGAGTGTATAAATCTGAAATATTTCTAATTAATTTTGCTTCCAGTAGTTGTTCAATTATTTTGATACCTAAACCATCAATGTTCATTGCAGATTTACTAACCCAATGCTTTATTAATCCAATTAAAACTGCTTCGCAATTTTTATTGATACATTTAATAGTTGCTTCTTCAGGTATTTTTTCAAGCCTTCCTCCACAAGAAGGGCAGAATTTTGGAAAGTTAATTTTTACTGAATTATTTATTCTCAACTCTTTTATTACCTTTACAACTTCAGGTATTATTTCACCTGCTTTTCTAACAATTACAGTATCCGAAGAATGTATATCCAAATATTCAAATCTTTCAATGTTATGTAAAGTTGCTCTCGAAACTTTTGTGCCTGCTAATTGTACTTCCTCAAAGTTAGCAACAGGTGTGATCGCTCCGGATCTGCCAACTTGAAAGCTAAGACTTTGAATTTTTGTAGTTATTTCTTCTGCTGGAAATTTTAAGGCGATTGCCCATCTGGGAGCCTTTTGTGTATAACCTAAAATTTCTTGTTTTTTTATATCATTAATTTTGATAACTATTCCATCTGTATCAAAATTAATTTTATTTCTTTCTTTTTCCCAGAACTCATAATAATTTTCAAGTTCTGAAATTTTGCTTATTATTTTTGAATGTATATTTATCTTAAAACCGCAATCTTTCAAGAATTCTAATCTATCCCACTGATTAGTAAATTTTTGTTCAAATATGGGATTATTGGTAAAGTGAACTTGATAAGCATAAAAATCAAGATTTCTTTTTGAAACCACCTTAGGATCTAATTGTCTTAGAGAGCCTGCGCAAGCATTCCTTGGGTTGGCAAATAATTGTTCTCCTTTGGATTTCCTAAAAGCGTTTATTTCGTGAAAGGATTTTTTGGAGATAAATGCTTCTCCTCTGACCTCTAATATCTCAGGGGGATTATTAATTCTCAATCTCAAAGGAATTGATCTTATCCTCTTAGCATTAATTGTGATATCTTCTCCTTCTTGTCCATCTCCTCTAGTGGCTGCGCTCACTAAAATACCATTTTGATATTTTAAAGCCAAAGCATTCCCATCAATTTTTAATTCAGCAACTAAAAGATTTTTCCTAGAAGAAATATCTTTCTCTTGACTTAATAATTTTTCTATTTTAATTAGCCAATTACTTACTTCCTGAGAATTAAAAGCATTATCAAGGCTATAAAGTGGAATTGTATGTATTATCTTCTCAAATCCATCAGAAATTTTTCCGCCTAACCTATTTGTTGGACTATCAATAGTTTTTAACCTTGGATATCTTTTCTCAAGTTCAATTAATTCCTTATATAAGCTGTCATAGATTGAGTCTTCAATCTGTGGCATATCTAAAGTGTAATAAGCGTAGTTAGCATTATCTATTAGCTTTCTTAATTCTATTATTCTTGATTTATTTATTTCTTCTAAGTTCACAGTTAAAATAATTATTTATTAGCTTTAGCTATTCGATCAATTTTCCAGTCATTATCAATTTGAGAAAAAGTAAAATCCAAAGGTAATTCTTCTTTTTTGTCTTCAGATTTTAAATTCAAGGTAATAATGATTTGATCTTCTTGAATTCTAGGAGTCCCAGATTTGAGATTTCTATATTTATTTAAATTTAGGCTTGCCAAGAACTTCAGGAAATCTTGCCTTTTTACATGTGTTTTGTATGTCTTGCTAGTTAAACCATAAGCAGCATCTATTCTTCCTGCTGCTATCTGATCAAAGAATTTTCTTACCAGAGGATTAATACCTCTTGCTTTAATAACAAGTTTTACTGCATTAAAAGTCCAAAACGAAACAAGTACAGCACCTCCAGCTAAAAGTGCTTTAATTCCTATATCTTTTACGAGAGTTGCGTCCATAATAAATGTTTTTTCTTACTTTAAGAAAATAAATCAATTTTGTTGGTTTTCTTTGTCAAAATAAAATAAATTAAATTCATGATAGGCGTCTTTACATCTTCTACCAATATTTCATGATTTAGTAAATATTCTTCAAAATTTGTTCAAATAACTGAAAGATATGGTTTTTCTGTTCAAAGAAAAAAGTTGAAATTTCCAGGTAAATGTCTTCATTGTGGTTTAGTTTATATATAAAAGAAGAATAAAAAATTTTGCTTGCAAGAATTGTTTTAATTTATTTTTTAATGGTAATTGGGAAGTTAAATGTCTAATAGCGTTTGAGACATGATCAAATATTTTTAATTTGTTTATAAATTTGAATCTTCAAATTTAATGAAGTAATTTGTGTTTAAAATGTATTCATATGAGATCATCTAGAAGAAAATTAAATAAAAATAGATCCGATGGAGTAAATTTTGATACAAGATTTGAACAGTTTTTTGAAACAGGTAGACAAATTGCTGATGGGTTCTCCGGAGCCAGACCTGGAGCAAGAAAAAGATCAAGATTGAGAGACTTTTCTCGTAAAAATGTAAGGAATATTGGTAATTGGGTGACAGATAAAATGGATTCTTTTTTTGAGGATGATTATGAAGAATGGAGTAATGAGAGTTTTGAAGCAGATGAAAATCAATTTAAATCATTTAGAAGAAGTATAAATTATGAGGAAAATGCTTCATCCCAGGGGAAGAGGCCTTTAGAAGCAATATCTTTAAGATCAAAAGATAAAATTGTCGCACAGCAAAAAAGACTTGCTCCCGCAAATAATTCTTCTAATCAAGAGTGGGAAGATGATTCATTTTATCAAATAAATAAGTGGCAGAGACCTTCTCTTAAAAAAGAAGATTCTAACCCGGATCTGCGATCAGATAATAAAAGAATTTCTACAGCAAGAAATTTTCCAAGATCAAGACGTAGTAGATTGCAAATTTAAATACTCTTCAATGCCTGAATTGCCTAACCATTTCTCTATGAAGGGATTAAATACCTCACGAATTATTGTCAATGGCTTTTTATTTCTGAAAAATCTATAATTTCTTGACCAGAAAGGTCCTGTGAATGAAAATTCTTTTTGTAACCATTGAGAATCTACAATTGAGATAGTATCAACTTCTCTAAAAAGCTCAGATCGATCTTTTGTAAGATTTTTCCAAATAGGTTCTTTTTTATTTGTCAGGTTTGTATTCACTGCGTCAATATTCCACCAGCTTTCAGCCCATGCAAGGGTAATATCGTTATTCTTAATCCAAACTTGTCTCCTGATTAGAGGTTTTGTAAGTTGATTTATTTCTTTAGGAGTTTTTTTTGATAGTTCGTGATCTAAATTCATTCCAATTAATTCTATTTTTGTTTCTTTTTTGGTGAGAAGTTGTAAATGTCTAGTAGGACTCCCATCCCCTAGGAGCATTAGTTTCCATGCTCCTGGAATTTCAGGAAATTTATTTTTATCAAGAAAAACAGAGGCACTTGATTCCCATAGGATTTCAGGAGAATTAAAAAGATTATTATTTTCCACAATTTAGTTATATTTATTTGATCCTAACTATTTTTTGAAAATATTGAATTTATCTTTTTTAAGTTCTTTGATTTTTAACCAAACAAGCAATGCTGTTAAATCAGCTTTACTAACCCCAGGAATTTGTGAAGCATCCCCAATATTATTTGGTTTTAAAAGATTCAATTTTTCTCTAGCTTCCAAAGATAAAGTTTCAATCTTTGAATAGTTAATTTCTTTAGAAAGTATTTTTAATCGCTGCTTTTCTATTTGAGCGATGTTGTTTCTCTGTCTTTTTAAATAACCCTCATATTTAATATCTATTTCAATTCCTTCTCTTACTGATGGAGATATATCTTCACTCATTAAGCCATATTTAATCAGTCCTTTGGAATGAAAATTTGTTTTTTTAAGAAGTTCTGCTAAGGTGGCAGATCCTTTTATTTTTATACCGTAATCTTGTTGTAAAGACGTTGATATTTTATCTGTGCATTTTAACCGTGTATTGTTTAGCCTATGAATCTCTTCTTTCATCGTTTTAATTTTCTTAGTGTAGTCATCCCATCTTTTTTTATCAATCAATCCAATTTCAAAGCCTAAAGATGTTAATCGGCGATCTGCATTATCTCCTCTTAACGTTAATCTATATTCACTTCTACTTGTTAAAACTCTATAAGGTTCTTTTAAGTCGCGTGTAATCAGATCATTGATCATTGTTCCTATATAACTACTTTCACGCGAAAATATGATGGGATTTAAACCTCTTAGTTTTCTTGTTGTATTAATGCCTGCTACTAATCCTTGCGCTGCTGCTTCTTCATAGCCAGTTGTCCCGTTAATCTGCCCAGCACAAAATAAGTTCTCAATTGATATTGTTTCTAATGACGGTTGTAATTGCGTTGCTGGGATATAGTCATATTCAACTGCATATGCAGGTCGTAACATAGTACAATTTTCAAGTCCAGGTAGTGTCTGTAATAACTCTAATTGAATATTTTCTGGTAGTCCTGTTGAGAAGCCTTGTACATATATTTCAGGAGTATTTATGCCTTCAGGTTCCAGAAATATTTGATGCGAATCTTTCTCTGCGAATTTAACAATTTTATCTTCTATAGATGGGCAATATCTCGGACCTTTACTATCAATAAAACCTCCATAAATTGGAGTTAAATGTAAGTTATTTCTAATTAATTGATGCGTTTCTGAGGTAGTTCGAGTGATATGGCAACTAACTTGAGGCATTCTTGTCTTTACTGTTGGGTCAAAGGAAAAATTTTTATCAATTGCTGTACTAGGTTGAATATCAAGTACATCGAAATTTATACTTTTTTTATCAACTCTTGCAGGAGTACCAGTTTTTAATCTTTCTGTTTTAATCCCAATATTGTGAAGGCATTCTGTTAGCCCAGTCGCTGCTTGTTCTCCTGATCTCCCCGCAGACATAGATTTATTACCTATCCATATTCGTCCATCTAGAAAAGTGCCCGCAGTTATGATGATTGCTTTGGCAGAATAGTTACTTCCAAAAAATGTTTTTACACCTTTAATCCTCTTTCTTGAATTTGTTTTAATACTAGATGATTCAATTATCTCCTCAACCTCTATGTCGGTAATCATAGCCTCTTTGAGAGTAAGATTTTCAGTATTTTGAAGAATTTCAATCATCCGCTTTGAATATTCTCTCTTATCAGTCTGTGCTCTTAGGGCCCATACTGCCGGACCTCTACTCGCATTTAGGATTCTTTTTTGAATAGCTGTTTCATCTGCAATTTTTCCGATTATCCCACCTAAAGCATCTACTTCATGTACTAATTGACTTTTAGCAGGTCCGCCCACTGCTGGATTGCATGGTTGCCAAGCAATTCTATCTAGATTTATTGTAAACAATGCAGTTGAGAATCCTAGCTTCGCAGATGTGATAGCAGCTTCACAACCTGCATGGCCTCCACCAATTACAATTATCTCAAAAGATTCATTTATAGAGATGTCGGCTTTCATGAAATTGAAGTTATTAATTTGCTAAGTTTCTAAATCTTGTATATTGAGGCTCAAATAGTAATTTTACTGTTCCAACTGGACCATTTCTATGTTTGGTCACAATAATTTCAGTAATGCCTCTATCCTCAGTCTCAGGATTGTAATATTCGTCACGATAAATCATTAAGACTAAATCGGCATCCTGTTCTATAGATCCAGACTCCCTTAAGTCACTTAACATTGGCCTTTTATTTGTTCTAGATTCTACACCTCTACTTAATTGCGATAGTGCTACAACTGGTACTTTTAATTCTCTCGCCATGCCTTTTAAACCCCTAGTAATCCTTGATAATTCCTGCACTCTGTTATCTGGTGTTGTACCTTCCATTAATTGTAAATAATCGATTACTATCAAGCCAAGTTCTTTCCCTTGCTCTGCTATTAGCCTTCTACAAAGTGATCTCATCTCCAAGACACTTGAATTTGGTTTGTCATCAATAAATATAGGAAGTTGACCTAATGAATTAATACCTTCACCTAATAATGGCCATTCATCTTGCTGTAATCTTCCTGTTCTTAATCTTCCACTCTCTATGCCTACTTCCATAGAGAGTAATCTGTAAGTTAATTGTTCCTTACTCATTTCTAAGCTAAAGACGCATACTGGTAAATCTTGCGATTGCGCAACATTTTTAGCAAGGTTTAAAACCATTGAGGTCTTACCCATAGAAGGTCTCCCTGCCACAATAATAAGATCACTGCGTTGAAAACCTTGAGTCATGGCGTCTAGATCATAAAAATTTACAGGAATTCCAGCGACGGATGTACCTAAAGACCTTGATTCAATTTCGTTGAAGGTGCTTGTTAATATTTCTGCTGCTTGAGTTAATCCTTTTGATGGCTTTTCTTGACTTATTTCAAATATTTTTTGTTCTGCTTTATCAAGTATTTCATTGGTGGCTTGAGACTGATCAAAACCAAGCCGAATAACTTCATTCCCTGAGCGTATTAATTGTCTTCTTAAGAATTTATCACTTATTAGGCCTGCAACTTGTTCAATTGAGGCAGTAGAAGTTACATTTTCGACTAATTCTACTAATTTATTATTGCCTCCAATTAAGTCTAATGACCCGTTATCCGCAAGCCATGCACTCATAGAGGTTAGATCAGTAGGCTTACCTTGGGTATGTAATGTTATAGCAGTTTTGTAAATTTCTCTATGAGCATTAATATAAAACGCTTCAGGCTTTAGTAAATCTGCGATTCTACCTATAGCATCTGGATCTAGTAATATACCTCCAAGTACTGACTCTTCAGCTTGAATATTTTGAGGTGGAACTAATCCAGCAGTTTCATTACTATTGTTTCTTTTGAAATTATTACTTGCATTAGAACTATCATTTTGAAATGGGATTGAGACCATATTTTTTAAATTACTTAGATATATACTCTGGCTAGTTTTTAAAAATGTGCAACAAATATTTTAACTTGTTACTTCTATATTAACTTCTGCACTTACTTCTTGGTGTAGTTTGATCTGAACTGTATAGGAACCAAGTGTATGAATATCTGGAACTTGTATATTTCTTCTATCAATATCTTTTTTTGTTGAAGCTTTAATAGCTTCAGCTACATCACCATTTGTGACGGTTCCAAAAAGGACACCATCTTCTCCAACTTGTTTTTTTATTGTAAATCTCCCAATGGTTTTAAGGGCTGTTTTAAAGTCTAAAGCTTCCTTTTTGATTTTTTCAGCAGCAATTTTTTGTTTTTCCCTTTTCCTTTCTATTTGTTTAAGTACTGATGGAGTAACGTTAACTGCCTTTCCTGCTGGAAATAGGAAATTTCTTGCATACCCAGGTGCTACATCAACTAAATCTCCATCTTTTCCTAAGCTGGAAATATTTTCAGTTAAAACAACTTGAACTCTTTTCGCCATGATTAAATTAGTGAATATTATTTAATAATAAGTCCTTGAGGGTAATTTTATTTTTTTTGCAAAACCTAATCTAGCAAGAAACTTAATATGTTCCCATGTTAAATCAATCTGTCCTTTGAAAAGTCCTTGTCTAGCAGAATTTGGGAACGCATGATGATTATTATGCCATCCTTCTCCAAAAGTAAGAGCTGCAACCCAAGCATTATTTCTGGATTCATCTCCACTGTCAAAGGCAACAGTACCCCAGCAATGGGTAGCTGAATTCACTAGCCAAGTAATATGATAAACGACTACTAATCTAAGTGGTATCCCCCATAGGACCAGTGACCAACCTCCTACTCCTAACTTTTCTCCAATAGCAAATAAAGATAATCCAATAGGAATTTGGAGGAATAAAAAATATTTATTTAAGAATCTATAATATGGATCTTTTATTAGATCTCTACTAAGTTTTGGTACTGCTTTTAGGGCCTCAACATCTTTAAACATCCAACCCATGTGGCTATACCAAAATCCTCTCTTGCTATTGTGATGATCAACTTCGGTATCTGAAAATGAGTGGTGATGTCTATGTAAACCAACCCAATCAATCGGGCCGTGCTGACAGCTAATGGCCCCACAGGTAGCAAAAAATCTTTCTAGCCAGAGAGGAACTATAAATGCTCTATGTGATAGTAATCTGTGATATCCAAGCGTCACTCCTAGACACGCTGTAAGCCAATAGAAAAAAAGTAATGTAACAATGGAGGGTGTGCTCCAGAATTTCGGCTGTAAGGCTACAAGAGATAATATATGAATAACAAGCATAAAGAAGATTGTTCCCCAAGTCTTATGAAGCTTTGGTGGGTACTTGGAAGATTGCTTGTTTGGAGCAAGAAACTTCTTATGTAGATCAATTACTTTTTCTGGGGGGACTGGCCTTGATAATTTAGCTGTTTCTTGAAATAGAAGTTTATTCATAATATTAAATTGTTTTCAAATGTGCCGATATGAAATATTATCATACTATACTATTGATCAGTTTACTTATCTGTGAGTCAAGGTTATCGCGATAAATTATCAAGTGGTCGTAGAGCAATGGCACATTTGATACATGTTTGGCATGAAAGAAATGCTTGGTCGCATAAAGTTTTACCACTTCTTTCAGAAATACTTGATTTAGGTAGAGTGCATAATTCTCAAATATCAAATCTAAGGAATGGAAAGTTATCTTCACCTGGGCCTGAGGTTTTTCTAGCGCTAGCGCAGGTAAATACGATTTTATATCAGGGAGTTGAATCGATAAGGGATCATTTGGAAGGACCTTATCCTGAACTTTGGAAAACATTGCAAGAGTCATCTTTCCCTCTTAAAAATGATAATGGTAATCCGATTTCAGCCGGAGAATTATTTGAGATCTTCTCAGGCTTAAGACCATTACCATCAACGTTTGATTGGTTTATAGAGGATGAAGAGGCTTCCAAGCTGAGCGAAGCTCTATCAGAACATTTCTGCATGAATCGTCCATGGAGACATTGCAAGGATGACATAATGAATGCTTATTCTGTTATCAAAGTTTCTAGAAGAGAGAGATTTGCAGAGGTTATTGCAGGACTTAAGGATTATACCGCTGAAGAATTAGATGGTGAGTTATTAGATCTCTATGAAGCATCGCGAAAATTATCATTATTTGTCAGGGGTGGGCCAAATTCGTTTCTCACAGAATTAAGAAATATGGTTTTATTGAAAGAGGGTAATACTGTAAAAAATGAATAAGAAATCCAAAGATTATGAATTAGTTCAAAACTTTGTTTTTGAAGCAGAATTGGAATTAAATAAGTTATTTAGTCGTAGATCAAATGATCTTTATCTCAAATTGCAAAATATTTTAAATATTTTCCATGATGAGAAAATATCAACAAGTCATTTTAATAATTCTACAGGGATGGGACTTGATGATATCTCTAGAGAAAAAATTGATAATGTTTACGCAAAATTGTTTCAAGCAGAAAAAGCTGCTGTGAGGATGCAATTTGTCAGTGGCACTCACGCTATTGGATCTGTATTATTCGGAATACTGAGACCAGGAGATACGATGCTTTCTGTTACTGGTAATCCCTATGACACTCTTGAAGAGGTTATAGGGTTAAGAAAGAAAGGGCAAGGAACATTACTTGATTTTGGTATAAAATATAAACAAATAGATCACAGAAATAAGAGTACTTTTGAAAATAAGCTCAGAAAAATAATTTTGGAAACAAATTGTAAACTAGTTTTTATACAGAAAAGTTGTGGCTACACATGGAGGCGTTCATTAGATTCAAAAGATATACAAAAAATTTGTAAATTGGTTCATTCTATAGATAATAACTGTATTTGTTTTGTTGATAATTGTTATGGAGAATTAGTAGAGGATAAAGAACCTACTGCTTATGGTGCAAATATAGTCGCAGGATCTTTGATTAAAAATTTAGGAGGAACAATTGTTCCTAGTGGTGGCTATGTAGTAGGAGATCAAGAACTAGTTGAACTTGCATGTTGTAGGCTAACCTCACCAGGAATTGGTTCTAAAGCAGGTATAAATTTTGGACTAAGCAGGACTATACTTCATGGCTTATTCCTTTCTCCTCAAATGATTCATGAATCATTAAATTGTGCTGATTTAATAGCTTCTGTATTTAAAAAAATTGGCTTTAAAGTACTTCCTGAGGCTGGTGCTTACAGATCAGATATTATTCAAGCTATTCAGTTAGAAGATCCTTTACTTTTAAAAAAGATCTGTCAGTCATTTCAGTCTTCTTCTCCTGTGGATTCTTTCTTAAATGTCATTCCTTCTACAATGAATGGTTATGAATCGAATTTGTTGATGGCCGGAGGAACATTTATAGAGGGAAGTACAAGCGAATTTTCGGCAGATGCACCTTTAAGAGAACCTTACAATATTTTTATACAAGGAGGTACTCATATTGCGCATGTCAAAATTGCTTTGATTCGGTTAATATCAAATTTATTAGAAGAAAATCTAATTAGAAGAAATTTGTTATCAAGTATTTAAAATTTATGGCTTATTTATTTCCTGAATATTTAAAGTATGCAGATACACACGAATACATCAAAGAAGAAGAAGAGCTTTTAAAGCTTGGAATTAGTGAATTTGCTATTGACCAACTTGGAGATATTGTATTTGTCGAATTAGCAGAGAAAGGAGAAGTTTTAAGTAAAGGCGATACTTTTGGGACAATTGAATCTGTAAAAGCGGTGGAAGAAGTCTTTTTACCTTTTTCAGGAGAAATTATTGATAGAAATGAAGCAATTATTGATAATCCAGAAATTTTACAGAATGATCCTATTGGCTCGGGCTGGTTAATAATTTTTAAACCTAATGATAATTATTCTTTGAATGATTTGATGACATCTGATGAATATAAATCAAAGGTTGTGCCAAATTAAAACATTTTTTAAAAAATCGGCTATTTTAAAAAAAAATAAACTAACTGCATGAACCTTAATAATTCTGATTTATTTGAAAGCAGACATTTAGGACTAAATGATGATGATGAAAAAATTATGCTTAGCAAGTTAGGTTTTAATTCAATTGAAGATTTTATAAGTCAAGTTGTTCCTAAAGATATACAGATAAAGAATCAAGGAACAGCTGATTTTCCTATGGGATGCTCTGAGAGAGAAGCTACTAATAATATAAATAAACTAGCTAACCAGAATAAATTTAAAAGATCTTTGATAGGGCTTGGCTATTATTCCACACATATTCCGGAGGTAATTAAGAGACATGTTTTAGAGAACCCTCGTTGGTATACCTCATATACCCCTTATCAAGCAGAAATATCTCAAGGAAGATTAGAGGCTTTATTTAATTTTCAAACTTTAATTTGTGAATTAACAGGTTTCTCAATTGCTAATGCTTCACTACTAGATGAAGGAACTGCTGCTGCAGAAGCAATGACTGTTGCCTATGCTGCTAGAAAAAATAAATCTTCAAATATTTTTTTAGTAAGTGAATCTGTTTATAACCATACCTTCAATGTGTTATCCACAAGAGCAAAACCTCTTGGGATTAATTTAAAAACATTTAATAATAATATAGGTTGTGATTTTGATGAATTAGCATTTGGATTACTGATACAATTACCTGGTCAAAATGGAAATTTATTTAATCCATCTTTTTTAATTTCTCAAGCTCATAAACAAGAGATATCTGTATGTGCTTCAATTGATCCTTTAGCTCAGGTTCTTATTAAACCAATTGCACACTTTGGTGTGGATATAGCTATCGGATCCATGCAAAGATTTGGAGTGCCGGTGGGCTTTGGTGGTCCACATGCAGCATTTTTTGCTTGTAATGATAGATTCCGTAGATTAATTCCTGGAAGAATCGTTGGTGAAACAATATCTAAAGATGGAGAAAGATCTTTAAGATTAGCTTTGCAAACTAGAGAGCAACATATAAGGAGAGAAAAAGCTACAAGTAATATTTGCACGTCTCAATCATTACTTGCTATTATCACCTCTTTTTATGCTATCTATCATGGATATGAAGGATTAAATAATATTGCTAAAAATATCGTAATTTTAAGAAATTACTTAGAGCTAGGCCTTCATAAGCTTGGATTTATATTTAATCAAGATGTTAGGTTTGATAGCTTTGATATATATTCACCAAAATCAGTAGATATTCATAAATCTGCTATTGAAAATGGTTTTAATTTTAGAATTTTACCTTTGGGATCTGATATCGATAATGCTACTGGATTTGGTATTTCTCTTGATGAACTGAGTGATTTTGATGAAATACACAAGATCTTAAAATTTATTGCAGATGTTATTGATAAAAATATTGATTTTGAAGAAATTCCAAGAGATAATCTTTTTAATTTAAATGGAATTCCTCTTAGGGAGGAGAAATTTCTTCAACAAAATGTATTTGAAGAGTATCGTAGTGAAACTGATTTAATGAGGTATATTTATTCTCTTGCTGAGAAGGATTTTTCGCTTGTAGATGGAATGATCCCTTTAGGTAGTTGCACTATGAAGTTAAATGCTGCAGCTGAATTGAATCCGATATCTTGGAAAAATTTCTCTTCTATTCATCCATTTGTCCCAGCATCACAGATTATTGGCTATAAAAAAATTATTTGTGATCTTGGAAACTGGATAGCTGAAATTGTAGGTTTAGACGCAGTCTCTTTTCAACCTAATGCTGGCTCTCAAGGCGAGTTTGCAGGATTGTTGGCTATACAATCTTATTTTTCATCTAAAAATGATTTTTCTCGCAAGAAATGTCTGATCCCCAAAAGTGCTCATGGAACAAATCCCGCTAGTGCGGTCATGGCAGGATTTGAAGTGGTTTCAATTAATTGCGATAATGAGGGAAATATAGACTTTAATGATTTATCGCAGAAGGTTCACGATTTTGGGACCCAAATAGGGGCGTTAATGTTAACTTATCCATCAACTCATGGAGTGTTTGAAATTAATATTAGAAAGATCTGTGAATTAGTTCATAGCATTGGAGCAATGGTTTATTTAGATGGAGCTAATCTTAATGCTCAAGTTGGTTTGTGTAAACCTGGAGAGTATGGAGTGGATGTTTGTCATCTAAATCTTCATAAGACATTTTGCATACCTCATGGTGGAGGAGGGCCAGGAGTTGGTCCAATTGCTGTATCTAATAAATTAAAACCATTTTTACCAATTCATAGTCTTTCAAAAAAGGTATATCCTGATAATTTAGGGTTTTCAGTTTCCTCTGCAAAATTTGGTAGTGCAAGTATCCTCCCAATAAGCTGGATGTATATAAAAATGATTGGCTATAAGGGATTACAAAAAGCTAGTTCGCGAGCAATATTATCTGCAAATTATATTGCTTTTTCTCTTGAAAATAAGTTTAAAATTTTATATAAGGGTGAAAATGGTTTCGTCGCTCATGAGTGCATTTTAGACTTTAGATATTTGAAGCAAAAGATTGGTTTAAGTGTAAATGATATTGCTAAAAGATTAATTGATTATAGTTTTCATGCCCCAACAATTAGTTGGCCTGTTGCGGAGACTATCATGATAGAACCAACAGAAAGTGAGACCCTAAAAGAAATTGATAGATTTTGTTCGGCAATGTTATCTATTGCAGATGAGATTTTAGAAATAGAAAGTAATGTTTTCCCTAGGGATAATAATGTGATTATTAATGCACCGCATACTTTGAACCATTTAATTTTAAGGGAATGGGATAAGCCATATACGAAAACTAAGGCAGCATATCCATATAAAAAACAAATTATCCAAAAGTTTTGGTCGCCTGTCTCAAGGATAAATAATGCATATGGTGATAAGAATTTAATATGTTCTTGTAGCTATCAGGACGATGATTTAATTGAAGAAAAGAAATGCGCCTAAAGACTGGCTTTCTCTGTTAATCTTCGATATCTTAAAGATATATTGAAAAAATTAATCTTTTCTTAAAGTGTTTTTTCTCTATTTTTATTTATTATTGTCAAGCATCAAATTTTTTTGGGGTATTTGAAGCTATGAAAAAGGATTCATCAAAGGATCGTAAGGTTCAATATTTATCTAATAGTTCTGTAAAATTGCCAGAATTTATTAATCATGAAGAAATGGGCATAATTTCTCTCGAAGAAACGAATGTTATTAGAGTGCCTTTTGGAAGAAGATTATCTAAAAAGAAAAGACCTGAAAAGAACCAACATATTGCGACCTTAATACTCCCTATTACCTCTGTAAATAGTCCTACCCCACCACCAAATGTTGCTTAATTTTTTCTAAATTTTGTCTAAAGTTTTAGTATAAAAATTTTTCAGTTGAAGAGTTGCCTGATTCCAATCCCATTTTTCTGCTTCTGTCCGAGCCGCTATTCTCATCTTTTCTTTTGTAGAACTATCTCGTAATATTTTTTTTGTTGCATCGATTAAACTTTTTTCGCCGTTATCTTCTTGATCGGGATCATATAAACATCCATTAATACCATCATTTATTATATCTGGAATACCTCCTTTATTGGCCCCAATTACAGGACATCCTGCTGCCATAGCTTCTAATAAAACAAGACCTAATGTTTCAGTACTTGAAGGGAATAAAAAAATATCACCTGATGCGTATGCGCTAGCTAATTCTTCCCCCGCTAAATAACCAACGAAATTTGTTTTTGTATTTTCAAATATTTTTTCTAATTGATTTCTATATGGTCCATCTCCAACAAGAGCTAAGCTTGCATCAGGTATGTTTTCTAACACAGGTTTAATTCTTTCAATTTGTTTTTCTGCTGATAATCTTCCAACATAAATAAGTAATGATCCTGTGTCAGGGTAGCTCCCTAATAATTTTGTTCTCATATTTTGATTCCTATATTCGGGTTTAAAGCTATTCGTATCTACTCCTCTTTGCCATAATGCAGTTCTTTTAATACCTTTACTTTCTAATTCATTTACCATAGCTGTCGATGTACAAAGATTTAGTAATGCTTGATTGTGAGCAGCTTTTAATAGTTCCCATAAGAGCGGTTCTAGCATTCCCATGCCATAGTATTCAAGGTATTTTGGTAAGTGAGTATGATAGCTTGCAATTAGCGGAATATTATTTGTTTTAGCTAACCAAATGCCACCTAAACCTAAAACTGCAGGATTTACGACATGGATTAAATCAGGTTGAAAATCTTCAAGAGCATCTGATACCGCAGGCCCAGGAAGTCCTAGCTTCAATTCTGGATATAAGGGGAGAGGCATTGCTGCTACTCCTACAATTTTTGCCCCTTTGTAATTATTAGGAGATCCTTCAGGGCAAAAAACAATAACATCATCTCCATTCTTAACAAGATATTCAATAGTTTTTGTCAATCTAGTGACTATTCCATCAACTTTGGGAAGAAAAGTCTCAGTAAAAAATGCAATTTTCACGTGGTTAAAAAATTTTCAATATCTTTAATCTGATTTTATAGCTTTTTCTTGAGTTTTTGTCCAAGCAGAAACGCAAGGGATTCTTTTTTTATCACATCTATTTGCAAATTTTTTAGCTACATCTAATACTTCTTCTAGTAATCCATTATCGAGTGTTGTTGGATTAAGTCCCAATTCAATAAAACATCTATTATCTACAATTAGATCATTCTCTACTGCTTCGTTTCTAGGGTTAGGTAAATAATTAATTTCAGCGCCTGTTAAAGCCGCAACCTTCTTTGCTAATTCACCTACTTGATGACTTTCCGTCATTTGATTAAATATCTTAACTCTATCTCCTTTGTTAGGAGGATTTTCTAAAGCTAGCTGAACACATTTAACCGAATCTTTTATATGAATAAAAGCTCTGGTTTGGCCTCCTGTTCCATGGACCGTTAGAGGATAACCTATAGCAGCTTGCATTAAAAATCTATTCAATACTGTTCCATAATCCCCGTCATAGTCGAATCTATTCGTTAATCTTGGGTCTTTTAAAGTGGCTTTAGTATTTGTCCCCCAAACAATTCCTTGATGTAAATCTGTAATTCTAATTAGATCGTTTTTATTGTAGTAAAGAAATAATAGCTGGTCTAAAGTTTTTGTCATATGGTACACACTTCCTGGGCTTGCAGGATGAAGTATCTCTTCTTCAAATCTCGTCCCATCCGGTTGAGGAACTTCAACTTTTAAATATCCCTCTGGGATAGTAGCTCCTCTATGAGAACCATATCCATAAACACCCATTGTCCCTAAGTGGACTATATGAATATCAAGATTGCTTTCAACGATAGCAGCTAAAAGGTTATGAGTCCCATTAACATTATTATCAACTGTATATCTCTTCGTAAAACTTGATTTCATTGAGTATGGAGCAGCTCTTTGTTCTGCAAAATGTACAATTGAATCAGGCTTTTCATTAATCAACAAATTTAGTAACTTTAAATATTGTTTAGAAATATCCATGTTAATGAATCTTATTGGTTTGCCTCCTGTCTCTTCCCATGCTGCTAATCTCTCATTTATAGATGAGATTGGAGTTAGAGATTCGACTTCAAGATCAATATCTATTTTTCTGCGGCTAAGATTGTCAACAATAATTACTTCATGATTTTGTTCGGATAAGTTGACTGCACATGGCCAGCCACAAAATCCATCTCCTCCAAGAACAATAACTTTCACTCAAAACTCCGGATTAATTTTTCCAAATATCTTTAATAAACTACTATAGTAACCTATCATTATGGGAACAAATATTTAAAAAAGTTTCAAAACTTTTTTAAAAACACTAATAAAAATCAAATTTAACCTCAATCAAATTCTTCTTAAAATCGGGATCGAATTTATTACAAATTACTTTGAAATATTTTCTTCAGGGGAACTTGGATTGGCATATAAAGCTTTTTGTATTCTTCCTGCTAAGAAAGATGTACGCCCTGCCTTTACGCCTAAATCCATGGCTTGAGCCATTCTTCTCGGATCATCAGCTAACGCAATTGCAGTATTGATTAAAACTCCATCGGCTCCCATCTCCATAGCTTGACATGCTTCACTGGGGACTCCAATTCCTGCATCTATAATTACTGGGATATTTGAGTTTTCTATAATGATTGAGATATTTGAAGAATTTAAAAGACCTTGACCAGATCCAATTGGTGAACCTAATGGCATAACGGTTGAACAACCTATCTCTTCAAGTCTTTTTGCAAGGATTGGATCAGCATTTATGTAAGGTAAGACACTGAAATTCTTTTTAACAAGAATTTCTGCTGCTTTTAAAGTCTCTATAGGATCTGGCAGGAGATGTTTCATATCAGGGATTACTTCTAATTTTATAAAATTATTATCTTCTTGCCCTGATAACTTAGCTAATTCTCTCCCCAGTAATGCAATTCTGATTGCCTCTTCAGAATTTTTACAACCAGCAGTATTTGGTAACATCCAATATCTTGACCAATTTATCTGCTGTAGTAAATTTGTATTTTTATCCAAATTTTTAATTCTTCTAATTGCAACTGTAATAATTTCAGATTTTGAGCTTTCTAAACTATCTACCATAATTTTGGGAGATTGATATTTGCCTGTTCCTATCAT